>DMCZ01000012.1:4324-4946 GCA_003446655.1 Thauera sp. | reverse complement strand
CCGCGGGCGCCGAGTTCCTCGCGCCGATCGAGGTGTTCACCGAGCAGGAGAAGGCCGCCAAGTGGCGCCCGGGGGGCTGGCAGCCGGTCACCTACCACAAGGCCAGCAACGAGATCTATCTGCTCGCCGACCAGCGCGAGAAATGGACCCACAAGCTGCCCAGCCGCTTCGTGTTCGTGGTCGATGGCAGCACCGGAAAGCGTCTGCGCCGCATCGACCTGGGGCACGAGATCGATGCCATTGGGGTCAGCCAGGATGCCAGTCCGCTGCTCTACGCGGTATCGGCGACCGACAAGACGCTCTACATCCACGACGCCCGCAGCGGTGCGGCGCTCGGCACGGTGGATGAGCTGGGCCGGGCGCCGACGCTGATCGTCACGCCGGATCGGTGATACGCCATGAACGGGCTCTTCAATCCGGCCGTGCTGGTGTCGGCCAAGCTGTTCCTCGCCCTCGTCCTGCTGGCCGCGGCGCTGCCCAAGCTGCGGCATGCGGACGAGTTCCTCGGCGTCGTCGCCAACTACCGCGTCCTGCCCCGCGCCCTGGTGGTGCCGTTCGCGGCGCTGCTGCCATGGGTCGAGCTGGCCTGTGCCGCAGCACTGCTCGTGCCGGCGTCGAGCAC
>DMCZ01000012.1:0-4035 GCA_003446655.1 Thauera sp. | reverse complement strand
ACAACTCTCCAAGGAATCACACCCATGAGCAGCGAAATCCTCTTTGCCTCCAACATCCTCCTGTGGGCCGGCTTCATCGCCCTGTCGGCCCTCATGTTCGGCGTGGTGCGCCAGATCGGCCTGCTGCACGAGCGCTCGGCGCCGCTGGGCGCGATGATGATCGACCACGGCCCCGACATCGGCGAGCGCTCGCCGGTGTTCAAGCTCAGCGACATCGACGGTGCGCCGATCGCGGTGGGCCGGCCGCTCAATCCCGGCCGCCCCAGCCTGCTGATGTTCACCGGCCCGACCTGCCCGATCTGCGCCAAGCTGCTGCCCATCATCCGCTCGGTGGCGGCGGCCGAGGGCGCCGACGTGGTGCTGATCAGCGACGGTTCGCCCGCCGAGCACCGGGAATTCCTGCGCCGCCACCCGCTGCAGGACGAGCGCTACGTGGTCTCGGCCGAGATCGGCATGCGCTTCCAGGTGGCCAAGATCCCCTACGGCGTGCTCCTCGACCAGGACGGCGTGATCCAGGCCAAGGGCCTGTGCAACACCCGCGAGCACGTCGAGAGCCTGTTCGAGACCGTGCGCATGGGCCACGCCTCGCTGCAGGGCTATCTGCAGCGCGAGGCTGCATCGCCGAGCGCTGCGAAGTACGAACTCCACTGATCCAGGGCACCCCGCGCGGCGGACGGCTGCCGGGGCGGCTGCATCGAACCCCTCACGACAAGATCGAGCGAGACCACGCCGAAGGAGACCGAAGTGAAGAAGAACACCGGTTTTGATTCCACCATCGAGAGGCTGGCACGGTCGACCGCCAGCAGGACCAGCCGCCGCAGCTTCCTCGGCCGGCTCGGGGCGCGCATCGCCGGGGTCGCCCTGCTGCCGCTGCTGCCGGTCGACCGCCGCGGGCGGCTGAACGAGGCCCACGCCACCACCGTGGGCGGGCTGACCCGCGAGGGCTTCAAGCCCCAGGACAAGGACCCCAAGGCCTGCGACTACTGGCGCCACTGCTCGATCGACGGCAACCTGTGCGACTGCTGCGGCGGTTCGCTCACCTCCTGCCCGCCGGGCACCGAGCTGTCGCCCAGTTCGTGGGTGGCGAGCTGCTACAACCCGGGCGACGGGCAGAGCTACCTGATCGCCTATCGCGACTGCTGCGGCAAGCACACCTGCGGGCGCTGCAACTGCGTCAACACCGAGGGCGAGCTGCCGATCTACCGGCCGGAGTTCAACAACGACATCGTGTGGTGCTTCGGCGCCGACAACGACGCGATGACCTACCACTGCACGATCTCGCCCATCGTCGGCAAGGCGAGCTGAGTGCCGTGGAACGGGCGCGCACCGTCCGCTCGCCCGCTGCGCACCGTGCGTTGCGGGTGATCGCCTTCGGTCTGTCGATGTTCGCCGGCGGCGTCGCCGCGGCCGCGGTCGGCGATGATGGGCGGACCGCCTTTCGCCGGCCGGACGGGGTGCCGACGCCGCGCGGCACCCCGCCGAGCGCCGCCGAGGTCGAGCTCGGCCGCAGCCTGTTCTTCGATCCGCGCTTGTCGCGCGACGCCACCATGTCTTGTGCCACCTGCCATGCGCCGGCGCAGCGCTGGAGCGACGGCCGGGTGCAGCCGGTCGGGTCGGAGGGGCTGATGCACCCCCGGCGCACGCCGACGGTGGTCAATAGCGCATGGCTGAGCGTGCTGATGTGGGATGGGCGGGCGGACTCGCTGGAGGCCCAGGCCGTGCTGCCGCTGACGGCGCCGCACGAAATGGGCCACGATCTGCCGGCCCTGGTCGCCCGTCTGTCGGGCATCGCGGGTTACCGCGCGCTGTTCGGGCAGGCCTACGGTGACGAGCAAGTTACGGCCCGGCGTGTGGCGGACGCGCTGGCGAGTTTCCAGCGCACGCTGGTGTCGCCGGTGGCCGCCTTCGACCGCTGGGTCGAAGGTGACGAGGACGCGATCGACGCGCAGGCGCGCGAAGGCTTTCGCCTGTTCACCGGCAAGGCGCGCTGCGTGGCCTGCCACAAGGGCTGGCGCTTCACCGACGACAGCTTCCACGACATCGGCCTGACATCGGCCGACCCGGGGCGGGGCGCTCACGCCCCGGCCGAAGTGGTGCTGATGCGGCATGCCTTCAAGACCCCTTCGCTGCGCGACCTGGCGCTCGACGGGCCGTACATGCACGACGGTTCGATAAACAGGCTCGAGGCCGTCATCGAGCACTACGAGCGCGGCGGCGTGCAGCGACCCAGTCTGTCGCCGGAGATGAAGGCGTTCGAGCTGGATGCGGCCGAACGCGCCGCGCTGATCGCGTTCCTGCGCACCCTCGATGGCGGCCTGCTGCACATCGAGGCGCCGCCCCTGCCGCAATGAGGCCCCGACATGCCTGCTCGCTTCCACAGACCCGCGCTTGTCCTGGCCTTCCTGTGCCTCGGCCTGCTCTCGTCCTGCGCTGCCGTGCCGCCCGGCGCGATGGCGCGGATGACGCTGTCGCAGCACGAATTCGAGGCCTGGTCCTTCGCTCCGCGTGCCGGAGAACCGATCGAGATCGACAACCGCTCCGACATCGCGCACAGCATCTACATCACTAATCCGGATGGCAGCGTGGTGAACCTCGGCACCCAGCTACCGGGTACCGTACTGCGGTGGACGCCGCCGCACGACGGCGTGTTCGTGCTGCGCTGCTGGATCCACCCGGTGATCCGCGCAGAACTGCGCGTCGGGACGAGTGCGTTTGCAGGCCAGCACGCCCAGGGCGGCGGCCATCGAGCTGGGGCTCACCGCTGAGTCACCGCCCGTGAACGTCAGCCCGCAGCCCGGAAAGCAGTCCGCGCTGCGGCCGTATCAGGCACCCAGCTTGAGCGTGCCGCGCATCATCGACCAGTGGCCGGGGAAGGAGCAGAAGTAGGTGTACTTGTCGTCCTTGGCGAGCATGCCGACCTTGAAACTGACCGAGGCGCGCTCGCCGCCACCGAGCAGCGGCGTGGCCGCAATCACCCGCGAGTCGCCTTGCGGCACGAAGCCGCGTGCCGCGCCGGCTGCCACCCCGGCCTTGGCCACGCCTTCCACGTCGGTGGCGCGGGTCAGCACCCAGTTGTGACCCATGCCGGTCTTGGGCATGCGGCCACGGTGCTCGAAGTGCACGGTGAATGATTCACAGCTGGATGGCACGTTGATCGTGCGGACATCGAAGCTCATGGTGTCGGCGCTGCCGACAGTGGCCTCGCAGGTTTCCGCCTGCGCGGCCAGCGGCGCGAGCAGGAGCGTTAGCAGCAGTCTCAGACGCATGGTGACTCCGGTCCAGAATGTCGGGGCAATTCCCGATGATGATTCTGAACAGGTGGATTCGCATCGCGTGGCAAGAATTGGCAGCATTTCACGCGCGATGCCCGAAGCATGGACAATGGGGACCGAAGTTGGATTCTGGCCGGCGGAACCTGCGTGCAGGCTTGCAGTCACTGCTCCGGTCATCGAGTGTGTCGTCACCGCGGTGAGGCGCCGCAAGCGGATGGTCCAACACCGTTTCAGGGAAGGAACAAGAAAATGCGCAAGGTAAGAGTCTGGGATCTGCCCACCCGAGTTTTCCATTGGCTGCTGGCCGTGCTCGTCGTGGCCGCCTACGTCACCGCCCAGATCGGTGGCAGCCTCATCGAATGGCACGGCCGGGTCGGCATCGCCATCACCGGCCTGCTCGCCTTCCGCCTGATTTGGGGCGTGATCGGCTCGACCTATGCCCGCTTCGCCGACTTCGTGCCCGGCCCGGCACACCTTTGGGCGCACCTGCGCGGGCACTGGAGCGGGCTGGGCCACAACCCCCTCGGCGCGCTGTCGGTGCTCGCGCTCCTCGGGGTGATGATCTACCAGGCGGTCACCGGCCTGTTCTCCAACGACGAGATCGCCTTTTCCGGTCCGCTGCGTGCGCTGGTGAGCAGCGACACCAGCGACTGGCTGTCCGGCCTGCACCGGCAGAACTACTGGGCGATCATCGTGCTGGTCGGCCTGCACGTGTCGGCTGTGCTGTTCTATGCGGTGGTGAAGCTGTCTCTTATACACATCT
>DMCZ01000093.1:4672-6432 GCA_003446655.1 Thauera sp. | reverse complement strand
TCGAGGTAATCATCGATGCCGATCACGCCGCTGCGCACCAGCGCCAGGTCATCGTAGTAGGAGGTGAAGCCCTCGAAGGCCCAGAGCAGGCGGGTGTGGTTCTCGCGGCTCAGGTCATAGGGCGTGAAGGCCGCCGGCTTGATGCGCTTGACGTTCCACGTATGGAAATACTCATGGCTGCACAGGCCAAGGAAGGTCCTGTAGCCCTCGGGCAGGCCTTCCATTCCCTTCCATGGCAGGTCCGCGCGGCTGCAGATCAGGGCGGTCGACGCGCGATGCTCGAGCCCGCCATAGCCGTCCCCCACGACCATGGTCAGGAAGGCGTAGTAATCCACTGGCGCAGGCTTGCCGAAGAGCCGGATCTGCCATTCGCACACGCGCTTGAGGTCCGCACAGAGGCGATCCAGGTCGCAGTCGTGGCGTCCTGTCAGCGCGACGTCGTGCGGCACCCCGGCGGCCTCGAAACGCGCGAGGGTGAACTCGCCCATCTCCACCGGGTGGTCGATGAGCTCATCGTAATCTGCGGCGCGAAAGCGCCCGAAGCGGTGCGCATCACCCGCCCGGCCGTGCTCGGGCGGCAACGCGGTGATGAGCTTCCAGTGCCGAAAGGCCTCGGCCTCCGGCTTGTCGATGGTGACGAGGCACGGGCCGTCCGTGCGTCCGGCGACCGCCAGGAACACGCTGGTGCCGTTGAAGAAGCCGTGCGTGGTGTCGAGGTGGGCGGAACGCACCGACAGGTCCCAGGCATAGACCTCGTAATCCACGGTCACCTTCTTCGTCCCGGGCGGGACGGCAGCGCGCCAGGTGTGTTTGTCGAGCTTGTCGACCGCGCACGGCTCGCCGTCGGCCTGGGCCGACAGGCGAACGATGTTGCGCGCGAACTCGCGAATCATGTAGCTGCCGGGGATCCAGGCCGGCAGGCTGAAAACCTGGCCGTCCGGGTCGGGCGCATGCACGGTGCAGGTAACCTCGAAAAGGTGCGCGCCGGGATTGGCCGGACGGATACGGTATTCGACGGGCGGCAGGTCCGCGGCGGAGTTCCGGCTGGAGGGCACGGAGCGGGGATGGATGGAAAGGGGACGTGCAGGCATTGGCTCGCTCGCAGGGCTCGGCAAATCCACCGCGTCAGCTCACACCGCCCGTCCTCCGCGGTGGCGAGGACGGGCGGGCGGCTGCGCAGGCGAGATCCGGGAATGAAGGGCAAGCAGCACTATAGCGCTGGCCGCCCACCCTGCGCAGCGCTCCGTGCCGCCCGGCCCGACACCGCCGGCCCGAACGGTGCGAGCAGCGCGGGCGACCGCTCCAGTGCCGGCACCGCGACGGGGCATCGCCGTTCTCGCGTGCCCGCACATGGTGCAATGCAATAACCAACCTCGATCCGCATTGTGCACCCTGCACAAGCCCCGTCGTTCCGACTGACCCGGCTTTACGCTCTTGAGCTCTATCCAGCGCCTGGCACACGACTTGCTGTTTCTACGGTGAATTCACCCTGCCGGAGTCATTGCCATGTCCCAAGCCCCTGATCTCGATCACGACTACCCGCTCAGCGAAGTGCCCGCCGGCGCGCGCAAGGGCCTGCTGTCCACCTCCATCCTGCTTTTCGGCTTCACCTTCTTTACCGCCACCATGTTCGCGGGCGGCAAGATGGGAATGGCCTTCGACTTCAAGACCCTCATCTGGGCCAGCATCGTCGGCAACCTGCTCCTCGGCCTGTACGCCGCGGTACTGGGCTACATCGCCTGCCGCAGCGGCCTCAACTC
>DMCZ01000093.1:1227-4383 GCA_003446655.1 Thauera sp. | reverse complement strand
CTCCTCGATCTGCCTCAGGGCTGGACCATTCCGCTGATGGTGCTGTTCGGCTTCGGTTTCAGCCTGACCGCCTTCATCGGCTACAAGGGGCTGGACATGCTTTCGCGCGTCGCCGTGCCGGCCATGCTGCTCCTGCTGCTGTGGTCAATGTGGATCGCCACCCGCGACGCCGGCGGGCTGGAGGGTCTGCTTGCGATCGAACCCCAGGAGAGCATGAGCTGGCACATGGCGATCACCCTCGTCTTCGGCACCTTCGTCAGTGGCGCGACCCAGGCCACCAACTGGACCCGGTTCGCCCGCGACGGCAAGACCGCAGTGCTCTCGAGCCTTGTAGGCTTTTTCATTGGTAACGGCCTGATGATCCTGGTCGGTGCCTACGGCGCGATCGTCTACCAGCAGCCCGACATCGTCGAGGTCATGGTGCTGCAAGGCCTGTCGATCGCCGCAGTGGTCATGCTCTTCCTCAACATCTGGACCACCCAGGACAACACGATCTACAACTTCGCCGCTGCCGGCTGCAACCTGTTGCGCAAGGATCGCCGCGGCGAGATCACCCTGATCGGGGCCGGCGTGGGCACCTTGCTTGCTATCGGCGGCATGTACGACATGCTCATCCCCTTCCTGATCCTGCTCGGCTCCATCATCCCGCCGATCGGCGGCGTGATCGTGGCCGACTTCTTCCACGCTCACAAAGGGCGCTATCCGCGGCTGGCGGATACGACGCTGCCGCGCTTCAACCCGGTTGGCCTCGGCGCGTATGGCCTGGGGGCGCTGAGTGCGTTCGTCTCGCCGTGGGTGGCGCCGCTGGTGGGCATCGTGGTGGCTGCGTTGAGCTACGTGCTGCTGTTCGAGCTGCAACGCGTGCGCCTGCAGCGCCGGCAGCTCGGAGCGGCCGAGGCATGAGTCTGACCGTACGCGACGTGCTCCTCCTGCCCCGGCTCCAGAGCTTGCACCTGCGCGCCGGGCAGGCGGGCGAACGCCGCACCGTGCGCTGGCCGTATGTGATCGAGAACGACTCGATCGCCGATTGGGTGCTCGGGGGCGAACTGGTGTTCGTCACCGGCATCAACCGGCCGCGGGACGAAGCGAACCTGCTGCGCCTGGTTCGCGAAGCAGACCAGCGCGAATGCGCCGGCCTGGTCATCCTGACCGGCCCGCGCTACATCGACCACATCCCCGACAGCGTGCTGGCCGAGGCCGACTGCCTCGGTGTGCCGCTGATCGAGCAGCCCTACGAGCTGCCACTGGTCGTGGTCACCGAAGCCATTGGCTCCGCCCTGGTGCAGGCGCAACTGCTCGGCAGCTCACGCGAAAGGTTCGTCGAACAACTGCTCGATGGCAGCCTCACGGACCCCGCGCTGATCGCCCACCGCACCGCCAGCCTTGGCATCGAGCTCGGCCTGCCCCGGCAGGTGCTCGTGTTGCAGCTGAACGGCAGCGCCGAGCTGTTCGAATCGTGCCCACCCGAGCGCGCC
Organism: Thauera sp.; assembly: GCA_003446655.1. GTDB lineage: Bacteria > Pseudomonadota > Gammaproteobacteria > Burkholderiales > Rhodocyclaceae > Thauera. Next base: position 2,908 of record DMCZ01000093.1, on the reverse strand, counting down.
GAAACCCTGCTTCAGGCCTTCCGTCAGCGCGTACTGCGGGACCTGGCCTGCTGCCTGGATGCGCTCGGCCCGCCCCTGCCGGTGGTCAGCCAGGGCAGTCAGTGGGTCGCCCTGCTGCCCATGGCCGGACCCGAAGCCGACGGCGACATCGTGCATCTCGTCCAGGCCCGCAATCGCGCGGCAGTCGAATCGCTGCTGCACGCGCTCGACGGCGTCCAGCCGCCGCTGCGCATCCTTGCTGGCTTGAGCACCATCTGTCCGCAGCCGACCGACCTCGCACGCGGGCTCGGCCAGGCCCGCCAGGCGCTGACGGCCGCGCGCGCGCTGCCCGGTCCCCTGCGCCTGTGCCGCTTCGAGGACCTGGGCGTGCTCGAATTGCTGCTGGCGATCCCGGACCGCAGTCTGATCGACCGCTTCGTCACTGCCACGCTGGGTCCGCTGCTCCAACATGACAAGGCCCACCCCGGCGTCCTGACGCCTACACTCGAGGCCTGGATACAGGCCAACGGCAACCTCGTGGCCGCCGCGCGACGCCTGAACGTGCACCGCAACACCCTCCAGCACCGCATGCACCAGATCGAGGCCCTGATCGGTCTGGATCCGCAGGACGCACAACACCGCCTGGACATCGCCGTCGCGCTGATGATCTGGCGGCTCTCACCCCACCACCCCATCCCGAGGAACCCCACATGAACCGTATCGTCAATGCTCGCCTGCGCGGCCGCTCTGGCCTGTTCACCGTGCGCTGGTCCGATGGCCTCATCCGCGCCATCGACGCCCAGGCCGCGACCTTGCCCGCATCCGACATCGGCCCCGATGCGCTGGACGCTGGCGGCAGGCTGGTCATCCCGCCCTTCGTCGAGCCGCACATCCACCTCGACGCTGCGCTCACCGCCGGCGAGCCCAGCTGGAACCTGACCGGCACCCTGTTCGAGGGCATCGAGCGCTGGGCCGAACGCAAGGCGCTGGTAACCCGCGAGGACACCAAATCCCGCGCCCACCGTACGATCCGCATGCTAGCCGCACACGGCATCCAGCATGTGCGCAGTCATGTTGATGTCACCGAGCCCGGACTCGGGACGCTGCAGGCGATGCTCGAAGTGCGCGACGAAGCACGCGACCTCGTCGACCTGCAGATCGTCGCCTTTCCGCAGGAGGGCATCGAGTCCTTCGCCGACGGCCGTGCCCTGATGCGCGAGGCGGTGGAGATGGGCGCCGACGTGGTCGGCGGCATCCCGCACTTCGAGAACACCCGCGACCAGGGGGTGTCGTCGCTGCATTTCCTGATGGAGCTGGCCGAGCGCCACGGCCGCATGGTCGATGTTCACTGCGACGAAACCGACGATCCGCAGTCGCGCTTCCTCGAGGTGCTCGCCGAACTCACCCGCGCGAAGGGCATGGGGGCACGGGTGACCGCCAGCCACACTACGGCCATGGGCTCTTACGACAACGCCTACTGCTTCAAGCTCTTCCGCCTGCTCAAGCAGGCGGGGCTCAGCTTCATCAGCTGCCCGACAGAGAGCATCCACCTTCAGGGGCGCTTCGACACCTACCCCAAGCGACGCGGCCTGACGCGCGTGCCGGAGCTCGACCGCGCCGGCCTCAATGTGTGCTTCGCGCAGGACTCGATCGTCGATCCCTGGTATCCGCTCGGCAACGGCAACATCCTGCGCATCCTGGA
>DMCZ01000093.1:0-985 GCA_003446655.1 Thauera sp. | reverse complement strand
GGCGCACGGGCACTGGCGCTGGGCGAGCGCTACGGCATCGAGCCCGGCCGCCCCGCGAACCTGGTGCTGCTCTCTGCAGACAGCGACTACGAGGTGCTGCGCACACAGGGCTGCGCGCTGGCTTCGATCCGGCACGGCAAGGTGATCATGCGCAGGACGCTCGGTGAAGTGGCGTGGGGGCAGGAAGCGCACCCCGGGGCAAGCCCCACTGCTTGACCAGCGCATAGAGGGCCGGGATCACCGCCAGTGTCAGCACGGTCGACGACACCATGCCACCGATCATGGGCGCAGCAATCCGGCTCATGACCTCGCTGCCCGTACCCGTGCTCCACATGATCGGCAACAGGCCCGCCATCACGGTGATCACCGTCATCATCTTCGGTCGCACCCGCCCGGCGGCGCCCTCCATGATCGCCTGGTACAGGTCCGCGACACCGGCCTCACGGCCTTCGGCGCGGCAGCGCGCACAGACGGCCGTCCACGCCTGGTCGAGGTAGATCAGCATGATCACGCCCGTTTCCGCCGCCACCCCGGCGAGCGCGATGAAGCCCACCGCCACCGCCACGCTCATCTGGTAGTCCAGCCACCACATCAGCCACACCCCGCCCACCAGCGCGAAGGGCACCGACAGCATCACGATCAACGTCTCGGTGAGGCGGCGGAAGTTGAGGTACAGCAGCACGAAGATCAGCGCCAGCGTCACCGGCACGACGATCTTCATCTTCTCCTTGGCGCGCTCCATGTTCTCGAACTGGCCGCTCCAGGTGGCGTAGTAGCCCTGCGGGAATTCGACCTCTTCGGCCACCGCCTGCTGCGCGCGCTTGACGAAGGCGCCGAGGTCGGACTCGCGCGTATCGACATACACATAGGCCGCAAGCAGCGCGTTCTCGGTACGGATGGCGGGCGCACCGCGCGTCAGCTTCACCTCGGCCACCTGGCCGAGCGGGATCGGGCCGTTCATGGTCGGCACGAAGACGTCCGACGC
>DMCZ01000056.1 GCA_003446655.1 Thauera sp. | reverse complement strand
AGATGTGTATAAGAGACAGTCGCCGCGCAGTTCGAGGCCTACCGCTTCGACCTGGTCGCGCGCGCAGTGTACGAATTCGTGTGGGACGAGTACTGCGACTGGTACCTGGAGCTCGCCAAGGTCCAGATTCAGAGCGGCACGCCCGAACAGCAGCGCGCCACCCGCCGCACCCTGCTGCGTGTGCTCGAGACCGTGCTGCGCCTGGCGCACCCGCTGATCCCGTTCATCACCGAAGAGCTGTGGCAGACGGTCGCCCCGCTCGCCGGGCGCAAGGATGGCGACAGCATCATGCGCGTTCGCTACCCGCAGGCCGACCTGGGCCGCATCGACGAGACCGCCGAGGCCAAGGTCGCCGAGCTGAAGGCCATGATCTACGCCTGCCGCAACCTGCGCGGCGAGATGAACATCTCCCCGGCGCAGCGCCTGCCGCTGGTGGCCGCGGGCGACAAGGCGGCGCTGGCGCTGTACGCACCCTACCTCGCCGGACTGGCGAAGCTCGCCGAAGTGCAGATCGTGGACGAGATCGGTGCCGACGAGCTCGCCCCGGTCGCGGTCGCCGGCGAGACACGGCTGATGCTGAAGGTGGAAATCGACGTCGCTGCCGAGCGCGAGCGCCTGGGCAAGGAGATCGCCCGACTCGAGGGCGAGATCGCGAAGGCCGAAGGCAAGCTCGGCAACGCCAGCTTCGTCGACCGCGCCCCGGCCGCCGTGGTGCAGCAGGAACGCGATCGCCTTGCCGCCTTCAAGGCCACGGTGGACAAGCTCAAGCCGCAGCTCGCCAGGCTGGGCGGCTGAGCCACGCCCCCGGGTTCGCGGACACGCCCGCTCCCACGCCAGCTCGGGTTCCCTCGAGCGTCGTCGTGGGAGCGGGATCGCTGCTAACAAAAAGCGGGCTCTCGCCCGCTTTCGTTAGCGCCTCGGCAGCCTCGTGCGGCCGCGGGATGCCTACTTGCGCTTGAGGAAGAACTCGAACGCCTTGTCGGCCGTCTCGCCCTGCTGGACGAGCTCGTTGCCCGTCTGACGCGCGAAAGCCTGGAAGTCCTTCACCGAACCCGGGTCGGTCGCGACGACACGCACCACCTGGCCCGACTGCATCTCGGCCAGCATCTTCTTGGCGCGCAGGATCGGTAGCGGACAGTTGAGCCCCCGGGCATCCACTTCCTTGTCGAAATTCATCCTTTGTCCTCTGTTCTTGGTTTGGGTAGAGCGCTGGATTCTAATGGATGCCGGCAGGTGTCGAAAGGCAGCCACGCACAGCCGGTGACCCGACGCTGGACCGCCTGATCAACGTTCGCGTTTTTCCTCGAGCAGGCGCTGCTTCAGCTCGCGCATCCGCGCATCCACAGCGGACAACTCATAAAAATCGCCGTCGCCGGCCTTGCGCGCGATCTCCAGCTGCTCGATCGCTGCCGGGAGGCTACCGCGCAGCACATAGACCTCGGCCTGCGCGCGATGCTGCGCCGTGCGCTGCCCCAACTCGGCATGCGCGCGCGAAAGCAGCTGCCACAGGCGCGGGTCGCTGTTGCGGGTGTCGATCATGCGGCGCACGCCCGCCGCGGCCTCTCGCGCCTGGCCGGCGTGGATACGGGCGTCGGCGAGCGAATAGGCGAGGTTGCGACTCGCCGGAAACTGCTTCTGCGCCGCCTCAAGGGTGCGCACAGCGCCAGCCGCATCCTTGCGAGCCAGGCGAAGCTCTGCCGCAAGACCTTCGATCCAGGGCGAAGCTGGCGCCGACTTGCGCAGCGCCTGGACCCGCTGCTCGGCCTCGTCGAGCCGTCCCGCGCGCAGGAGCGCGCGCGCAAGCCCGTAGGTGAGCGCATCGTCGCTCGGCGCCCGCGCCAACTGGTCCTGCAGTTCCTTGACCGCCTCGGCCGGCTGTCCCGCATTCGCACGCAGCTTGGCACGCGCGAAGCGGAAATCGGCGGAGTCGAGCACCTGACGGTAGGGCATGCTCGCCACGCGGTTTTCCATGTCGGCGATGCGCTCGGTGGTCAGCGGGTGAGTGCGCAGGTAAGCCGGTGCGTTGTTCTCATACACCCGGGTATTGCGCTGCAGGCGCTCGAAGAAGCTCGGCATGCCCCGAACGTCCAGCCCGGCACCGGCCAGCGTCTCCAGCCCGACCCGGTCAGCCTCACGCTCGAAGCTGCGGGTGTATCCAAGCTGCGACTGAATTGCGCCTGCCTGCCCCGCGGCGATCGCCGCCTGGCTCACGTCCGAATTGCTGCGCGCCGCGAGCACCGCCACAAGCAGCGAGGCCACCATCAGCATGGCCGACTGGCTCTGCTTGCCCACGATCTGGGCGATGTGGCGCTGGGTGACGTGTGCGATCTCGTGCCCGAGCACCGAGGCGAACTCGGACTCCGTCTGCGCGGCGAGAATCAGCCCCGCATGCACGCCGATGTAGCCGCCCGGAAGAGCAAAGGCGTTGAGTGTCGGGTCGCGCACGACGAAGAAATCGAAGTCCTGTGCCGGGTTGTTGCTCGCCGCCGCCAGCCGGTGGCCGAGGCGGTTCACGTACTCTTCCACCTCGGGGTCGTCGAGATAGGCGGCGTCGCGCCAGCGGATCTGGCTGATGATCTGCTCGCCGATGCGACGCTCGGCGGCAGGCGACAGTTCGGCCGCTGCGACGTCACCCAGGTCGGGCAGATCGTAGGCGAGAACAGGCGGCGGAGCCGGCAAGGCCAGCGCCAGGGTCAGCAGCAGGGCGAGACGTCGTTGCATCATCGGGTGCTATGATACGCGCCGATTCGAACACGTTCCCCTGCCCGATGTATCGGTGTGTTTGCGGGCCGCACCGGCGGCCGCGCTGAACGCAACGTCATTGCGCGCTGCCCTTGCTCACACCATGACCACCTCGCACACCAGCCCGCTGACCCACTTCGACGCCGATGGCCAGGCGCACATGGTCGATGTCGGCGCCAAGGCCGAAACCCGTCGCGTCGCGATCGCCACCGGCCGGATCGTGATGCTGCCCGACACCTTCGCGATGGTGAAGTCGGGCACGGCCAGGAAGGGCGACGTCCTCGGCATCGCGCGCATCGCCGCGATCCAGGCCTCGAAGCGCACCAGCGAGCTGATCCCGCTCTGCCACCCGATCCCGCTCACCCGGGTGGCCGTGGAATTCGACCTCGATGAAACCGAGCACGCGATCCGCTGTACCGTCACCGCCGAAACCGTCGGCCGCACCGGGGTGGAGATGGAGGCGCTCACCGCGGTGAATGTCGGCCTGCTCACCATCTACGACATGTGCAAGGCGGTCGATCGCGGCATGCGAATGGAAGGCATCCAGCTGATGGAAAAGCTGGGCGGCAAATCGGGGCACTGGAAGGCGTGAACGCAGAAACGGCCGATCGGTCTCGTGCGATCAGCCGTTCACATCGACTGCGGGACCGGCCATCGGCTGACGCGCGATGACGCCCAGCTCGTCAGCTACGCCGCCGTCTCGCCCCGAGAGCAGCACCGAGCAGCCCCGTGGTCAGAAGCGCGAGGGTACCCGGCTCCGGAACGGCGTTGGCGTTGGCCAAGACGGATCCGCCCTGCTCCTGCGCCGGCGCTGCATCCTCGAGCGCTGCAGAAACCGGCGTACCGCTGAGTGATAGCCTTCCGATCTCGTAGTGACCGTTTTCGTTGCGGTTTTCGCCCTTGATGAGCAGGGCAGTCGCCAGAACGGGCTTCTGGTCAGCGCCAATGAACGAGAGCGACCGCTCATCGAACGCGTTGTCCTCGTCGCCTTTCCCGGAACGATCCTTCTTCTCCTTGTCCGAACGATCCTTACCCTTCTCATCCTTGCGAGTTTCACCCTGCTCGGGCGCGGAAAGGAAGAAGGCGTCGGACCAGGCCCCGCCACTCAGCAAGACACGAACACTGAAGCTATCGCTGCTGGCTGCATGAAGGACAAGTTCATGAAGTTCGTACGGCTGATCGAAGGCAAGCGCGATCCACTTGCCCTTGCCGGACCAGGAGACGCCCCGCTCACCATCCCAGGTCATGAGCTCATCCGGGACCACACCAGCGCCCATCAAGGCGAGCGCGTTGTCGAACGGCTTGCCCGATCCGGTCGCCGCGACGCTCACGACCGAAACGGGTGCTGCAACTGCGGCAGAGCCGATCAGTGCGAGCGCGAGCGTGAGGAGCATTTTTTTCATATTATCCCTATACGGTATTTACACAATTAATCGCCGAGCAATACCCGTGCCACGGCCAGAAACGCAGGCGCCGAGTACAAAAGCGTTGTCGCATGAGGCCGGCGTGTAATAAGTACCGACAGTTCAAAGCCCCGAAACCCACGCGGGACAATGATAGCTGTCTCTTATACACATCT
>DMCZ01000187.1:13709-14698 GCA_003446655.1 Thauera sp. | reverse complement strand
CTGCGCGCCTCCAAAGCGCTGAAGATGTCAGTCGAGAAAAAGAACGCGCTCACCCGGCTGATCTGCGACTACGAGAACGACCAGCGCCTGGTGATGCGGACCAAGGCAAACTGCACGATCGAGGCGGCAGACTGCGCCAGCGGCGAATGCCGTGCGCACTGCGAATGAAAGCCGTAGCCCGGACACGACACGCATGACACGCTCTTCCAGACCAGCGCAGCAGCCATCCGCGAGCGCCGAGGTGCGCGGCGCGCGCGTTCTGGTCGGCATCATCGGCGGCGTCTTCCTGCTGTTGATCGCGGCCTTCGTCGGCATGATCTTCTTCGTGCACGACGAGGCTCGCCTCAATGCCGTCGGACCGATCGCCGCCGCGCCCGGCGCCGAACGCGGCGGGGTCGTCTTCCATGGCACGGCCAACATCTGGGAGGTACGCGGGCGCCTGATGCAGGACGACGCACGCCAGGTGCGCTTCGCGATCGACCTCGTCGGCCCCACCGGCCAGCCCGCGCCGCCCGAGCTGGCGGTGCGCCTCGCGCTCGAGCGCGCCGACGTCGACGGCGCGGTGACGCCGCTCGCCCACAGCCTGCTTCGCCCGGGCAGCCTGACTGCTTCCAGCGCGCCGCTCGACCCGGGCCGCTGGCGCCTGCGCATCGCCCTGCCCGAGATCGAGGCCGTGCAGGAATTCCGCGTGGAGCCGTGAGGCACCCGTCCCGGCACGGAGCCGCCAATCCGAAGCCGAACCGCGGCGTCGTGCCGAAGGGTCGGGCGCCTCAGGCGCCGGTGTTCGGCACCTGCCCGGTGAAGCTGCCGAGGATGGACACCACCTCGTCCTCGGCGAGATTGCGCACGATGAAGACCAGCCGGCTGCGGCGGTCGTCGTAGGGCGGCGCATCGGGCCAGGCCTCGAGGCTGGTGGTCGGATAGACGCTGTGCTGCACGCACTGCAGCACCCGCGGCAGCGGATCGCCCGCCACATTCAGCAGGCCCTT
>DMCZ01000187.1:12799-13399 GCA_003446655.1 Thauera sp. | reverse complement strand
TTCGTACCACGACAGGGGCTCATCGAAGCGCAGCACGAAGCTGGTGACGCCCGCGTCGTGGCGAGGCGGCGCGTGCTGCGCAGACGTGCCGCCAGGCGCCTCGGGATTCGCAGGCAGACGTGCGCCCGCGAGTGCCGCGCCCGTGCCGCCGCGCGACCAGACCGGACCGACAGACCGGCGTCGGGCCGCCCGGACCGCCTCCTCGCCCAGCCAGGCTGCGACATCGGGCATCTTGCCGGCGGGGTCGTAGAGCCCGCAGCCGAAGACCTCGTCCACCGCCACCGCACCTTGCCGGACCTCGACCTGGCGCGCCCCCGGATTGAGCGCGGCGAGCCGGGCCCCGACCACCTCGCACTGCACGGCGTCGGCGAGGTCGCACTTGGTCAGCAGCAGGCGGTCGGCCATCGCCACCTGGCGCACCGCCTCGTTGTGCGCGGCGAGCTGGTCGAGCGCGTGGGTGACATCAACCGCGGTCACCACGCCATCGAGCCGATAGCGCTCGGAGAGGAAAGGCTCGGCCATCAGGGTGTGGATTACCGGCGCGGGGTCGGCCAGGCCGGTAGTTTCGATCAGCACCCGGCGCAAGCCCTTGAGCTCGCG
>DMCZ01000187.1:10175-12535 GCA_003446655.1 Thauera sp. | reverse complement strand
GCGCCGAACTCGTTGATCAGCACCGCGCAGCCCTCCATCTGCGGCTGGCGCAGCAGATGGTTGAGCAGCGTGGTCTTGCCGGCGCCGAGGAAGCCGGTGAGGATCGTGACCGGAATGCGGCGGTCGAGGTCCGCGGCAGCGCCGCTCGCGGGCTCGCTCACTGCCAGCCACCGCCGAGCGCCTTGTACAACTCGACGCGGTTGGTGGCATCGGCAAGGCGGACCGCGATCAGTTCCTGTTCGGCCGCATACAGGCTGCGCTGGGCGTCGAGCAGGCTCAGATAGCTGTCGACGCCACCCCGGTAGCGCGCATCGGAGAGCTTGAGGCTGTTCTGCGTCGCCGCCACCTGCTTGCGCCGGGCGTCGATGCGTTCGGTGATGGTCGCGCGCTCGGCCAGGCTATCGGCCACTTCCCGGAAGGCGGACTGGATCGCCTTCTCGTACTGGGCGACGTTGATGTCGCGCTGGATCTCGGCCACATCCAGGCTGGCCTGGAGCCGGCCGGCCTCGAAGATCGGCAGGCGCAGCTGCGGCACGAAGCTCCACGCCCCCGAGCCGCCCTCGAACAGGCCGTCGAGCGTGCTGCTCGCGGTGCCTGCGCTGGCGGTGAGCGTGATGCGCGGGAAGAACGCGGCGCGTGCGGCGCCGATGCTGGCGTTGGCCGCGCGCAGCGCACGTTCGGCCTGCACGATGTCGGGGCGACGCGTCAGGACCTCGGAAGGCACGCCGGCGGGGAGCTCCGCCACTGTGGCGACCGCCTGCTCGAGCCCGTCCGGCAACAGTGCGGCCGGGACACCGCCGCCGACCAGTTGCGCGAGCGCGTTCTGGTCCTGCGCAACCACGGTCTCGAAGCGCGCCGCATCGGCACGCGCGCTCTGCAGCAGGGTGTCGGCCTGGTGCACGTCGAGCGCCGACACTGCGCCCAGCTCGAAACTGCGCCGCACGAGATCGAGGGATTCCTGGCGCGTCTGCTGCGTGTTCTTCGCCAGCGCCAGGCGCTCACGGTCGGCGGCCAGGCGCAGCCAGGCGCTGGCGACCTCGGCCACCAGGCTGATCTGTGCGCTGCGGCGGGCGTCCTCGGTGCCGAGGTAGGTCTGCAGGGCCTGCTCCTCGAGGCTGCGCACGCGGCCGAAGAAGTCGAGCTCGTAGGACGCGAAGCCGAGGTTGGCGCTGTACTGGCGGCTGATGTCAGCCTCACGGGTCGCGCTCAAATCCGCCGGCACGCGCTGCGCACTCTGCCCGCCGCTGACCGCGATCGAGGGGAACAGGTCGGCGCGCTGGATGCCGTACTGGGCGCGCGCTCGCTCGATGTTGAGCGCGGCGATGCGCAGGTCGCGGTTGTTGTCGAGGGCGAGCGCGATCACCTGGCGCAGGCGCTCGTCGGCGAAGTAATCGCGCCAGGCGATGGTGTCGGCCAGCGGCGCCACCGCCGAAGCCGCAGTTGGCTGGGCCTGCGGGAAGCTCGCCGGCACCGGCGCCGCGGGGCGCTCGAAGACCGGAATCATCGAGCAGGCGCCGAGCAGCGTGGCAGCCAGCGCCACCGTCAGCCCGCGCAGCGGCCGTTTGGTCGGGTACTTGTTCATGTCAACGTCCCTCCTGGGCAGACGGCGCCACCGCCGCCTCCCGGGGCTTGTCCGGAAATACGCGCTTGATCACGACGTAGAACAGCGGCACGAAGAAGATGCCGAGCACGGTCGCGGCGATGGTGCCACCGAGCACGCCGGTGCCGATCGCGTTCTGGCTGCCGGCGCCAGCGCCGGTGGCGATCGCCAGCGGCAGCACGCCGAAGCCGAAGGCGAGCGAGGTCATGATGATCGGGCGCAGACGCATGCGCACCGCGGTCAGCGTGGCGGAGATGAGGTCCTTGCCCTCCTCCATCTGGGCCTTGGCGAATTCCACGATCAGGATCGCGTTCTTCGACGACAGGCCGATGGTGGCGAGCAGGCCGACCTGGAAGTAGATGTCGTTCGACATGCCGCGGCTGGTCGCCGCCAGCAGCGCGCCGAGCACGCCGAGCGGCACCACCAGCATTACCGCGAAGGGCACCGACCAGCTCTCGTACAGCGCCGCCAGGCACAGGAACACCACCAGCAGCGACAGCGCGTACAGCGCGGGCGCCTGCGAACCGCTGCGGCGCTCCTCGTAGGAGGTGCCCGACCAGTCGTAGCCGATGCCAGGCGGCATCTTCGCCATGATCTCCTCGACCGCCTGCATTGCCTCGCCCGACGACAGCCCGGGCGCGGACTGGCCGAGGATCTCCATCGACGGCTGGCCGTTGAAGCGCTCCAGGCGTGGCGAGCCGTAGGTCCAGTGCGCGGTGGCGAAGGCCGAGAACGGCACCATGTCGCCGGCCTTGTTGCG
>DMCZ01000187.1:8016-9934 GCA_003446655.1 Thauera sp. | reverse complement strand
GACAAGGTGTCGTTGATGTCGGCGATCGACAGCCCGAGCGCGCCGGCCTTGGCGTGGTCGATGTCGAGCTTGAGCTCCGGCATGTCCTCCTGGCCGTTGGGCCGCACGCCGACCAGGCGCTTGTCCTGCGCCGCCATGCCGAGGAACTGGTTGCGCGCAGCGAGCAGGGCGTCGTGGCCGAGGCCGGAGCGGTCCTGCATCTGCACGGTGAAGCCGCCCGAGGTGCCGAGCTCGATCACCGCCGGCGGCACGAAGGCGAACACCATGGCCTCGCGAATCTGCGCGAAAGCGCCCATCGCACGCCCGGCCACCGACTTCACGTCCATGCCCGGCGCCTGGCGCTCGTCCCAGTGCTTGAGGTTCACGAAGCCGATGCCCATGTGCTGGCCGCTGCCGCCGAAGGAGAAGCCGGCGACGGTGAAGATCGCGCGCACGGTGTCCTTCTCGTTCTCGAGGAAGTGCTTCTCGACCTTCTCCAGCACCTCGAGCGTGCGCTCCTGGGTGGCGCCGGCAGGCAGCGCGATCTGGTTGAACATCACGCCCTGGTCTTCCTCGGGCAGGAAGGAGGTCGGCATGCGCACGAAGAGCAGGCCGAGCACGGCGACGATGGCGAGGTAGATGGCGAGGAAGCGCAGGCTGCGCTTGAGGATGCCGCCCACCGCCGACTCGTAGCTGCGGGTGCTGCGCTCGAACCTGACGTTGAACCAGTGGAAGAACTTGCCGAACAGGCCGCCTTCGCCGTGCTCGTGGCCCTTTTCCACCGGCTTCAGGATGCTCGCGCACAGGGCCGGGGTGAACACGATGGCCACCAGCACCGACAGCGCCATGGCCGACACGATGGTGATCGAGAACTGGCGGTAGATGACGCCGGTCGAGCCGCCGAAGAAGGCCATCGGCACGAACACCGCCGACAGCACCAGGCCGATGCCGATCAGCGCGCTGGTGATCTGGTCCATCGAGCGCCGGGTGGCCTCCTTGGGCGGCAGGCCCTCCTCGGTCATCACGCGCTCGACGTTCTCGACCACCACGATGGCGTCATCCACCAGCAGGCCGATCGCCAGCACCATGCCGAACATGGTCAGCGTGTTGATCGAGAAGCCGAAGGCGGCCATCAGGCCGAAGGTGCCGAGCAGCACCACCGGGATCGCCATGGTCGGGATCAGCGTGGCGCGGAAGTTCTGCAGGAACAGGTACATCACCAGGAAGACCAGCACCACCGCCTCGATCAGCGTCATCACCACCGACTCGATCGAGATCTTGACGAAGGGTGTGGTGTCGTAAGGGACGACGTACTCCACGCCCTCGGGGAAGTAGCGCTGCATCTCGTCGAGCCTGGTGCGCACCGCGGTCGCGGTATCGAGCGCATTCGCACCGGAGGCCAGACGGATGCCGACGCCCGCGGCCGGCTGACCGTTGAAGCGGGCGACGGTGCCGTAGTTCTCGGCGCCGATCTCGATGCGCGCGACGTCCTTCAGGCGCACCTCGCCACCCTGCGTGCTGCTGCGCAGCAGGATGTCCTCGAACTCCTGCACGGTCTGCAGCCGGCTCTGCGCAGTGATGGTGGCGGTGAAGCCCTGGCCGGGCATGGCCGGCGTACCGCCGAGCTGACCGGCGGAGACCTGGGTGTTCTGCGCCAGCAGCGCCGTGCGCACGTCACCCGGGGTGAGGCGGTAGTTGGTGAGCTTGGCCGGGTCGAGCCACACGCGCATCGCGTACTGCGCGCCGAACACCTGCACCTCGCCGACGCCATCGACGCGCGACAGCGGGTCCTGCACCGAGGACACCAGGAAGTCGGACAGGTCGGTGCCGGTCATCGAGTTGTCCGCGGACACGAAGCCGACCACCATCAGGAAGTTCATCGCCGACTTGGCGACCGTCACCCCCTGCTGCTGCACCGCCTGCGGCAGCAGCGGCAGCG
>DMCZ01000187.1:0-7713 GCA_003446655.1 Thauera sp. | reverse complement strand
TCGAGGCCGGTGAGCTTCTGCTCGATGATCTGCGTCACCGAGTCTTCCACCGCCTTGGCGGAGGCGCCGGGGTACTTGGCGTTGATGACGATCGCAGGCGGGGCGATCGAGGGGTACTGGGACACCGGCAGCTGCTGGATGGACAGCGCGCCCGCCAGCATGATGACGATGGCGATGACCCACGCGAAGATGGGTCGGTCGATGAAGAAACGGGCCATGGTCGCCTACCTCAGCTGGCCTTGGCCGCGGGCGCCTGGCCGGCAGCCGGGGGGCTGGCCCCCGCCTCCTGCGCCTGCACCGTCGCACCCGGCCGGATCTTCTGCAGGCCCTCGACGATGATGCGCTCGCCGGCCGCCAGGCCGCTGGTCACCACCCAGTCCGAGCCGAGCGACTGCGCGACCTGCACCGGACGCGCCTCGACCTTGCCCTCGGCATCGACCAGCATCACCAGCGCGTTGCCGCGCGGGTCGCGCGACAGCGCCTTGTGCGGCACCCGGATCGCCTCGCTGCGCGTGCCCTGGGGCAGGCGGGCGCGCACGTACATGCCGGGCAGCAGCACGCCGTCGGCGTTGGGGAACTGGGCGCGCAGGGTCACGCTGCCGGTACCCTCGTCCACGGTGACTTCCGACAGCGCCAGGCGGCCCTCGGCGGCGTACTCGCTGCCGTCCTCGAGGATCAGCTTCACCGGCACCTCGCCCTTGGCGCCCGCCTGCAGGCGGCCGGCGGCGATCTCGCGGCGCAGGCGCAGCATCTCGGCGCTGGACTGGGTCAGGTCGACGTAGATCGGGTCGAGCTGCTGCACGGTGGCGAGCGCCTGCGCCTGGTTGGCGGTCACGAGCGCGCCGGCGGTGACCGTCGAACGGCCGATGCGGCCGGAGATCGGCGACTTGAGCCGGGTGTAGTCGAGGTCGATCCTGGCCTTGTCGAGCGCGGCCCGGGCGGCGGCGACCTCGGCCTGGGCCTGCTTGAGCGCGGCCTGGGCGTCGTCGTTGGCCTGCTTGCTGACTGCCTCGATCTTCGCCAGGGCGGCGTGGCGCTCGGCCTTGATGCGGGCGACCTGGGCATTGGCCTCGGCGCGCGCGAGCGCGGCCTTGGCGCTGTCGTGGGCGGCCTGGTAGGGCGCGTCGTCGATGCGATAGAGCACCTGGCCCGCCTTGACCTCGCTGCCTTCATTGAAGGCGCGCTGGGTGACGATGCCGGTGACCTGAGGGCGCAGCTCGGCGATCAGGTAGGGCGTGGTGCGGCCGGGGAGTTCGACGACCATCGGGACGGAGCTGGTCGCCACCGTCATCACCGTCACCGCAGGCGCCTGCGGCGGCCCGCCGGCGCCCTGCGCGACACCCTGTTCCTTGCCGCCACTGCACGCGGCAAGGAACAGGGCGCCCAGCGCCACCACGGCAGCGGACCTGAATCGGGGTTGGGGTGTGATCTTCATTGGAGCCTCGTGAACGCGAAGCGCGGCAATCACGGCGAGCGATGGGTGATCGCGGCCTGATTTCCCGCTCATTAGAATGGTTATTATAGATCGAACGCTCATTCTATGTTATCGTTTGCTGCATCGCAAGATATTTCAAGACACCGGGGTGTGCCACCCGTTCCGCGAACGGCACCCGGCACACCCCCTCAGGACAGCATGCAGATCACGGATTCCAGCCCTCACGCCACCGACGCTCCGCGCGCCACCGCCCGCCGCCAGCAGATCCTGAACGCCGCCGCGCAGTGCTTCCGCGAGCACGGTTTTCATGGCGCCAGCATCGCACAGATCTCGAAAAGCGCGGGCATGAGCGCCGGCCACATCTACCACTACTTCGAGAACAAGGAAGCGATCATCGCCGCGATCGTGGCGCAGGACCTCGAGAGCCTGCTGACCCTCACGGCCGAACTGCGCGCAGCCTGCAACGTGCGAGCGGCGTTGATCGAGCGCGCCGCCGAAGGCGTCGCCGACCAGCTCGACCCGATCAACGCCGCGCTCAAGGTCGAGATCGCCGCCGAGGCCGCACGCAACCCGCGCGTGGCGCAGATCGTGCGCGAGGCCGACGCCACCTGCCGTCGCGAGCTCGCGGCGACCATCCGCGCGATCCGCCATGGCGCCGGCCACGAAGACTCGCCGACGGCGATCGGCGACATGGTCGAGGTGCTCGCCAGCCTGTTCGAGGGCCTGCTGCTACGCACCATCCGCAACCCCGGGCTCGACCGCAGCCGCGTCGCACAGCGCATCCAGATCGCCATCAACGACCTGCTCGACCAGCCGGGCTGAGGTGACGCCTCGCATCGGGCGACGATCAAGAATCAATGGGGTCAGACCCCATTGATCTCTTGATTCGGTTGATTTCTACAGGTAGCCGAGCTTGCCCGGCAGCCACAGCGCGAGCTGCGGGAACACGATCATCAGCGTCAGCCCGGCGCCCATCGCCAGCACGAGCCAGATCACCCACTTGAAGGTCTCCTCCATGCCGATGCCGGCGATGCGCGAGGTGATCATCAGCGAGATCGCCATCGGCGGCGTGAACTGGCCGATGGCGAGGTTGATCGTCATCATCACGCCGAACCACACCAGGTCCCAGCCCATCGCCACCGCGATCGGCACCAGCAGCGGCAGCAGGATCAGGAAGATCGAGATCGCGTCTAGGAACATGCCGGCGACGAGCAGCAGCAGGTTGATCGACAGCAGCATCAGCCACTCGCTCGAGTGCAGCCCGACCAGCGCCTTGGCCGCGGCATCGAAGATGCCGAGCGTGTTGCCCGCCCAGGCAAACACCGAGGCGATGCCGATGATCATCAGCACCACGGCGGAGAGCTCGGCGGCCTCGACCAAGATGCGGAACAGGCCCGCGAAGCTGATGCTGCGATACACCACCATGCCGACGAAAATGCCGTAGGCCACCGCCACCACCGCCGCCTCGGTGGGCGTGAAGATGCCGGTGCGCAGGCCGCCAAGGATGATCACCGGCGCCAGCAGGCCCCAGATCGCGTCGATGAAGCTCTTGCCCAGCGGCGGGCGCTCGGCCTTGTAGTCGCGGCCGAAGCCATGCTTGCGGCTGATGATGATCGCCGGCACCAGCAGGCAGAGCGCGGCCACCATGCCCGGGAACAGGCCCGCCGCGAACAGCGCCGGCACGGTGGCGGCCGGCACCATCACGCTATAGACAATGAAGGCCACCGAGGGCGGGATGACGATCGCGGTCGAACCCGAGGCGGCGATCAGGCCGGCAGAGAAGCCCTTCGGATAGCCGCGCGCGATCATCGACGGCAGCATCACCGCCGCCACCGCCGCGGCATCGGCCGGGCCGGAGCCCGAGATGCCGCCGAGCAGCATCGACACCAGTACCGCCACCACCGCGAGCGAGCCGGTCCATTCGCCGACCATCGCGGTGACGAAACGCACCAGGCGCACCGCGACGCCGGAGCGCTCGAAGATCATGCCGGCGAGGATGAACATCGGGATCGCCAGCAGCGGGTACTTGGCAATGCCGGCGTAGATGTTGGTCGGCACCGCGAGCTGGTCGAAGCCGGCGAGCGCCAGCACCGCGATGCTCGCCACCCCGAGGCCGGTGGCGAGCGGCATGCCCGCGACCAGCGCGAGCAGGAAGAGGCCGATGAGGACGGAGCCGATCACTGGGCGGCCCTCCCGTCGCTGCGCGCACCCCGACTAGCGGGCGCCGGACGCTTCCCTTCAGAAAGCTGTGCGCGGGCGCTCATGCGCGCCTCCGCATGCGCGTGATCACCAGGCGCAGCACCAGCGCCACCGCCAGCACCGGCATCCACACCGTGTACCACCACTGCGGCACGCCAAGCGCGGGCGAGGTCTCCTCGAAGCGGTACTGGTCCCAGGTGAGCCGGCCGGCGTAGAAGGCGATGAAGGCGAACAGACTGGCAGTGACCGCAAACGAAAGCCAGTCGGCGAACGCGCGCAAACCCGGCGGCAGCTTGCGCACGAAGAAATCGACGCGGATGTGGCGGTCGAAGGCAAAGGCCGCCGACGAGCCGAGGAAGGACAGCACGATCAGCAGCGCGATCGAGAACTCCTCGGTCGCGGCGAAGGACTGCGAGGTGAAGTAGCGCGCCAGCACGTTGCCGAAGGTGATCAGCACGATCAGCCCCATGGCGATGCCGGAGAGGATCTGCTCGATCGTGTAGTGCGGGTGCTCGGCGGGTGCGGGATCTGGGATTTCGGGAGTCATGGAACGCGTCATCCGCGGGCATCAAGGGGCCCGCCGGATTGGGTCGGCTGGTTATGGTCAAAAACATTCGCGGGCAAGCCCGCTCCCACACGGCTGAGCGGCGCACGCGGCACCGTGGGAGCGGGCTTGCCCGCGAAAACGAACCTGCATCGGTTGCGGGAGGCGCCCGGCTCCGCCCGAGAGAGCAAAGCCGGACACAGCGCAGGATCAACGCTTGGCGATGTCTTCCTCGGCCTGCTTCACCAGGTCGGCGCCGATCTTTTCGGCCCATTCCTTGTACACGCCGGCGGTGGCGGTACGGAAGGCGTCGCGCTCGGCATCGGTCAGACGCACCACAGTGACGCCGTTGGCCTCGATCTCCTTCAGCAGCGCGTCGTCGCCCGCCGAGATGCCGGCGCGGGCGCGGGCGATCTCCTCCTTCGCGGCCTGCTGCGCAGCTTCCTGCACCGCCTTGCGGTCGGCCTCGGACCACGAATTCCACACGTTCTTGTTGACCACGAAGATCAGCGGGTCGGCGACGTAGCCCCACAGGGTCAGGTTCTTCTGGCCCACGGTGTGCAGCTTGGCGGCGTTGAACACGGCGAGCGGGTTCTCCTGACCGTCGACCGCGCCGGTCGCCATCGCCGGCTGGGCGTCGGCCCAGCTCATCTGCGTGGGGTTGGCGCCGAGCGCGTTGAAGGTGGCGAGGAAGAGCGGCGAGCCTACCACGCGCATCTTCATGCCCTTCAGATCTTCCGGCGTGCGGATCGGCTTCTTCGAGTTGGAGACCTCGCGGAAACCGTTCTCGCCCCAGGCCAGCGGCACCACGTCGCGCTCGGCGAGGATCTCGAACATCTTCGTGCCGACGCGGCCCTGCGTGAGCGCGTCGATCGCCTTGTGGTCCGGCATCAGGAAGGGCAGCGCGAAGAGGTTGAGTTCCTTGACCTGCGGCGACCAGTTGATCGTCGAGCCCACCGCCATGTCGATGATGCCCTGGCGCAGCGCGGTGAATTCCTTGGTCTGGTCGCCCGACACCAGCGAGGTGCCCGGATAGACCTTGATCTTGATCCGGCCCTCGGTCTTCTCGGCCACCAGGTCGGCCCAGCGCTTGGCGCCCCAGCCCCAGGGGAAGGCTTCGCCGAGCACGGTGGAGAGCTTGTACTCGTCCTTGTACTGCTGGGCCGTGGCCGGCAGCGAGAAGCCGAGCGCGGCGGAGGCGGCGAGGCCGGCGATGAGGGCGGTGAAGCGGCGTTTCTGCATGAGACGTCTCCGTTTTCGTGGTTTTGAGATGAGACGCGCGGCGGCGGACGCGGCGCAAGGGGAGGGCCGATTCTACAAACCGGGGCGCCCCGCGGCCAGCAGGGATTCCCCCCGCCTGAAAATCAATGGGGTCTGACCCCATTGATTTCGTTCAGCGTGAGGCCAGCGTGCGGTCCAGGAACGCCACCAGCCGCCCCATATGGTGCTCGAGGTCGGCGAAGGATTCGTGGTCGCCCGTCAGCGTCATCAGCTCGACCGGGGTGTCGCCGCGCATGGCGTAGATCTGCATCGCCTCGTCGATCGGCACCACCGCGTCATCCGCGCCATGCACCAGCAGCACCGGGCGGCGGATGCGCGCGATCGTGGACACCGGCGCGATGTCGTCGAAGCGGTGGCCGATGGTCTTCTGCACGTAGTCGAGGATGTAGCGGCCGACCGGCTTCTCCGGGATGTGCTTGGCCGCCAGCCAGCGCCGCATCATCGCCGCCGGGTGCGAGAACGCCGCCACGCTGACCACCGCCGCCACCTGCGGCGTGCGCGAGGCCGCGAACAGCACCGCGCCGGCGCCGACCGAATGGCCGAGCAGCGCGATGCGCTTGGCATCGACGCCAGGCTGCGCTGCCAGCCAGGCGAAGGCGTGCTCCACGTCCTCGGCAAAGCGCGGCAGCGAGGCGAAGCTGTCGTCGTCGCTGGCGCCGTGGCAGCGCGCGTCGACGAACAGGGTCGCGTAGCCGGCCTCGCGCAGCGGGCGCGCGAGCGGCAGCATCAACGCCGCGTTGCCGCCCCAGCCGTGCATCACCACCACTGCCGGCGCGGTCGCGGGCGGCGCCTCGGCATCGTCTTGAGCCACAGGCGCAGACACCGCCGCGCCGGAATCGGCAAGGGCAGCGCGCCGCGGCGCAGGGATGAACCACGCATGCAGCGACTTGCCGTTTTCGGTACCGATGCGCAGCGTCTCGAACGCCAGCCCATGCGCGCCCGGATCGGTGTGATGCGGTACCCGCGGCGCCGCCAGGCCCTTGCGGATCCCCCAATGCACCAGCGCCCGCCCGCCGGCGAGCGTGGCGGCGCCGGCGGTGAAGGCTGCAATCAGTCCGGGAGCGCCCATACTTCCGTCCTCACGAACTCAAGCCCGCCCACCACAAGCGCGCGCGCAGGCCCCAGCCGGTGGTATATCCGAGCGACACCGAGCGGATCTGACCGGTCGGGTCGACGATGACGAAGGCCGGCACGCCACGCAGGCCGTAGGACTGGGCGATGCGGCCGTCGGCGTCGATGGCTGTGGCCCAGGCCAGACCGCGATCGGCGAGCACCTTCTCCACTGCCGGCGCGCCACCCGACTGCATGGCGACGGTGAGCACCGGGTAGTCGGCCTGCACGCCATCGATCGTGCCCTGCTGCGCGGTGCAGATCGGGCACCAGTCGGCCCAAAAATACACGCCGACCGCCTCGCCCGGATGGGCGGCACGCCACTCGGCGAGGCTCAGCGGACGACCATCGACGGCGATCGTGGCGAAATCCGGCGCGGCGCCGGCCGGCACGTCGCGCGCCATCCAGGCCTGGATGGCGAAGAAGACGGCGACGAAGATGCCGATCTCGACCGCCCAGCGCCGCCAGCGCCCAGGCTTGCGGGGCGAGCCGGCTTCGTCGGCAGAGCCATTCGCGGGCAAGCCCGCTCCCACGGAGCCTGCAACTGCACGCTCACCCACCCTGTGCCCATCCGTTGCGATGCCGATCGCAGACGGGAGCATGCCTGCGGCATCCGCTTCCGCCTGCGACGCGGGCGCAGGTCGTGGATTGCGCATGTCGTCCGTAGGTGTGGTCATCGCGGATCGATCCAGCGCAGGCCGCCGGCCTCGCGTTCGAACAGGCGCCAGCCGCCGGCGGCGTTGCACAGGCCATAGATGAAGGGCTGGCGGTCGCGCCCCGGGGTGAGGAAGCGCAGGTCCTTGAAGCTTACGCACACCTGGCCGTCGCCCTCCTCGCCGGCGTGGTCGAGCACGGGGAACATCGCGAACCAGCGGTAGAAGGCGAAGTCCTCCGCGTTCCACACCTGCTCGGCGAGCGCGCGCGTGCTGCCGTTGCCGAAGCGCTCGCGCACCTCCCACTGCGCCATCGCCACCGGCAGGTAGGGCGCGGAGAAGCGGCGGATGAAATTGTCGTCGGCGGTGGCGACGAGCGGTTCGCTGCGCCGGGTGTTGAGGTGGGCGTAGTGGTAGCGCTCGCCGTCGAACACGATCGCGGTCCAGTTGAAGGGCGAGGCCGGGCGCGGCCTGTCTCTTATACACATCTT
>DMCZ01000206.1 GCA_003446655.1 Thauera sp. | reverse complement strand
TGGCGCGTCACCGCCCGGAACCCCGCGCGGTTGCTGGGGGGCGGCCAGAAATGGGCCTCGGAACTGTCAAAGTCGGGTCTGGCCGAATCGGCAACCAACTCGCGCGGTTAGACGAGCCGCTTTCCCAAAAGGCGAGAGCGGATCCGATAGCGCCTCGTGATGCGCAAAGTCCCCCCGTCGCCTTTCGACGACGGGCTGGATTCAGCCCCTATTCCGCGAGCTTGCGCATCTCGCAGATCAGGTCGGACTTGCCCTCGAAGCCGATGCCGGGCAGCTCGGGCAGGGTGACGTAGCCGTTCTCGACCTTGACCCCATCGGGGAAGCCGCCGTAGGGCTGGAACAGGTCGGGGTAGGACTCGTTACCGCCCAATCCGAGGCCTGCCGCGATGTTGAGCGACATCTGGTGGCCACCGTGCGGAATGCAGCGACTGGCCGACCAACCATGCTGCTTGAGCATGTCCAAGGTGCGCAGGTACTCGACCAGTCCATAGCTCAACGCGCAGTCGAACTGCAGCCAGTCACGATCGGGGCGCATGCCGCCGTAGCGGATCAGGTTGCGCGCATCCTGCATCGAGAACAGATCCTCACCGGTCGCCATCGGCTTGTCGTAGTAGTTGCGCAGCGTGGCTTGCAGTTCGAAATCCAGCGGGTCGCCCGGCTCCTCATACCAGAAGAGGTCGTACTGCGAGAGCGCCTTGGCGTACTGAATGGCGGTATCCAGATCGAAGCGCCCGTTGGCGTCCACCGCCAGCTTCTGGCCGTCCTGCAGCACGCTCAGGATCGAGTCGATCCGGCGTAGATCCTCATCCAGCGATGCGCCGCCGATCTTTTTCTTGACCACCGTGTAGCCACGATCGATGTAGCTGCGCATCTCGTCCTTCAGTTTCCCGTGATCCTGGCCGGGGTAGTAATAGCCTCCGGCGGCATACACGAAGATCTTGCGATTCGCCTGGCCGTCGCCATATCGATCGGCCAGCAACTGGAAGAGCGGTTTGCCTTCGATCTTGGCCACTGCGTCCCAGACCGCCATGTCGATGGTGCCGATTGCCACCGAGCGCTCGCCATGGCCGCCCGGCTTTTCATTGGTGAACATGCAGTTCCAGATCTTGTGCGGGTCCAGATTGTTGCCGGTGGCATCGACCAGGCTTTCCGAGTCGGCTTCCAGGATGCGTGGAATGAAACGCTCGCGCATCAGGGTGCCCTGGCCATAACGGCCGTTGGAGTTGAAGCCGTACCCGATGACCGGTTTGCCGTCGCGGATCACGTCGGTGACGACGGCCACGAGGCTGAGCGTCATCTTGCTGAAGTCGATGTAGGCGTTGCGGATCGGGGAGCTGATCGGAACGGTCTTCTCGCGAATTTCGACTATTTTCATCTGCGTCTCCTTGAGGGCTCGAAGCTGGTAAGTCAGCTCCAGTGACGCTAGGATAGTTATAAGCGTCGTCCTCATGTTTCAGCCTGGAGTGAGATCACTATTAAGTAATGCTTAAGACTGCAAGCTTCTCGGAGCTCGAGTTCTTCGTGCTGCTGAACCGGCTGGGCAGCCTATCGGCGGCCGCGCGGGCGCTCGACATCACGCCCCCGGCCGCCACGATGCGCTTGGCGGCGATGGAAAAGCGCATCGGTGCGCGACTGCTCAATCGCAGCACGCGCAAGATCAGCCTGACGCCCGAGGGGGAGATCTACCTCCAGCATGCGAGCCGCCTGATCGACGAGCTGCGGGAGTTGGACGAAATCGTCTCGGGGAACGGCCACGCGCCGCGCGGACGCCTGCGCGTCAACGCGCCGCTCGGATTTGGCCGGACCGTGATCGCGCCGCTCGTCTCGACCTTCACCGCCCGGCATCCCGATGTGGAGGTGCAACTGGAGGTCACGGATCGTCCGATCGATCTGATCGAGAAGGGCTTCGACCTCGCGGTGCGGTTTGGGGAGTTGCCGGACAACCGGATCAATGCGCGCCGGATCATGTCGAATCGGCGCTTTCTCTGCGCCTCACCCGCCTACCTGGAAAAACACGGCACGCCGAGGAAGCTCGACGATCTGACCCGGCACCGCTGCATCGTCCATCGGCAGAACGACGATGCGTATGGCGTGTGGCGCTTCCTCTTCGACGGGCGCACCGAGATCGTCAAGGTCCATGGCGCCCTGTCCAGTAACGATGGCGACATCGTCCAGGGCTGGGCGCTGGACGGTCAGGGCATCGTCATTCGTTCGGAGTGGGATGTGATCAAGCACCTGGAAAGCGGCCGGCTGCGGCGACTTCTTCCCGAGTTCACGCTGCCGAGCGCGGATCTCTACGCCTACTACCCGAGCAAGAAGAATCTGCCTGCCCGGGTCAGGACGTTCATCAACTTCCTGGTCGAGCAACTGGCGAGCGAAGCGGCATAGTTGGTCGGTTGATGGCGCTGCAATCGCAGACAGTTTTCGTTCGGAGATAGCGCCTGCTCTCCGAATCACGCAAGTAATTTCGCTTGCGGGGTGCCGAGGATGTACACGAGAGGCTCTATCGGTATCCTGCGCGCCAGGACTTGACGCGAAGATGGCCGGGCTGCTGCCCGTGAGCGACCGCGTCGAGTGGCGGCTCCGCCCAGAGAGCAGACCGAAAGAGGGCGCGCGGACGACCGTCATCTGTGGTCTAGGGTCGAGTCGAGACGGTTGCAGATGGTTCGCCGTGGTGCGGGGAGGGGCAGACGTCTCAGTCCGGCCAGTAGCTGCTGTTCGGACAAAAGGAACAACCGCCGCGCGAGCGACCGCTTCGCGCAGAACGCGGTCAGTTTGATGGCGTGTCCGGCGGTTGTGGTTGTTGGTTATCTAGCTGTGCCCTCAACCCTTGCTGCTGCTCGATAACTATGTGCTACCATTTTCGCATGTTGGTGCTCGCTGCGTGATTCACATGTAGCGGTTCAACGGGAAGCTGGGGGAAACCGTCACATGCCGTGTTTCTAACCAGCGCTGCCCCCGCAACGGTAAGTGGACAGTCCTCGCACGGAAAGTGCGGTCGGACTAGCTTTCATCTCAACAGCCACTGGTGACGCTTTCAGCTCATCGGGAAGGCGATGAAGGTTGCTTCCATTAGCCCGGATACCGGCCAACTACGGGGCGCTGTCTTCGAGCAGCGCTGTTTGCCCATAGACCGTCGGGGATGGCGGTTCGGGTTTTCTTCATCCAAATCATCATGCATCTGTTTTCCCCTCACCGGGCGGCCGTCGTGCGCGCCTGCGTCTTGGCTTGCCTTACTGCGGCCACATGCTCTGTTCATGCTCACGGTAACCATACCCACGGTCACGGTACGGTGCGGATGCAAGCCGATGGCACATTGCTCACAGCCGAATTCGACCTCCCGTTGGAGAGCCTACTGGGCTTCGATCATCCACCCCAAGGCGCTGATCAACTGACGGTGTTGCGGGCCCTACGTGAGCGCCTTAAGCAACCCGAGCGTTTCATTGCACCTACCGCAGGTGCCCAATGTGTGGTGACCGCTAGCCAGGTGAGCCCGGAGCTTACCGACCAAGGGCCGGAGATTGAGAACCTGCGCCTGCGACTGAGTTACCGCTGTGAGCAGCCCGACGAATTGCAGTCGATCAGCTTTACGGCCTTCGAGGGTCATCCAGGATTAAAGCAGTTGCGACTGCAATGGAAAGGTCCCAAAGGTCGCAAGACGGTCACCGTACGGCCGCGCTTTCCGGCTGTCGTTTTCTAAGGAGGGGTCATGCTAGAGGCGAGTTTTCAACAAATCGTGCAATGGCTGTTGCTGCCAGTGCTGTGGCTGCTGGCTTTAGCTTTTGCCTACGCACTCTGGATGAGCGGTGTGATATTGGTTCAGGCGTGGCAACGTCGCCGAGTGCCAGGCTACACATTATTGCGTCCAGCCCCGGAAACCGATTTGCAAACTCTGGAGTTACAGGCGCTTGGGCAGATCGAGCCCCTACGCCTGCTGAGTCGCGTTACTCCCATGTTGGGCCTGATTGCCACCATGATTCCGCTGGGGCCTGCCTTACAGGGTGTGGCCAGCGGGGAAGGTCAAGCCGCGCTATCCGTGTTTAGCGATGCGTTTGCTGGGGTCGTTATGGCCCTGGCTGCGGCCTCCATCGGATTGGTGCTGTATTCAGTGCGCAGGCGTTGGCTGTTGATTGAGTTGCTGGCTGCGCGTCAAAGGCTGGAGGCCCAGACATGAGCTTGCGGCATTTCAGCGTTTTCGAGCCTGACGACGATGACCCGATGTTGTCGGCGGTCAACCTGGTCGATGTGTTTCTCGTACTGGTGGTGGCACTTTTGGCGGCGGTGAAGCTCAGCGGGACGCCCGCGTCCGCGCAGGCAACCCCAGCCGATAACGCACCCGTGGAACTCACCCTGACGGAAGCGGGCGAGCCGGTTCGCTACCAGGGAAGTGGCCAGACGCTTGAAGGTCAGGGCGTACGCGCGGGGGTAGCCTACCGTCTGCGTGACGGTAGCATCGTCTATGTCCCCGAACAGGGCACGGCACCGACGCCCGGGGCGACGCCGTGATGAATATGCAGCGCATCGCCTGCTCGGTCAAAGAGACAGGGCGTACCGCACGGCTGTGGTTCTGGACATGCATTTTGGTCTTGAGCTCGGCTATGCCAGTGCACGCTCGGCAACTGCTCTGGGTAACCGCCGACATCACTCCCGCTGGACGCACGGCACTGGTAAAGCGCTTGGGTGCTGAGCATGGGTGGACGGTGCAGCATCTTGAGCACCCGCTACAAGATCAGCCTGCGCAGCGCGATGCACAGCGTGCCAACGCCACACTGGCACTGGCCCGTGCCGATCTGGTGTGGGTAGATGCACCACACGCAACTGCCGTTGCAAAGCTGGACGGCTTGCTGGGCGATTTGCTGCAAGCGCATGAGCAACAGCACCCTGGCGGTGTGGTCTGGGTGGGACCGGAAGGGGGAGGCCTGTCGTCTGGACAGGGAGAGTTTGCCGCCAAGGCAGCGGAGTATCTTCGTGCGGGTGGTGAGCGCAACACCCGTGCCGCGATGATCTTGGCCAAAGCCTGGCACGATGCCAAAGGTCGTGCTGGCTGGGCAGAGGCCAAAGCGGTCGAGAGCCTGCCAGCGCCACAGCCTTGGCCGCTCAGTGGCATATATCACCCTGAGCTGCCCGACTTCTTGAGCAATGCCCAGGCGCTCAGCAGCTGGCAAGCGCAACAAGCGGCGCTAAAAGGTCTGCCGTCTGTGGCAGTGCTCGTTCACCGTCACCATTTCATCAACGGCGAAACTCAGTGGCTAGACCGTTGGTTGCAGTTGTTCCGTCAGCAAGGGCTGTTCGCATACGCGGTATTTGGCCAGCAACTCAGCGCAGACGGTCTGCGCGACCTGCTGAGCATGCCTTCGGTTGATGCTCGGCCTGCCGCGCCTCATCCACGCTTGCTGGTCCTGCATCAACTCACTTCGCAAGCCCAGGCTTTGCAGACGTTGTTTCAGGCCTGGGACGTCCCTGTACTGACTACTCAACCGTACCGACACGGCGACACAGCCACCTGGAAGGCAGATGCCACCGGTTTGCGGCTCTCGGATACGCCGTTCTATTACGTGCAGCCTGAGGCAACAGGGGCCATCGACCCGATGCTAGTCGTCGCCCATGCTGACGATGGTCGTGTCGAACTGATTGAGCGCCAGGCTCAGGCAGTTGCCGCCAAGGCTCGCAGGCTGCTTGCCTTGCGTATCACCCCCGCTGCGGACAAGCGTGTAACCGCCATGGTTTATAACTACCCACCAGGCGGCAGCAATTTTGGGGCTTCGTTCCTGAACGTGCCGCGCAGCCTGGAAGCAGTCAGCGAGGCGCTCGGGCAGGCTGGCTACTCGACCCGTACCGTGGCAGAAGCAGACTGGGTGGCTCAACTTCCGCCATTGCTGCGGGCCTATTATCCCGATGCAGACTTGCCGGCCCTGCTGGCTAACGACCAGGCAGCCGCCCTCCCGCTGAGCACTTATCGCCACTGGTGGAACGCTCAAGCCCCGGAGGTGCGAGCGCGCATTGTCGAGCGCTGGGGCGAGCCCGAGCAAAGCCGCTACGTCGTCCAGTGGAAGGGCGAGTCGGTGTTTGTAATTCCTCGGCTGCAGGTCGGTCACCTGTCGGTGCTGCCGCAGCCGCCACGCGAAGAAACCCTGTACTTTGGCCAGAATCCCTTCATGCATCGCAGCCGCCAGCCGCTGTCGCACCATTATCTGGCCGTGTATCTCTGGGCCCGGCAGGCCGACGCGCTGATTCATTTCGGCACCCACGGCACCCAGGAATGGGCGCCAGGCAAGGCCCGGGGACTGGATATATTAGATGACGCACTGCTACCTTTGGGCGATGTGCCGGTCATTTACCCGTACATCGTCGACAACCTGGGTGAGGCCCTGACCGCCAAGCGTCGTGGCCGTGCGCTGCTCCTGAGCCACCGCACCCCGGTACTGGCCACCACTGGTCTGTCACCTGACATGGGACGACTGCATGAGCTGATGCATGAGTGGTCGATAGCAGACGAGGGCGCAGTCAAGCAAACGATTGGCGAGCAACTGGTCGGATTGATCGTTAGCGAGCGTTTGCACCATGATCTGAAGTGGCCCGAAGCGCAGGTTCGTGCTGATCTGGATAGCTTTCTTGAGGCCTTGCACCCGTGGCTGGACCAGTTGGCACACAGCAGTCAACCGCAGGGGTTGGCAGTGTTTGGGCGTGTGCCCGACGAAGCTCTGCGTCGGCAAACCGTATTACAAAGCCTGCGTACGCCTTTGCTCGATGCGCTGGGGGAGGATGTCGATGAAACCTTCCTGATGGATCAACAGCAGATCAGCGACTCGCGGCCGATGCGATGGTTGCAGGTGGCACTCCAGGACGCTGAAGCGGCAAGCCGACTGGATCTGCGCGCTGAGGCCGGCACCACCTCAGTCCCCAATCGCGCGGCTGTGCATGGTATCGATGCAGAGGCATTGCGTGATTTGGCGGAGCAAGCGCAAGCGTTGGACCGAAAACTAGCCCAAGAGCGTGAAATGCCTGCGTTATTGGCTGCGCTCGAAGGACGTTTCGTTGAGGCCGCTTACGGCGGTGACCCCATCCGCAATCCCGACAGCCTACCCACCGGCCGTAACTTAACCGGCCTGGACCCCAGCCGCCTACCCACACCTCAGGCCTATGCTGCGGCCGAGCTGATGTTCGAACACTGGCTCAGCCAGTGGCAGGCTGAGCACGGTGGGCAGATGCCGCAGCGCCTGGCCCTGTCTCTATGGGCGGGTGAAACCTTGCGCCACCAAGGCGTAATGGAAGCACAGGCGCTGGTGGCTTTGGGGGTACGCCCCATTTGGGACGCCAGTGGTCGTCCCCGGGACATCGAGCTCATCGATACCGCTACGCTGGGTCGCCCCAGGGTCGATGTGCTGCTTAGTGTGACCGGCTCGTACCGTGACCAGTTTGCGGCACTGATGGCTCTGATCGACACAGCCGTGGCACGGGTCCGCACCGCTGAGCCCGACGGCGTAGTGAGCAACCACAGCAAAGCGGTGACCGATGAGTTGATTCGTCAAGGATTGCCAGCTGCACAGGCGAGCCTTCTGGGTCAGGCTCGGGTATTCGGCAACCCGGTTGGCGACTATGGCACGGGCATCGATGCAGCCGTCCAACACAACGATCTGCAAGTACAGGACGAAAGACTGGGCGAACTCTTCTTGCGCCGAATGAGCCAGCCTTACCTGGGTGGCGAACCGGTCGATGGGGTCGGCGAAGCTCAGGCCGCTGCGGCCTTGGCGTCACAGTTGCGCCGGACCGACGCAGCATTACTCTCCCGCAGTTCGCACCTCTACGGCATGGTGACTTCCGATGACGCCTTCCAGTATCTGGGCGGCTTGGCAGCGGCAGCACGTAGCGCAGGTCGGGAGCAACCCTTGCCGCTATACGTCAATCAGCTGCAAAACGCCAACGAACCCCACACTCAGACTGCAGCGCAAAGCGTCGCTGTTGAAATGCAGGCGCGCTATCACCACCCTGGCTGGGTGCGTGCGTTGAAGGCAGAAGGCTATGCCGGTACTTTGCAGGTCCTTAAAGCTGTGCAGCACGCCTGGGGCTGGCAAAGTGTGACCGAAGGGGTTGTGCGACCTGACCAGTGGCAGACCTTTTACGAGGTGCTCGTTCAGGATCGACACAAACTTGCTGTGCCTGAATGGATGCGTACCCATCCTCAGGCTTATGCGCAGACGATCGAGCGTCTGATCCAGGCGCAGCGGCACGGTCATTGGACACCGGATGCCGCTACCCAGCGTGTGCTGGCCGAGTTGTACCAGGACCTTACCGAGTCGGCCCCTTTGGCTCAGGAACTGACGGTGGTGCGCGAATGGGTCGACCAGCAGATGGGTGGCATTGCTACCTCCGACGACAGTGAACCATTGCGACCCAGCGAAACCGCTCCGCTGGATCAGGCTCCTCAGATAGTGTCGGCTCAGCCTG
>DMCZ01000053.1 GCA_003446655.1 Thauera sp. | reverse complement strand
AGATGTGTATAAGAGACAGAAGGTCTGCAGACCGAAGGTGCTTTCGATCAGGGGCTTCATGAACGACGTGACATCCCAGCGCATGGTGTTGGCCGGGTTGACGTTGGGCGTCAGCAGCGTGCCCGTTGCAGTGCTGAGGGCATTGCCGGCCAGGGTTACATCCCTCAGCCCGCTTCCCCAGACATCCGAGGCGTACAGGTAGGCCTTCAACACTTCAGAGCCTGCCGGCGTGTCTACCGACAGCGCGCCCACGCCACTGCCGCCCCAGCCGTCGATCGACAAGGCGGCATCCTGATAAGCCGCGCTGAGCTGAAGCGCCGCGAAGGAGGGTGCTGCCACTGCAGCCAGTGCGAGTGCGATTGCCGTGCGCTTGAGCGCCTTGGCGCCATGGGTTTGTTTGGTGATCTTCATTTTTGCTCTCGTCCGCGTTGATGAGTGGGATTCGCAGTGGAACAAGACACTGCGTGCGGGATGAAAAGCAAAACTGGTGCCAGAATAAAAAACATCAGTAAAACAATGGCTTGCGGGTTTTATTACGACGTTTTCGCAATGCGTTGTAAAAACTACCGACAGCTCCGGGCTTGCGAGCTCGTCGGACGCCTGCCGCCGCAAAGGGCTCAGTGCCTTCTCGACAGCGCCTGCATGGCGCGCGCGAGTCCATCTAGCGTCAGCGGATACATACGTCCGCCGACGATCTGCTGGATGAGCTCGATCGACTTGCGGTACGGCCACAGACGCTCGGGTTCCGGATTGAGCCAGGCTGCGGCCGGGTAGGCGTCGAGCAGGCGGCGCAGCCAGGTGGCGCCGGCCTCTGCGTTCATGTGCTCGACCGAGCCATGCGGATGCAGGATCTCGTAGGGGCTCATCGTGGCGTCGCCGACGAAGATCAGCTTGTAGTCGGGCCCGTACTTGTGGATGACGTCGAGCAGTGCCGTGCGCTCGCTGTGGCGACGGCGGTTGTCGCGCCACACGCCCTCATAGACGCAGTTGTGGAAGTAGAAGTATTCAAGGTGCTTGAACTCCAGCCGGCAGGCGGAGAACAGTTCCTCGCACACCTTGATGTGGTCGTCCATCGAGCCGCCGACATCAAGGAACAGCAGCACCTTCACCGCGTTGTGGCGCTCGGGGCGCATCAGCAGATCGAGCCAGCCGGCGTTGCGCGCGGTGGCGGCGATGGTGCCGTCGAGGTCGAGCTCCTCGGCCGCGCCCTGGCGGGCGAAGCGACGTAGCCGACGCAGGGCCACCTTGATGTTGCGCGTGCCGAGTTCGACCGAGTCGTCGAGGTTGCGGAACTCGCGCTTGTCCCACACCTTCACCGCAGTCCGGTTGCCAGCCGAGTCGCCGCCCACGCGGATGCCTTCCGGGTGGGTGCCATTGTTGCCGAAGGGCGAGCTGCCACCGGTGCCGATCCATTTGTTGCCGCCCTGGTGGCGTCCCTTCTGCTCCTCGAGGCGCTTGCGGAAGGTCTCCATCAGCTTGTCCCAGCCGAGCTTCTCGAGCTTGGCGCGCTCCTCGGGCGACAGGTGCTTCCGCGCCATCGCCCGCAGCCAGTCCTCGGGCAGCTCGACCTCCAGCCCGGGCAGGGCGGTGACGCCCTTGAAGTACTCGCCGAACGCCTGGTCGAAGCGGTCGTAGAGCGACTCGTCCTTGACCAGGCAGGTGCGCGCGAAGAAGTAGAAGTCGTCGATCGAGGGCCCGCAGACATGGTCGCGCAGGCCCTCGAGCACGGTCAGAAACTCGCGGGTTGACACCGGCAGCTTGCGGGCCTTCAGGTGCAGGAAGAAGTCGATCAGCATCGCGGGGCGCTCCGCCTAGTCCTGGATCTCGATTGCCCACGACAGGGCCTGCATGTGGCACTCCGAAGCCTGCTCCGGGCTGATGCCGCAGCGCTCGGCGGCCTCGCGCAGGTGCTCGCTGTCGCTGCGCTCGCATGCGATCGCGAGGTCCAGCAGAGGTTGCAGGGGGCCGCCGCCGGCGCGCAGCGCAGCGTCGATGTCCGGACTCAAGGCCAGCGGCGCCAGCGCCTTCTCCATCGGTACCTGCAGGATCACGTCGACCAGTGAGAGCAGGCCGACCAGGAACAGGGCTTCGCGTTCGGCCGGTGGCTGCGAAACGCCCAGCAGCTCCATCATCCGGCCGCGGACAAGCGCCGTCTCGAGTGCCGCGCTGCCGCGTTCGCCCTGGGTGCCGGCACTGCATACCAGCAGGATCAACCAGCGGTGGAGCTTGTCGCGCCCGAGCAGGGTGAGCGCATGCTCGATCGACGACACGGGCTGCGGCAGCATGTTGGCCGCCGAGTTGATGTAGCGCAGCAGGCGCAGCGACAGGGCGGCGTCCTGCTTGAGCAGGTCGGCCAGCTCATGCGTGCTCGCGTCTGCGCGCAGGCGGGCGATCAGGGTGCCGATGCGGGCGGTGTTGGGCGGAAGCTCGCGCTCGCGCCAGTCCTCGCGGCTGGTGACGAAGGGGCCCTGAAAGAAGGTGGCGCCGAGCTTGTAGCAGAAGCGGAACTCCTCGATCGAGGGCAGTCCGCGGATCAGCAGGCGGGCGTTCGGTGCGATCTCGAGGACGATGTTGCTCAGCTGCAGACCGCGTCGGGCGTCCAGCCCCTGGGCCTGGACGACGATGAAATCGGCCTGCGGCAGAAGATGGGCAAATTCGGTCACCACCGTGGGGTCGGGCAGGCCGAGGCGGAATCCGCGCTGGCGCAGACCCTCCACCGTGTGGCGCAGCGCTTCCGGTTCCGGCGCGCCCCGGTCGGCGTTCAGGGTTGGCACGAGGACGACGCTGCGCGCAGGCAGGCGCGCGAGACTGGGGTCGGTGAGGAACGAGTCGGGCACGTCGATGAAGGCCATGCGATGGCCGAGCAGCTCGCCGATGTCGGCGCTGGCCAGGCTGCGTACCAGGACCTCGGCGTAGAGGTGGTGCACTCGCCGCGTGCTGTGCCGGATGCGGGCGTGGCTACCCTCCCGGAGCATGAACTGGTAGCCGGCGATGCGCTGGTTGCGGCCGAGGACTGCTTCGCGGCACAGGAAGGTGGCGGGCTCGCCTGAAACTTGCTCTGCAGACTGTTCCGCACGCAGCGGCGCGTCGCGGTTGAGCTTGCGGAAGCCGGGGTCGTCCTGCGTCCGTGTTGCCGGTGTTGCGGCAGGCGCACGCACGGATGGCGCAGGGCGTCGACCGAACAACCAGCCGAGAAGTGCCTTCAGCATGCGGGGCGGCCTCTCAACGGTTGTTTCTCGCCATGAACACCAGGCGTTCGAACAAGTGCATGTCCTGCTCGTTCTTGAGCAGGGCGCCGTGCAGCGGCGGGATGACCGCCTTGCCATCCTGAGCGTGCAGCGCCTCGGGCGGAATGTCCTCGGCCACCAGCAGCTTGAGCCAGTCGATGAGTTCGGAGGTGGAAGGCTTCTTCTTCAGCCCGGGAATGTCGCGCAGGCCGAAGAAGACCTCGAGCGCCTGCTTCAGCAGATCCTTGCGCAGGTCGGGGAAATGGACGTCCACGATGCGCTGCATGGTGTCGCGATCGGGGAAGCGTATGTAGTGGAAGAAGCAGCGGCGCAGGAAGGCGTCGGGCAGTTCCTTCTCGTTGTTCGAGGTGATGAAGACGATCGGCCGGTGGCGGGCCTGGATGGTCTGCCGCGTCTCGTACACATGGAACTCCATGCGGTCGAGTTCGCGCAGCAGGTCGTTGGGGAATTCGATGTCGGCCTTGTCGATCTCGTCGATCAGCACCACGGTGGGTTGTTCGGCCTCGAAGGCCTGCCACAACACGCCCTTGACGATGTAGTTGGCGATGTCCTTGACACGGTCGTCGCCGAGCTGCGAGTCGCGCAGGCGCGACACGGCGTCGTACTCGTAGAGGCCCTGCTGCGCCTTGGTGGTGGACTTGATGTGCCACTGCAGCAGCGGCAGGCCGAGCGCAGCCGCCACTTCCTCGGCGAGCAGGGTCTTGCCGGTGCCGGGTTCGCCCTTGATCAGCAGCGGGCGCTGCAGGCGGATCGCGGCATTGACCGCGAGCATCAGGTCGGGCGTGGCGACGTAGTCTTGCGTGCCTTCGAAGCGCAATGCGGACATGCGGTCATCCTCGTATCGAATGCGTCGATTATAGGGCCGCGGCGGTGTGCCGTGATTCGTGGCGGACGAGGGGCCATTAACCCGGCCCTTAAATATATTCACTGCGCAGCATACGCAGCGGCCGGGTGCTGGAAGTAAGACCGGAAACGCTCG
>DMCZ01000243.1 GCA_003446655.1 Thauera sp. | reverse complement strand
ACACCCACCTCAACTCCCACTCCAGCACCGCCACCGCTTCAATCGAAACCGCCGCAGCGCTGAAGAGGTGCGCATTATAGACAACCCCAAAATACCGTCAACAGAAAAAAAATCAAAGATTCTTATACTCGCATTCGCCCAGTTAACGGTCGACCAAGGGCACACGGCCATCCCGGTTGCGATCAGGACAACGCTGGTGCTATCGTCGGCGCGACACGCGGGAGAGGACTTCTATATGGAGTCGCCGAAGGCGCAACCCCCGGAACCGCTCAGGCAAAAGGACCGTGTGCGAAGCAAAAGTCTGGAGAGCGATACGGGCGCAGTGCGCTCTGGTATCCACCGAAGGGGCACGCCGTGGTCATCCCAGCCACCTATATATATAGGTGAGTCGAGGAGTTCGCGGAAAATCTCTCAGGTAAAAGGACAGATGGGGCGATCACGGCTCAGGGCCGTGACCATTCCTTTTCTTGTCCAATCAGCTGGAGCGCCTTCGCGATGAACCTCGCTGCCAAGCAGACCCCTCTCCACGCCGCTCACCTTGGCGCTGGGGCGCGTATGGTCGATTTCGCCGGCTGGGAAATGCCGGTCAGCTACGGTTCGCAGATTGAGGAGCACCAGGCGGTGCGCCGCGACGCGGGGATGTTCGACGTCTCCCACATGCTCGCGCTCGACCTCGCGGGCCCCGACGCCACCATCTGGCTGCGTGGTCTGCTCGCCAATGATGTCGCCAAACTCAAGGACCGCGGCAAGGCGCTCTACTCGTGCATGCTCAACGAGCGCGGCGGCGTCATCGACGATCTGATCGTTTACCGTTTCAACGATGCCGACTATCGCATCGTCGTCAATGCCGGCACTGCAGACAAGGACGTCGCCTGGATGCGCCAGCGCATTGCCGCCGTCGGCGCGAACGTGACCCTGCAGGGACGCCGCGACTTGGCGATGATCGCGGTCCAGGGACCACGCGCCATCGAGCGCGCCACTACCGCACTGCCCGAACTCGCCACCGCGAACGGCATCCCATCTCCTTTCGGCAGTGCGCGAGTGGGTGATCTGCTGATCGCCCGTACCGGCTATACCGGCGAAGATGGTCTCGAAATCGCCGTCCCCGCGGTCCGGGCCGAAGCAATGTGGAACGCGCTGGTAACGGCCGGCGTGCGCCCCTGCGGCCTCGGCGCGCGCGATACCCTGCGCCTGGAAGCCGGCATGAACCTCTACGGCCAGGACATGGACGAGAACACCTCACCGCTGGACGCCGGGTTGTCGTGGACCGTAGACATGAAGGATGAGACTCGAGACTTCGTTGGCCGCGAAGCGCTGCAGACCAACCCGCCCAGCCAGCGCCTGCTCGGGCTAATACTCGGAGACAAGGGCATGCTGCGCTCGCACATGAAGGTCTTCACTGCCGCCGGAGAAGGCGAGACGACGAGCGGAGGCTTCTCTCCCTCGCTCGAGAAGTCGATCGCCTTCGCGCGCGTCCCGCTCGCTACTCAGCCGGGCGAGAGCGTCGAGGTCGACATCCGCGGAAAGCGCCTGCAAGCCCGCACCGTTAGGCTCCCCTTCGTGCGCAAAGGCAAGGCTCTCGACTGCCCCTGAATCCAAGGATGGCCATTGCGCCACCCTTTATCGTGCCTCCAGTCAACATCGACGGCGCGCACGCCAGCTGGCGTTTCAACTTCTGACAATTCACCCTCGCATACTCATACCGGAGCACACCATGAGCAACGTTCCCAGCAACCTGAAGTACACCAAGTCCCACGAATGGATCCGCGTCGAGGACGACGGCACCCTGACCATCGGCGTCACCGACCACGCCCAGGAAGCCCTCGGCGACATCGTGTTCCTCGAACTTCCTGAAGCCGGCCGCGCGCTGTCCGCGGGCGAAGCCTGCGCAGTGATCGAGTCGGTCAAGGCCGCCTCGGACATCTACGCGCCGGTCGCCGGTGAGGTGATCGCCAACAACCAGGACGCGATCGACGCTCCCGAGAGCATCAACGCCGACGCTTACGCCAACTGGCTGTTCAAGCTCAAGCCCGCCAACGCTGCCGACGTTGCCGCGTTGATGGATGCCGCGGCCTACGAATCGGAAATCGCCCAGGCTTGACCATGACCGCAAACCTGCTTTCCGCCCCGCTCACTCGACTCGAGCAGCGCGACGCCTTCGTCCACCGCCATCTCGGCCCGGACGCCAGCGAGATCGCGCGCATGTGCGCGACTCTTGGCGTCGCCGACGTCAACGCCCTCATCGAGCAGACCGTGCCCGCCGGCATCCGCCTCGCGGCGCCGCTGCCGCTCGCAGACGCGATGCCCGAGCACGAGGCGCTCGCCCGCCTGAAGGCGATCGCCGGCCGCAACGTGGTGAAGAGGTCCCTCATCGGCCAGGGCTACTACGGGACCCACATCCCCGCCGTCGTGCTGCGCAACGTGCTTGAGAACCCGGGCTGGTACACCGCCTACACGCCCTACCAGGCAGAGATTTCCCAGGGCCGCCTGGAGGCCCTGCTGAACTACCAGCAGATGGTGATCGACCTCACCGGCCTTGAACTCGCCAACGCCTCGCTGCTCGATGAAGCCACCGCTGCCGCCGAGGCGATGACGATGGCGCGCCGGGTGTCCAAGTCGAAGTCGAACGTGTTCTTCGTTGACGAGGCCTGCTTCGCGCAGACCATCGACGTGGTGCGCACGCGCGCCCACTACTTCGGCTATGAGCTCGTCTATGGCAAGGCTGCCGAGGCCGGCAGCCACGACTGCTTCGGAGCGCTCCTGCAGTACCCGAACGCACGCGGCGAGGTCATGGACCTGACCACACCGATCGCCGAGCTCAAGGCCAAAGGTAGCGTGGTCGCCGTCGCCAGCGACCTCATGGCATTGGTGCTGCTCAAGAGTCCCGGCGCCATGGGCGCGGACATCGCCCTCGGCTCCGCGCAGCGCTTCGGCGTACCGATGGGCTTCGGCGGCCCGCACGCGGCCTTCTTCGCGACCCGTGAGAGCTACGTGCGCTCGATGCCGGGCCGCATCATCGGCGTTTCCAAGGACGCGCGCGGCAAGACCGCCCTGCGGATGACGCTGCAGACGCGCGAGCAGCACATCCGCCGCGAGAAGGCGAACTCCAACATCTGCACCTCGCAGGTGCTGCTTGCAAACCTCTCCGGCTTCTACGCTGTCTATCACGGCCCGCAGGGCCTGCGCACCATCGCCGCGCGCATCCACCGCCTCGCCGCGGTGCTCGCCACCGGCCTGCGCGAGGCCGGCTTTGGCCTGCACGACCGCCCCTTCTTCGACACCGTCGAGGTCGACGTCGGCGGGCGCGCGCCTGCCATCTTGCGCGCCGCGGAAGAAGCCGGCTACAACCTGCGCAGCGTCTCCGGCACGACGCTGGGCGTCTCGGTCGATGAGACGACCACCCGCGAAGACATCGCAGCAGTGCTCGGCTGCTTCGGCGCCTCCACCGACGTGAGCGCACTCGACGCCCGCGTCGCGGCTGCCAGCGGCGCCCTGCCCGCCGAGCTGCTGCGCACCGACGCCGTGCTCGCCCACCCGGTGTTCAACACGCACCACACCGAGCACGAGATGCTGCGCTACCTCAAGAAGCTGCAGAACCGCGACCTCGCGCTCGACCACTCGATGATCTCGCTCGGCTCGTGCACGATGAAGCTCAACGCGACCAGCGAGATGATCCCGATCACGTGGCCCGAGTTCGCGAACCTGCACCCGTTCGCGCCGCGCGAGCAGGCTGCCGGCTACCTCGAGATGATCGAGGGCCTGGCCGACTACCTGCGCGCGGTCACCGGCTTCCCGGCGATCAGCATGCAGCCGAACTCGGGCGCGCAGGGCGAGTACGCCGGTCTGGTAGCGATCGCGCGCTACCACGCCAGCCGTGGCGAGGCCAACCGCAAGATCTGCCTGATTCCGAAGTCCGCCCACGGCACCAACCCGGCGACCGCGCAAATGTGCGGCATGCAGGTGGTGGTGGTCGATTGCGACGACAACGGCAACGTCGACGTCGCCGACCTCAAGGCCAAGGCCGAGAAGCACGCTGCCGACCTGGCCGCACTGATGATCACCTACCCGTCCACCCACGGCGTGTTCGAGGAGTCGATCCGCGAGATCTGCGAAATCGTCCATCAGCACGGCGGCCAGGTGTACATGGACGGCGCCAACCTCAACGCCCAGGTCGGCCTCACCTCGCCGGCGACCATCGGTGCCGACGTGTCGCACATGAACCTGCACAAGACCTTCTGCATCCCGCACGGCGGCGGCGGTCCGGGCATGGGGCCGATCGGCCTCGCGGCGCACCTCGCGCCCTTCATGGCCGACCATGTGATCCAGCCCACCGGCGACGCCAGCCGGCCCAACCTCGGCCAGGGCGCGGTTTCAGCAGCGCCCTTCGGCTCGGCGAGCATCCTGCCGATCTCGTGGATGTACATCACGATGATGGGCGGTGACGGCCTCAAGCAGGCGACCGAGATGGCGATCCTCAACGCCAACTACCTCGCCGAGCGCCTCAAGGACCACTACCCGGTGCTCTACACCGGCAGCAGGGGCCGGGTCGCGCACGAGTGTATCCTCGACATCCGTCCGATCAAGGCGGCAACCGGGATCTCCGAGGTCGACATTGCCAAACGCCTGATGGACTACGGCTTCCATGCACCGACCATGTCCTTCCCGGTTGCGGGCACGATCATGGTCGAGCCGACCGAGTCGGAAGACCTCGGCGAGCTCGAGCGCTTCGTGGCAGCGATGATCGCCATCCGCGAGGAGATCCGCCTGGTCGAGACCGGCACCTGGCCCGCTGAGGACAACCCGCTCAAGCACGCCCCGCACACGCAGAGCGACTTCCTCGGCGACTGGAACCGCGCCTACTCGCGCGAGCAGGCGGCGTTCCCGCTGCCCTGGGTGGCCGAGAACAAGTTCTGGCCGAGCGTCAATCGCATCGACGATGTCTATGGCGATCGCAACCTGTTCTGCGCCTGCGTGCCGATGAGTGACTACGCGGAGTAAGCCTGCCGCGGCATCGGGGCGCTGGTAGAATCCGGCCGCCCCGGCAACGAGCCACGCCTCAGGGCGTGGCTTTTTTACGCGCGGACGGCGCTCACTGCGCCAGCCAAACGGTCAGACGATCCGCCTGCCCACTGAAAGTTTTCCCCGCCCCAGACGGAAACCACCAAGGTGATCATTTCCCCACGCACCGATCGCAAGGCCCTCTGGCTCGCACTGCTGGTCGCCAGCCTCGGCGTGCTCCTGTTGCTGTCTGCACTCCTGTGGTCGCATACGCGCCCGGTCCAGATGCACGACCTGCACCTCGCCGAAGGCGAAAAGCTCAAGTGCGTCTCGTACGCGCCCTACCACCGCCCCGGCCAGACACCACTCGAGATCGACACCCGGATCGATCGCGAGCAGATCGCGGCCGACCTCGCCGCCTTATCGAAGATTACTGGGTGCGTCCGGCTTTATTCGGTGAGCCAGGGCCTCGAGCTCGTCCCCGAGCTCGCTCGCCCGCTCGGCCTCAAGGTGCTGCTCGGCGCCTGGATCGGCTACGAGAAGGCGAAGAATGCCGGTGAACTCGAGCGAGCCATCGCGCTCGCCAATGCCAACACCGATGTCGTGCGCGCACTCATCGTCGGCAACGAAGTGCTGCTGCGCCGCGAGCGCACCGAGGACGAGATGCGCGAACTCATCCGCCACGCAAAGGCGCACGCGAAAGTCCCGGTCACTTACGCCGACGTCTGGGAATTCTGGACCCGCCACGACAGCCTCGCGGCCGAAGTCGATTTCGTGACCGTCCATATCCTGCCGTTCTGGGAGGACGAACCCGTTGACATCGAGCTTGCGCTCGCTCACGTCGCCGAAACGCGACGCCACGTCGGCGAGCACTTTGCCGGCAAGAACATCCTGATCGGTGAGACAGGCTGGCCAAGTGCTGGTCGCCCACGCGAGGAATCGAAACCGTCGCGGGTCAATCAGGCGCGCTACGTGCGCGAGTTCGTCCACCGCGCCCACGCGGAGGGCTGGGACTACAACCTCATCGAAGCCATCGACCAACCCTGGAAGCGCCAGCTGGAGGGTACCGTAGGCGGCTATTGGGGGATGCTGGAGGCGGCAGACCTCGCTCCGAAGTTCCCGCTCGCTGGCCCGGTCGCCGAACGCGACAGCCTGTATGGCCCGATCGGCGGCGGCATCGTCGGCGCCGTGCTGGCCCTGCTGCTCGCCGCGACGGGTCGCCGGACCCAATGCCTGCGGGTGAGCGCGATCACCGCCGCCGGCGCGCTGGGCGGGCTGGTCGCGGTGCTGCACTGGGAGCACGCCCACCAGGCCTACCGCAACGCGCTCGAGTGGATCCTGCTCGGCGGGACCGGGGTACTCGCCGCCCTCCTCCCACTCGCGCTCGCGCGCTGGTACGGCGAGCCGATTCCGGCGACCCGGGACGCGGCCCGCACGCTGTGGCAGGCACGACGCCTGCGCTCGAAAGCCGCCACGATCGGCATGTTACGCGGCCTGCTCCTGTTCGCCGCCGCGGTGGCGGCGCTGCTGCTCTGGGTCGATCCGCGCTACCGCGATTTCCCGACCCTGCTCTATCTGGGGCCGGCAGTGATGCTCGGGGTCACGGGCTGGTGGCGCAGCGGCAGCACGCGGGGCGAACGTACCTGCGCTGCGGTCATCGCGATCGGCGTCCTCGCACGCTGGTCAACCGAGCCCGCCAATCCCCAGGCGATCGCCTGGTTGCTTATCGGGCTTGCGCTCGCCCTTCCGCCCCTGCTCGTCCGCACTTACCAGGACGAGCAGCGCTAACAGCGCGCCAACTGCGGCAGGGTCGTAACTGTAGAGCACCAGACCGGCAACGCCGGTGAGCCAACCCGCCCACGCAAGGCGCCGGCACGAAAAGATGAAGGCCAGCGCGCTCGCCGCCAGGCTGACCCAACCCAGACGCTGGTGCAGGAATGTCTGCACCAGCGCATCCTTGAACAGGCAGGCCCCCCGCGGCGCGTCCGCGAGCGTGCAATCCCGCGGCAGCAGTCCTGCCTCAAGCAGCCCATGCCTGAACCACAGCGCAATGGCTGCCAGCAACACGCCAGCAAGCAGCGGCGCCAGAACCTCATGTTTAGGCAAATTCATTCGCATGACGAGCAACTTTCCCTTCAAAATCAGCCGAGAGCCGTACAATCCACGAACTGTTGCAAATTGGCACGCCCCTGCGCTCGTAAGCGGCTGAAATCGTGAATAAAATGCGCGCGATCGGAGTTCGCCCGCCGGAGAGTGCTTAGCACGTACATTGTGTCACAGCTCGGAAATGACCGGCTCTCGCACAGTGCGACACCCTGCCTGACCGCACCGCTCTCACGGCCTGATCCCTACTTCGGTATCGCTGCCCACAAGGCACCTGAAATGCTTGCGCGCTGGCCGATCAACACAGCGCACTGGAAACAAGATGAAAAAGGCCGCTTCCTTCGCCGCTCGTGTCGCCGTTGCGATCCTCATCGCCGCCGCAGTAGCGTTCGCACAATACTGGATCTGGCAGCAGCTCAACCGCAGCGCGGAATTCATCGGCACCAACCAGAGCATCAAGGGCTTCGCCTACAACGGTTTCCAGCGCGATCAGAGTCCGCTCAAGGGTAGCTACCCGACACGCGCGGAACTTGCCGCCGACCTCGACCTCCTCGGTCGCCGCTCTGACGGACTTCGCACCTACGGCGTCACCGACATGCCCGACCTGCTCGACCTGGCGGGCGAGCGCGACATGCTGGTCACCGCTGGCGCATGGCTCGACGCCAACATGGAAACCAACGAGCGCGAGATCGAGGCCCTGATCGACGTCGCCCGTCGCATGCGCCACATCGAGCGGGTGATGGTCGGCAACGAGGCGATCCTGCGCGGCGACCTCGACGTCAACGAGATGATCGGCTACCTGGACCGCGTGCGTAAGGCGATCCGCAAGCCGGTATCGACCGCCGAGCCGTGGCATGTCTGGCTGCGCTACCCCGAGCTCGCCAAGCATGTCGACTACATCACCGTCCACCTGCTGCCCTACCACGAAGGCCTGCCCGTCGAGAAGGCAGTCGAGTACGCCTTCCAGCGCTACGACGAGGTCGCCCGCGCGCATCCGCGCAAGAAGATCGTCGTCGGCGAAGTGGGCTGGCCGAGCCGCGGCCCCACGATCGACGCCGCGGTGCCCTCCCTCGACAACCAGGCGCGCTTCGTGCGCGAATTTCTCGCCCATCCTCGCACCGCTCGTATCGACTACTTCCTGATGGAGGCGATCGACCAGCCTTGGAAGGTGGACGTCGAGGGCTGGGCGGGCCCCTACTGGGGCATGTACAACGCCGACCGCGAACAGAAGTACGCGCTCGACGGCGTGGTGGAGCGCGATCCACACTGGTCGCAGAAGGCCAGCAACGCCGCCGCGCTCGCCTTCATCCCGATGATGCTCGCCGCCTTCTTCCTGCCCGGATGGAGCATCTTTGGCCGCCTCTTCCTCGCCGCGCTGATCCAGGCCTGCGTGTCGACGCTGATCATAGGCATCAACGTCCCGGTCGAGTACTACCTCACCCAGCGCGACCTCATCGGCCTGGTGCTGCTGATCGGCGCCACCTGCATGACCGCGGCGGTGCTGCTGTCGCATGGCTTCGAATTTGGCGAGGTCCTGTTCAAGAAGAAGTGGCAGCGCCGCTTCATGCCGCTGCCGCCGCATGCGCCCGACCAGCAGCCCTTCGTGTCGATCCACCTCGCCTGCTACAACGAGCCGCCGGAGATGGTGATCGCCACCATCGACAGCCTGGCGCAGATGAACTACGAGAACTTCGAAGTCCTCGTGCTCGACAACAACACCCGCGACGAGGCGCTGTGGAAGCCGCTCGAGCGCCGCTGCGCCGAGCTCGGCCCGCGCTTCCGCTTCTTCCACCTCGCCAACTGGCCGGGCTTCAAGGCCGGCGCGCTCAACTACGGCCTCAAGGTCACCGATCCGCGCGCCGAGGTCGTCGGCGTGGTCGACGCCGACTACGTGGTCGACCCCGACTGGCTGGCCTGCCTGATCCCGCACTTCGACCAGCCCGACGTCGCCGTGGTGCAGGCGCCGCAGGCCCACCGCGACTGGGAGACCCAGCCCTTCAAGCGCATGTGCAACTGGGAGTTCGACGGCTTCTTCCGCATCGGCATGCACCACCGCAACGAGCGCAACGCGCTGATCCAGCACGGCACCATGACCCTGGTGCGCCGGCTGGCGCTGGAAGAGGTCGGCGGCTGGTCGGAGTGGTGCATCTGCGAGGACACCGAGCTCGGCCTGCGCCTGATCGAGAAGGGCTACGACACGCGCTACGTCGACCACATCCTCGGCCGCGGCCTCACGCCCTCAGGCTTCTCGGCGATCAAGAGCCAGCGCTTCCGCTGGGCCTTCGGCGCGATGCAGATCCTCAAGGCCCACCTGCCGCAGATGATCGGTCGCAGCAACCTCAACCTCGCCCAGCGCTACCACTTCCTCACCGGCTGGTTCGCCTGGCTGGGCGACGCGCTGCAGCTCGTGTTTGCCTTCGGCAGCCTGCTGTGGACGCTCGGCATCCTGCTGTTCCCGAAGGCCTTCGGCCTGCCGGTCATTTCGCTCGCCCTGCCGATCTTCGGCTTCATGATCTTCAAGGCGGCGCTCGGGCCGATTCTTTACCGGCGCACGATGGACTGCCCATGGAAGGACATCCTCGGCGCCTCGATCCTGTCCGTGGGGCTCGCGCATGCGATCGCGCGCGGGGTGTTCGCCGGTCTGGTGAAGAAGAAGGGCGTGTTCGTCGTCACGCCCAAGGGCTGGCGTGGCGGCGGAGCGCTCGCCTTCTTCAACCCGATCCGCGAGGAAATCGGCCTGTTGGTCGCCCTGCTGATGGGCGCTGCGACACTGGTGGCTCAACGTGGGGCGGACAACCTCGAGACCCAGCTTTGGGTGGGTATCCTGTTGCTGCAGTGCATTCCCTACGTCGCCGCCATCCTGTGCCAGGTCGCCGCCTACATGCCCGAGCGTGGGCAGGCGACGACCGCTGGCGTCGCTCAGGCGGGCGCCTGAGGGAGGCAGTCGTCACCCTGCCCTCGGCTCAGAGCAGTGCCAGCGCGGCGACAATCACCAGCGCCGGATAGATCAACAGGGTCACGCGAGTGCCAGCCGCGATCATCGTCCGCTGCGGGACGTGGCCACTGCCGAAGACGATGGCATTGGGCGGGGTGGCTACCGGGAGCAGGAACGCGCACGACGTACCCACTGCGACCAGCACTGCCAGTGGCACCGAGTCGACGTGCGGTGCAAGGCCGAGGAAAAGAGGCACAAGCAGCGCCGCGCTTGCGGTGTTGCTGGTGACCTCGGTCAGCAAGAGCGCGAACAGCACCATCAAGGCCACGCACAACAGGACTGGCATCTCGGCCAGCGGACCGCCGAGCTGCGCCGCCAGCCAGCTCGCGGCACCGCTGTCGGCAAGCGCCTTGCTGAGGGTCAGGCCTCCGCCGAAAAGCAGCAGGACCCCCCATTCCGTACTGCGCTCGATGTCCTGCCAGCTCGCCAGTTTCAACCCATGAAGCAGGACGAGCGCGAAGACGGCAACCGCCGCGTCATGCCCGCGGCCCAGCCCGACCCATGCAGCAATCGGCGCGCCAAAGACCCACAACAACACCGTCAGGCCGAAGACCATGAGCATGTGCCGCTGGGCGGGCGTCCATGCTCCCGGAGGTGGCGGCGGCGTCACTCTGAGTTCGAGTTCGGGCTTCAGCGCCCAGCGCAAGCCGAGCTCCATCAGCGGCATCATCACCAGCACCAGCGGCACGCCCCAGAGCAACCAGTCTGCAAAGCTCAGGCCAACGTTGGAGGCTGCAA
Source organism: Thauera sp. (assembly GCA_003446655.1). Lineage (GTDB taxonomy): Bacteria > Pseudomonadota > Gammaproteobacteria > Burkholderiales > Rhodocyclaceae > Thauera. The sequence continues at coordinate 34,472 of DMCZ01000243.1, read as the reverse complement.
TCGCGTTTGGCGGGCTGCCCACCAAGGTGCCGATACCGCCGATGTTCGCAGAGAACGCCACCCCTAGCAGGACGTACATCCAGGTGCGGCGGTAGTCCTCGATCGCAAGCGGCGAGAGCAGGCCGAGGGCAAGCGGGAGCATCATCGCTGCCGTTGCCGTATTGCTGATCCACATCGACAGGAACGCGGTGAGCCAGAACAACCAGCGCACCGAGCGCCCGAAATGCGCACCCGCACGTCGCATCACCTGCCCCGCCATCCAGCGGTCGAGCCCCTGCCGCTGCAGGCCGGCAGCGAGCGCGAAGCCGCCGAGAAAAAGAAAGATCACGGGATCGGCGAACTGCAGCAGCGCCTGGTCGAAGGGCAGCACGCCGGTCAGCGCCGCCAGCAGCGGCACCAGCAGCGCCGTGACACTGACATGCAGCGCTTCGGTCACCCACAACCAGGCAATGGTGGCCACCAGCGCCAGGCCCGCACCGGCCGCCCCCAGCTCGACGCCGAGCCAGAGATTGAGTCCGGCGAACAGCACCACGGCGATGAGCAGCTTCACGTTACGCGTCATGACCATGCTCCTTGCAAACGTGGCGCTCGCCACGCCGTCTGCGGCCCTCGTCCGTTTGCTCCACGGGCTCAGCCAACCCAGTTCGGCAGCAGACGATTTACGCGTACCATCTCGAAGCCGCGGTAGTCCGGCAGGCCATCGACCGTGGGCTGGGCGAACTCGCCCATGATCAGCGGCCGGATGTAGTCACATGCCATCTGGGTCACATGCAGGCCGTCAGCGGCCACGAACCGGTTGGGCAGGCGGCGCTCCAGATTGGCGATTGGCGCCGTCTCGATCGGCGTCACATCCCAGCGATAGGGCAGATCCTGCAAGCGCCGGATCGCCGGCATCGAACCGCCGTGCCCATCCAGCGCATACTCGACCGCCGCGCGCCCGACGGCCATGGCCTGTTCGCGGTCTGTCGCCGACAGCCAGTGCGCGCCGGCGCGCTGCATGTAGTCCGGGATGGCCCAGTGGAACTTGTATCCCAAACGTGAATTGATCAAGCGCGCCACCTCGGAGCCTGCGCCGCCAAGCTGCACATAACCGCGCGGATCGCGCGACTTCTCCTGGATCAGGCTGCCATCGGCACGGCGGATGCCTTCGGACACGGTAACTGCGCAGTAGCCGAGGCGCTGCGTCACTGCCTGCACCCGCGCGAGAAACGCGTCCTCGTCGAAGGCGACCTCCGGCACCAGCACGATGTGCGGCGCACGGTCTGGATCACCCCCGGCGGCCAGCGCCGTCGCGGCGGCCAGCCAGCCCGTGTTGCGCCCCATCACCTCCATGACGAACACGCTGCCCTTGGCGCCTACCATCGAAGCGATATCCAGCCCTGCCTCCAGCATCGAGGTCGCGAGGTACTTGGCCGCCGAGCCGAAGCCCGGGCAACAGTCGGTGCCGACGATGTCGTTATCGACCGTCTTGGGCACGCCGACGCACTGCAAGGGATGGCCGCGCCGGCAGGCTTCGGCCTGTATCCGGGCGACGGCATCCATCGAGCCGTTCCCGCCGTTGTAGAGGAGCCAGCCAATGCGATGGGCGTCGAACACGGCGAACAGGCGGTCCATGACAGCACCACCATCGTCGCGCGGCAGGTCGAAGCGACAGGAACCGAACGCCCCGCCGGGCGTGCGCGCCAGCCGCTCGAGTGCCACAGCATCGAAGGCGGCCGTGTCGATGAGGTCTTCCCGCAACACCCCGCCGATGCCGCGATGTGCGGCAAGAACGCGCCCCACGCGCCCGCGCTGCTCGCGCGCTGCCACGATCACCGCGGCTGCCGTGGCATTGATGACGGCGGTCACGCCGCCCGAATGTGCGTAAAGAAGGGTGTCGTAAGTCATGGCTGATGTTTCCTGCGAACGGCTCGACAACGCGCCACAAGCCGCACGGCGACAATCGACGCACGCGCAGGAAAACAAACGCGGCCGCCCCGGTCAGGGAGAGCGGCCGCGATGGCAGGCGTCGGGCGTGCGCGAAGGCACCTTGACGCCATTTTCGTACTGCTTACTTCAGCGCTTCGAACGCACGCGCCGTGATCTCTTCCACCGCGCCCAGACCCGCAATCTTGCGCACCTTGGGCGCCCTGGCGTCGCCCGATGCGGCCCACTTGCTGTAGTACTCGACCAGCGGCTTCGTCTGCGAGTGATAGACGTCGAGGCGCTTCTTGACGGTCTCTTCCTTGTCGTCGTCGCGCTGTACCAGGTCTTCGCCGGTGACGTCGTCCTTGCCCTCGACCTTGGGCGGGTTGTACTTGACGTGATAGGTGCGGCCCGAAGCGAGGTGGGCGCGGCGGCCGCTCATGCGCTCGATGATCTCGGCATCCGGCACGTCGATCTCGAGCACGAAGTCGATCGGCACGCCGGCGTCCTTCATCGCGTCCGCCTGCGGGATGGTGCGCGGGAAGCCATCGAACATGTAGCCGGCCTTGCAGTCGTCCTGCTGCAGGCGGTCCTTGACGAGGCCGATGATGATGTCGTCGGACACGAGGCCACCGGCGTCCATGACCTTCTTCGCCTCCAGGCCCAGCGGCGTGCCCGCCTTGACCGCGGCACGCAGCATGTCGCCCGTTGAGATCTGCGGAATGCCGAACTTCTCCTTGATGAAGTTGGCTTGCGTGCCCTTGCCGGCGCCCGGCGGTCCCAAAAGAATCAGTCGCATACTCCCTCCCGAAAATGGACGGCCATCGAGCATGGCCGCTTTGTTATTGAATAAACAGCCGAAACTTAACCGACGCGCGGAGAGTGGTCAAACGCCCCCGGCAGCGAAGATCGCACGCACGCGCTCGAGATCCTCCACCGTGTCGACGCCGGCCGCCGGAGCCTGGGCGAGTTCGAGAACACGGATACGGTAGCCATGCCACAGCGCGCGCAGCTGTTCGAGCGCTTCCCAGTGCTCCAGCGGCGAGGGCGCCAGGCCTGCATAGCGGCGCAGGAAGCCGACGCGGTAGGCGTAAAGGCCGACATGGCGCCGCATGGGCAGGCCCTCGGGCAGCGTGCGCTCGCCGCCGCCCCACGCGTCCCGCGCCCAGGGGATCGCCGCACGCGAGAAGTACAGTGCCCGCCCGGCGGCATCGCACACCACCTTGACGACGTTGGGGTTGAAAACCTCGGCGGGATCGTGGATCGCGTGCGCGGCGGTGGCGATCGCGGCCTCGTCATCATCGGCGAGCACCTGCGCCACCGCCGCGACGACCGCCGGGTCGATCAGCGGCTCGTCGCCCTGCACGTTCACCACGATGTCCTCATCTCCCCAGCCGCGCAAACCGGCAACCTCGGCGAGGCGGTCGGTGCCGCTGGGATGGTCGGCACGCGTCATCACCACCGCGCCGCCAACCGCCGACACCGCATCGCGCACACCTTCGTGATCGGTCGCGACCAGCGTCTCGACGGCGCCCGCCGCCTGCACGCGCTCGACCACGCGCACGATCATCGGCTTGCCGCCGATGTCGGCCAGTGGTTTGGCGGGCAGGCGCGTCGACGCATACCGTGCCGGAATGACGATTCGGAAAGCCGCGGATGCCATGGCGGCGCTCACTTGCGCAGCGCGTCGACTTCCTCGGCGCTCATGGTGCGCGCCTCCTCGTCGAGCATCACCGGAATGCCGTCGCGGATCGGATAGGCCAGGCGGTCGGCCTTGCACACCAGCTCCTGCTTGTCCTTCAGATAGTCGAGCGGCCCCTTGCATAGCGGGCAGACGAGGATTTCAAGCAGACGTGCGTCCATCTTCGAGTTTCTCCAGGATGCGTTCGGCGGCGCCGGAACCGATCTGCGCCCGCACCGGGTATTCCCAGGCGTCCTCAGGCGCGAAAGCCCGGCATTTTACCGCATCCTTGGCCGTCATCAGGATGGGAAGCGCTTCGTCGAACGCAAGGTCACCGGCGACGAACCGATGGTGATCGGGAAAGGCGTGCGGCACGACCACCATCCCTTCGCCCGCCAACTGCTCGAAGAAGCGCTGCGGGCGGCCGATGCCCGCCACCGCATGTACCCGCCGGCCGCGGAAGGCGCTCGCCTCGCGGGTGAGCGCAGGGTCGGCGAGCGCACGCAGCTCACCGCCCCGCAGCTGCATCGGGAATACCGGCACGCCGGCTGACGCCGCGCGCAGCGCAGGCGACAGCGGACCGTGCGCGAGGATCAGATCGACCTCGCTCAGGCGCGCAAGCGGTTCACGCAGCGGTCCCGCAGGCAGCAGCAGCCGGTTGCCGAGCGTGGCCTCGTCAACCACCGCGATCTCGAGGTCACGCCCCAGCCGGTAGTGCTGCATCCCGTCGTCGGCGATGAGAACGTCACAATCGGGATGCAGGCGCAGGAGCTCGCGCGCCGCCGCGGGACGGTCGCGTCCGATGGCGAGGGGGCAGCCGGTGAGTCGCGCCAGGAGTACCGGCTCGTCGCCAAAGCGCTCCGCATCGCCGTCGGCTGGCACCAGCGCAACCCCGCCCTCGGTGCTGACTTGCCCCCCGTGCCCACGACTGACGATCCCCGGACGGCGGCCGGCGGCCCGTAACAGCGTGGCGAGCCAGTCAACCACCGGCGTCTTGCCGCTTCCGCCAACTGCAATGTTGCCGACGACGATCACCGGCACCGGAAGGCGCTGGGGCACGGTAGCTGCCCGCCGCCGCGCGGCGAGGGCGCCGAACAGGCACGCAAGCGGACGCAGAAGCTGGGCAACCGGGCCGCGCCGCTGCCAGAAGGCCGGGGGCCGCGCGGTCATGTTCGGGCTTCGTGAGTAGCGCTGCCGCGCGTCACCGCACCGGGGCCTGGGTCGCGAAGGTGATGTGCGGCAGCCCTGCGCGCTGAGCCGCCTGCATCACATCGACCACGCTCTGGTGTGCAGCCTTGGCATCGGCATTGATCACGATCACGGGCGGCTCGGCCCGATTACCCGGCGCCGCCTTGCCGAGCGCGGCGGCGATCGCGTCGATGCTGCGTTCACCCACGGGCTGGCGATTGACCAGGACCTCGCCCGCCGCAGTCACCGCCACCACGATTTCCTCGGCCACCGACTCGGCCCCCTCGGACTCCGCGGTCGGCAGGTTGATCTCCAGACCCGACACCTTGGAAAAGGTGGTGGTAAGCATCAGGAAGATGATGATCACCAGAACCACGTCGATGAGCGGGATCATGTTGATCTCCGGCTCCTCATTGCGGCTGCCGCGGCGGAAGTTCATCGCTGCGGCTCCTCAGGCGCGACGCTCGCCGTGCGCGACCTCGACCAGCTTGATCGCCTGCTGCTCCATATCGATCACAAAGCTGTCGATCAGCGCGCGGAAATGCCGCCAGAAGATCATCGCCGGGATCGCGATGATCAGCCCCAGCCCGGTCGTGTAGAGCGCGATCGAGATGCCCTGCGCAAGCTGCGCCGGGTTGGCGCCACTGACGCCTTGCGAGGCGAAGATGTCGATCATGCCGATGATGGTGCCGAGCAGGCCCAGAAGCGGACTGATCGCAGCGATGGTGCCGAGCGTGGTCAGGAAACGCTCGAGCTCATGGACCACGGCGCGCCCGGTCTCCTCGATGGACTCCTTCATGACCTCGCGCGCACTGTTCACGTTGCGCAGACCGGCCGCAAGCACCCGACCGAGCGGGGAATGAGCCGCCACGCGTTCGATCATCTGCGCCGACACCCCACCCTGCCGAAGATCGGCGAGCACGTTGTCGAGCAGGCCCGGCGGCACGATGCGAGCACGACGCAAGGTAATCGAACGCTCGATGATCAGCGCGACCGCGATGACAGAAGCCAGAATCAGGGGCCAGATCGGCCAGCCAACGGCCTGAATGATCGCGAACACGCGCCAACCTCTTGCGGGTAAAGGCGAGACTCTAGCGCCGCACCCCGGGCGCCGGCAAGCCGAACCGCCCCTGAGTGTGGGCTGTTGCACGCGACCCGACCGTAGCCGTGCGACGGCGCCCGGATCGGAACGGCAATCCACAGAACCTGTGGATAAGTTTGTGGGCAGTTTCGGGATGTTGCCCGCAAAGCCCGTCGCGGCGGGCGCTCGGACACTCCGATGAAAAATTGTGCAACATTTTAAACCCTTATACATCAATAGCTTGCAAAAACACCCCTTATCGATCAAGGACTTGCAGCACCCACGTTGACAGGATCGCCCCGCTGTGGATTCCGCTACAATCCGGCCATGCCTTTACAGCCTTATCAGCGCGCCGAGGACCTCGACGGCGCAGCCGGATCCCTGTCGAGTCCGGTACTTAGCGTCTCGACGCTCAACCGGATGGCACGCGAGGCCCTCGAGACGGCACTGCCGCTGCTGTGGGTCGGCGGAGAGATCTCGAACCTGACACGTGCCAGTTCCGGGCATGTGTACTTCACCCTCAAGGACGCCAATGCTCAGGTGCGCTGCGCCATGTGGCGCAACCGCGCGCAGCTGCTCGCCTTCCGCCCGGAGAACGGCATGCGCGTCGAGGCGCGGGCCCTCGTGACGCTGTATGAGGCACGCGGGGACTATCAGCTCAACATCGAATCCCTGCGACCGGCAGGCATCGGCAACCTGTTCGAAGCCTTCAACCGGCTCAAGGCGAAGCTCGCCGCGGAGGGTCTTTTCGACGCCGACAAGCGCCGCTCCCTTCCACGCTTCCCGCGTGCGGTGGGCATCGTGACCTCGCCGCAGGCCGCGGCCCTGCGCGACGTGCTCGTGACCCTGCGCCGGCGCGCGCCGCATGTGCCGGTGGTGCTCTACCCCGCGCCCGTCCAGGGCGCAGAAGCGGCCGAGCGCCTGGCCGCTACCGTGCAGGTCGCGGGACGGCGCGCCGCCCAGGACGGCGTGGACCTGCTGCTGCTCGTGCGCGGCGGCGGCAGCATCGAGGACCTGTGGTCATTCAACGATGAAGCGCTCGCACGCGCGCTGCGCGCCTGCCCCGTGCCGGTGGTGTGCGGTGTCGGCCACGAGACCGACTTCACCATCGCCGACTTCGCGGCTGACGTGCGCGCGGCCACCCCCACCGGCGCAGCCGAGCTCGCCAGCGCCGGCTGGCACGGGGCACGCAACGAACTGGAAGTGCTGCGGCCGCGCCTGCAGCGCGCCCTCGCACGGCGTCTCGAAGGGCTGGCCCAGCGTGTCGACCGCGCGGGTCTGCGCCTTCTCGATCCCCGCACGCGCCTGCGTCAGGAAGTCATCACGCTGCAACACCAGGGCGAACGTCTTCGGCGCGCAATGGAGCGAAGGCTCGAACGCGCCAACCAGCGCTGCGCCCAGATGCAGCTTCGGCTCGCGGCTGCCGCACCCAGGCCCGCGACCCGGCGCAGCGGACTGGACATGCTGGCGCAGCGGCTCGAACGCGCCGCGGCTGCCATGCTGGCGCAGCGCCGCACTCGGCTGGTCACGCTGTCCGCCCACCTTGAGCACCTGGCGCCGGCGGCCGTGCTCGCCCGCGGCTACGCGATCGCCCGCGACGCCCGCGGCGACGTGCTGCGCAGCGCCCGAAGCGTTCCGGCAGGCGCCGCAGTCACCATCGAGCTCGCGGACGGGCGCCTCGACACGCGCGTCGTGGGTCGGCACGAGCGCTGAAAGCTCGCACTGGATCCGGCAGCGCAACCGGGACCGCGAGTGCCGGAAGGCGCGGCTCCCCAGCGCGGAGAATGGCGGTGGCTGCGTGTTCCGCAAACGCGCTGTCTGGGCTTAACATGCGGGGCGCAACATTGCCGGGGAACCTAATCCAGACTAAAATAGTCTGGCTTTATCCCTCCCCACAGACAGCCAGATCGAACGACAAAGGAGAAACCGCATGGAACATACCCTTCCCGCCCTGCCCTACGCCAAGGATGCCCTGGCCCCGCACATCTCGGCCGAGACGCTGGAGTTCCACCACGGCAAGCACCATCAGGCCTACGTCACCAACCTGAACAACCTGATCAAGGGCACCGAGTACGAAAACCTCGACCTCGAAGCCATCGTCAAGAAGGCACCGGCCGGCGGCGTGTACAACAACTCGGCCCAGGTCTGGAACCACACCTTCTTCTGGAACTGCATGAAGCCGAACGGCGGCGGCGAGCCCAGCGGTGCGCTGGCTGACGCGATCAAGGCCAAGTGGGGTTCCTACGACGACTTCAAGAAGGCCTTCCAGGCCTCCGCAGTCGGCAACTTCGGCTCGGGCTGGACGTGGCTGGTCAAGAAGGCCGACGGCTCGGTCGACATCGTCAACATGGGCGCCGCCGGCACCCCGCTGACCACCGGCGACACCGCGCTGCTCTGTATCGACGTGTGGGAGCACGCCTACTACATCGACTACCGCAACCGTCGTCCGGACTTCGTTGCCACCTTCCTCGACAAGCTGGTGAACTGGGACTTCGCGGCGAAGAATTTCGCCTGATTTCCCTCGCCGGCTGTTTCCGGCCAGGCTGAATGCGAAAGCGACCCGCGTGGTCGCTTTCGTTTTTTCGGGCACTTTCCTTCCGCACGCCACCCTCCACCGCTGAACAGGTACCGGGTGATCAACCCCCGCTGCGCCCGCACTGGCCACAGGCACGCCCATGCTCGACATCCTCTACCGCGACGATTGGCTGGTCGCGATCCACAAGCCGTCCGGCCTGCTCGTGCATCGCAGCCCGATCGCCGCGCACGAGGAACGCTTCGCGGTGCAACTGCTGCGCGACCAGATCGGACAACGGGTGTATCCCGCCCACCGCCTCGACCGTGGCACCTCGGGCGTGCTGCTGTTCGCGCTCGAGCGCGAAGTGGCGCGCACGCTCGCACAGCGCTTCGAGTCACAGGCAGTGGAAAAGCGCTACCTGGCGATCGTGCGTGGCCATCCGCCCGAGGACGGCTTGATCGACCACGCGCTGGTGCGCCGGCTCGACCCGGTGGAGACGCGCTGCGGCAAGGGCGCCGGAGCGCGCGATGCGCTACCGGAGGATCGCGACGAAGGCGATGCCATGGCCACCGTGGACGAGACGACGCAGCCGCCTGCCCAGTCCGCGCGCACCCGCTTCCGTCGTCTGGCCACGGTCGAGCTGCCGCATGCGGTCGACCGCTACGCGACCAGCCGTTACGCGCTCCTCGCGCTCTTCCCCGAGACCGGTCGCCGCCATCAGCTGCGCCGCCACCTGAAGCACATTGCCCACCCGATCATCGGCGACGCCACCTACGGCAAGGGCCGTCACAACCGGCTGTTCCAGACGCTCTTCGGCAGCCACCGCCTGCTGCTGGCCTGCACCCGGCTGGCGCTGGCGCATCCGGTGACGGGAGAGCCGCTGGCGATCACGGCGCCACCAACGGAGGACTTCGCTGCGGTGGTCCGCCACCTGGGTTGGGATCCTGCGCTGGCCGCAGGTTGAGGTCCGCCAGCGCAGGCACGGTTTGCAGCCAGGAGCCTTCGACCAGCGCGGGTTCGACCACCTCCTGGCATGAATCGGCACATCGCAATATTTTCAGGGCAGAATCCTGGCTTCCCGCCGCAAACAGGCCGACGCCTGTCCGGCCCCGTTTCCACGACGCTCCAGGTAAGACGATGAACCCCCTGCTCCAGGTACGCCAGCACGGCCAGCAGATCTGGCTCGACAACCTCTCCCGCACCCTGCTCAACGACGGCCACCTCGCGCGCTTCATCGCCGAAGACGGCGTCGCCGGCGTGACCACCAACCCGGCGATCTTCCACAAGGCGATCTCGGGCGGGCGCTACTACGAGGACGACCTCGCTGCGCTCAAGCAGCGCGACATGAGTGCCGAAGCGCGCTACGAGGCGCTGGTCGTCCCCGACGTGCAGCGCGCCTGCGACCTGCTCGCGCCGTTGCATCGCGACACCGGCGGCAACGCCGGCTACGTGAGCCTGGAGGTCTCGCCCGCCCTCGCCCACGATGCCGACGGCACGTTCGCCGCCGGGCTGCGGCTCAAGGCGGCGGTCGATCGCCCCAACCTGCTGATCAAGGTCCCCGCCACGACCGCCGGTCTGGACGCGATCGAGCGCCTGATCGGCGCCGGCGTCAGCGTGAACGTCACGCTGATGTTCTCGCTCGCGCACTGCGAGGCGGTGGCCGAGGCCTACCTGCGCGGGCTGCAGCGCCTGCAGGCTGCCGGCGGTGATGTGTCGAAGGTAATGTCCGTGGCGAGTCTGTTCCTGTCGCGGGTGGACACCCTGGTCGACAAGCTGCTCGAGGAACGTGGCGGCGACCTGCTCGCGCTGCGCGGGCGCACCGCGGTGGCGATGGCGCGGCTGGCCTACGAGGCCTACCTGGAGCGCTTCCATGGCGCCGGCTTCGAGGGTCTTGCCGCGGCGGGCGCCCGCCCCCAGTACATGCTTTGGGCGAGCACCGGCACCAAGAACCCGGCCTACAGCGACCTGCTGTACGTCGAGCCGCTGATCGGCGCCGAAACCGTGAATACCTTGCCAGACGCCACCCTGGACGCGCTGCGCGACCACGGCAAGGTCGCATCCACGCTGGAGGAGGACGTGGAGCAGGCCGCGCAGCACTTCATCGCGCTGGCCGCGGCGGGCATCGACATGGTCGCGGTGGGCGAGCGCCTGCAACAGGAGGGGCTCGCCCAGTTCGAGCAGGCCTTCGCCGGGCTGCTCGAACTCACCGCCTGACAGCGGCCGTGGGCGGTGCGGGACGCGCCGCCCGTCTCAGTGCCCCGGCCTCACTGCGCCGCTGCGAGCAACTCCGCGCGCGATACGCCGCGACGGTCGCCGGCGCCGTCCAGCAGTTCCTTCATGTCCAGGATCAGCACGATCTGACCATTGGAGAGCGTGGTCACGCCGGCAACCCCCTTGGGGCGGAAGTCGTCGAGGGACTTGATCACGGCGTCCTCGCGCCCGGCAAAGCTGTCGATCGCCAGCACGAAGGACCACTCCGCGGCCTGCATCAGGACGCCGTACTGAGGCACCCGCTCGCGTGGCCAGCCAAGCAGCGTCGACAGCGGCGCGATCGGCAGCACCTCGCCACGCACCACCATGGTCGCCTTGCCGCCGACGTCCTGGATGCCGGCAGGGTCGATCGGCAGGATCTCGCGCACCATCGACAGCGGCACCGCAAAGGGCTGCTCGCCCAGGCGCACCAGCAACACCGGCAGGATCGCCAGCGTCAGCGGCAGGTTGATGACGAGTGTCGTGCCCTTGCCGAGCTGCGAGCGGATCTCGATCGTGCCGTTGAGCTTCTGGATGTTGGTGCGGACCACGTCCATGCCGACGCCACGCCCGGACACGTCCGACACCTTCTCCGCCATCGAGAAGCCGGGCAGGAAGATGAGGTTGTAGCTCTGGCGGTCATCCATGGTGCTCGCCTCCTCATCGCTGATGAGGCCCTTGGCGAGCGCCTTGGCGCGCAGGCGTTCGGCGTCCATGCCGCGACCGTCGTCGGCCACCAGGATGACGATGTGGTCACCCTCCTGGCGCGCCTCCAGGCGGACTACGGACTTCGCCGGCTTGCCCGCGGCCACCCGTCCTGCGGCGTCCTCGATACCGTGATCGACCGCGTTGCGGATGAGGTGGATGATCGGATCGGACAGGTCCTCGATCATCGTCTTGTCGATCTCGGTATCCTCGCCGAGCAGCTGCAGCTCGACGTCCTTGCCCAGGCTGCGCGCGAGGTCGCGGGCGATACGCGGGTACTTCTGAAACAGGCGGCCGATCGGCTGCATCCGCGTCTTCATGACGGCGTTCTGCAGGTCGGAGACGAGCAGATCAAGCTGGCTGACGGCAATGTCGAGCGCGTGCAGGGTCTCGGAGTCGTTGCGCCCGCTCAGGATGTCGCTGCGCAGGGCATTGAGGCGGTTCTTGGTGAGGCCGATCTCGCCCGAGAGGTTGAGCACCTGGTCCAGGCGCGCAGTGTCGACGCGGATCGAGTTGTCGCGCTGGCGCTCGCTTTCGCGGCGCCCGGTAGGGCCGTTGCCGCCGGGGAGGTCGGTCTCGCGACGCCCCAGCGCCGCGCGCACGATGGGATCGGCGGTGACGGGCGGCTCGGGGGGCACCCCTGGCCGTGGCGCAGGAACGGCCGGCCCCGACGATGCGGCCAGGGTCGACGGCGCCTCGCCGACGACGGTGCGGCCGGTGACCGCGGTGTAGAGCATGTCCCAGTCCGGCTCACCCTGGCGCGGGACGCTCACCGTGGTCGCGGCCGGCGCTGGTGCTGGTGCCGCTGACGGCGCAACGGCCCCCTCTGCGCTCACCGCTGCACGCAGGCTGTCGAGCAACGCGGCGTCGGCCGGCGCGGGCTGGGTCCCGTGCTCGAGCTCGGCGAACATGTCACGCACCGCCCCGGTGGCGGCGAGGATCACATCCATGCGCTCGGGCGTCACCCCGAGCTCGCCGTTGCGCAGCTTGTCGAACAGGCTCTCGGTGAGGTGGCACAGGGTCACCAGCTCGGAGGCGTTGAGGAATCCGGCGCCCCCCTTGATGGTGTGGAAGCCGCGAAAGATGTCGTTGAGCAGCCCGCGATCGTCGGGCGAACGCTCGAGGTCGACCAGCTTGTTGTCGACCCCCGACAGCAGGTCCCCCGCCTCGACGAGGAAGTCCTGCAGCAGGTCTTCCATGCCCGCAAAATCACTCATGACGCTGATTGCTCCACATTGTCCGGCGCTGCACCTGGCGGCCGCCGGTCAGAAACCGAGGCTCTCGAGCAGGTCGTCGACCTGCGCCTGACTGCTCAGCACATCGGTGCGGCCCTCGGGGTCGATCACCGGCCCGTTGAGCAGGTCCGAGTGACGTTCGCTGCGCACCTGCGGCGGCGCGGCCTCGAGCAGCACCTGCAGCAGCTGCGTCTCGAGCAGGTGAGCGAGATCGACGACGCGCTTGATCACCTGTCCGGTCAGGTCCTGGAAGTCCTGCGCCATCATGATCTCGTGCAGCTGCGTACCGGTGACCCGCGAGCCGTCGGCCACGGCGCCAAGGAAGCTGCGGGTGTCGGCGCTCAGTTCGCGAAAGGCTTCGGGGGTCAGCTTGCCCGCATACAGCGCATCCCAGCGCGCCGCCAGCGCATCGGCGCCGGCCGCCAGCTCGTCCTGGATCGGGCGCGCGACATCGGTGGCGTTGAGCACCCGGCTCGCCGCGCGCTCGGTGGTCTGGGCGATGTAGCCGAGGCGCTGGCGGGCGTCGGGAATGGCCTCGGCCGCCTCCTTCAGCGCGCCCTCGAGGCCCAGCTCGCGCAGGCTGTCATGCACCTGGCGCGTGAGTTGGCCGAGGCGGGTGAAGACCACATCGGACTCGACCGCCGCCGCAGCCGCCGCTTGCGTCGCCGCTGCAGGCGGCGTCACGGGCTCCGCGCGTGCCTGGCTGGACTGCTCGGCCACCGCATCGAACAGCGCCTGCAGTTCATCGGTGTCACCGCTGTCATCGAGCGGCAGGACGGATCCGGCCGCGCTAGCCGGAGTCAGGCCATCCTGCCCGCTACCGACCGGGTCGGCGGCAATGCTGTCGAACAGCGCCTGCAACTCGTCCGAGTCGCCGGATTCATCGAATTTCGGCCTCTTGCTCATGTTCCTGCTCCGTGTTCCGGCGCCGCTCAGGACGGCGTGCGGCCCATCTTCTCGAAAATCTTCTCCAGCTTCTCGGCCAGGGTCGCGGCCGTGAAGGGCTTGACCACATAGCCGCTCGCGCCGGCCTGGGCGGCGGCGATGATGTTTTCCTTCTTGGCCTCAGCCGTGATCATCAGCACCGGCAGGTGTTTGAGCTGGGGGCTGCGGCGGATGGCCTGCAGCAGCGCGAGGCCATCCATGTTCGGCATGTTCCAGTCGGTCACGACGAAATCGAAGGGCGCGCTGTTGAGCTTCTGCAGCGCCACCGCGCCGTCCTCGGCTTCATCGACGTTGCTGAAACCGAGCTCCTTGAGCAGGTTGCGCACGATGCGCCGCATGGTCGAGAAGTCATCGACGACAAGGAATCGGGTTTTGGGGTCGGCCATGTTCTTTTCTCCGGGTTTCGCCGCCTTGGGCGCTCAGGGTGCGCGACGACCACGCTGCAGCATCGGGCGGATGGTGTCGGCAAGGACTTCGGCGTCGAATTTTGCCACGTAGGCATCGACACCGACGCGCTTGCCCATGGCCCGGTTGGCCTCCGAGGACAGCGAGGAATGCATGACGACAGGGATACCGTTGAAGCGCGGGTCCGCCTTGATGTTGCGCGTGAGCACGTAGCCGTCCATTTCCGGCATCTCGGCGTCGACCATGATCATGTCGATCTCGTCGATCAGCAGGTGACCGCTCTGCTCCGCATGACTGGCGAGGCTCTGCAGGCGATTCCACGCCTCGAGTCCGTTCTGCGCGTTCTTGTGGCGCACGCCGAGGCGGTCGAGCACTTCGCTGATCTTGCGGCGCGCCACGGCCGAATCGTCGACGAAGAAGACGTTCACCTCGTGGCCATTGCCGATCGGCGCGATGTTGCCGACGACGGTGTCGCCGAAGGTGTTCGCGAGCACCGTCTCGACGTCGAGGATCGACACCAGGCGCCCGTCGGGCAGTTCGGTGATCGCGGTGATGAAGCCGTGCGCCCCGGACGACACGTTCTCGGGGGCGCGCACCCGGTCCCAGTCGACGCGCACGATGCGGTCGACCGAGGACACCAGAAAGCCGAGCGTACGCTTGCTGTATTCGGTGACCATCATCGCGCCCCCGAGCGGCGCGCCAGGGGGCGTCAGGCCGACGATGTGGCCGAGCGAGAGCACCGGAATGACGTTGCCGCGCAGCGAGATCAGGCCCTCGACCCCGGCCGGCATGTTGGGCGTACGCGTGATGAAGGGCGTCTTCGACACCTCGCGCACCTTGAACACGTTGATGCCGAAGTGCTCGCCGGTACCGAGCGAGAAGAGCAGGATCTCCATGCGGTTGGAACCCGCCAGCGTCGCGCGTCCGTCTACCGCATCGAACAGCGCGCTTTCTTCATGGTGACTGATCTGCATGGTCCTTTCCTCAGTGCCCGGCGTTGTCGACGCTCAGCAGGCGCGCCAGGGTCTGCGACAGGCGCTGCGGCTCGAACTTGGGCACGTACTCGTCAACCCCCACCGACATCCCGAGCTGCTGGTTCGACATGCCCGACAGCGACGAATGCATGATCACCGGCACGCCCGCAAAGCGCCGGTCGGCCTTGATCTGGCGCGTGAGCATGTAGCCGTCCATCTCCGGCATCTCGACATCGGTCAGGATCAGGCTGACGAACTCGCTGACCTTGCGCCCGCAGGCCTCGGCGTGAGTGGCGATGCGGCGCAGTTCGTCCCAGGCCTGGCGCCCATTGACCGCGCCGACGTGACGGACATTCATCGCGTCCAGGGTCTGCGCGATCTGCTTGCGCGCGACCGACGAATCGTCGGCGAAATACACCACGTGCGCGTCGCCGCCGGGCACGGGCTCGATGTCACGGAACAGAAAGTCGTCGTCGTAACGCGAGGTCTCGGACAACACGCGCTCGACGTCGAGCATCATCACCAGGCGGCCATCGGGCAGTTCGGTGACCGCGGTCACGAGGCCGCCGAGGCGGGCGGTGAGCATTTCCGGCGGTACGCGCATGTGCGACCAGTCCAGGCGCAGGATGGTGTCAACGCCCTCGACCAGGAAGCCCTGGGTATGGCCGTTGTACTCGGTGACGATCATGATCTCGCGCTGCGCGTCTGCGCCGACGCCGACGTAGGTGCCCAGATCCACTACCGGCACCAGCGCGCCGCGCAGGCTGACCATGCCCTGCACGGCGTCGGGCATCTCGGGCGCGGCGGTGATCGCCGGCGTGCGCATGACCTCGCGCACCTTGAAGACGTTGATTCCGAAGGTCTCCCGGCGGCCGGTGCGTGCATCCACGCCCAGCGTGAACAGCAGGATTTCGAGCTTGTTCGTCCCCGCGAGCCGGGTGCGGGCGTCGATGTTCTTCAACAGTTCGGACATGTGTTTCCGCCTTGCGGTCGGTTGTGCGCGCACGATGCGCGGCGCTTTCAAGTGGATATCGGCGGCAATCGCCCCGACTTGAGGATCGGTATTCAGCGCTGCGCCGGCACCCCCGGCGCGGGCGGCAGCCCAAAGGCCGAGGCCACGCCGGACCCGGCATCCCCACTGCGGCCATCGCCGCTTGCCGCCGCCGGACTCCCGCCCGGGGGCGCCTGCCCACGCATGGCGTTCTCGGCCGCCTTGTTGAGCACGATGATGCTGATGCGCCGGTTGGCTGGATCCTGCGGGTCGTCGGGATTGAGGTGAACGGTGTCCGCCAGCCCAACCACGCGCACCATCTTGCCCGCCTCGAGGCCGCCGGCAACCAGCTCGCGCCGCGCCGCGTTGGCGCGGTTCGATGACAGCTCCCAGTTCGAAAAGCCGCGCTCGCCGCCGGCGTACTGGGTGGCGTCGGTGTGCCCCGACATGCTGATGCGGTTGTCGACGTCGTTCAGCGCGCGCGCGATCTCGCGCAGGAGTTCGCGCGTGTACGGTCGCAACTCGGCGCTCGACGAGGTGAACATCGGCCGGTTCTGAGCATCGATGAGCTGGATGCGCAGGCCCTCGCTGATGATGTCGAGCAGCAGCTGGTTCTTGAACTGGCGCAGCGAGGGGTTGGCCTCGATGATCGCCTCGAGCTTGCCCTTGAGGTCGATCAGCTTGCTGCGTTCCCGCCGCTCGGCCGCCTCGATGGCGGCCTGCTCCTCGCTCTTCCGGTGCGCCGGCGCCGCGTCGAGGTTGATCGCGCGCGTGCTCGGCGTGTCGCCTCGGCGCACCTGGCCGACCTTGCGCGACAGATCCTCGCCGCCGCCCTTGATGATGCTCGAGCTGTCGCCGGTACCCTCGCCGCCCGACATCGACACCTTGAGCGGGTTCTGGAAGTAGTCGGCGATGCCCTCGAGGTCGCCCTGCGCGGTGGAGCCGAGCAGCCACATCAGCAGGAAGAAGGCCATCATCGCGGTCACGAAGTCCGCGTAGGCGATCTTCCAGGCGCCGCCGTGGTGGCCGCCGCCGCCCTTCTTGATGCGCTTGACGACGATCGGCTGCTGGGTGTCGTCGCTCATCGCGCGCTCCCGGGCAGCCCGGCGCCGCGCTCAGGCGCGACGCGGCGTGGATCGAGGCTGGAGACGGTCATGCGGCTCAGCCCTTGCGGTTCTTGATTTCCTGCTCGAGCTCGGAGAAGCCCGGGCGGTCGGTCGAGTAAAGCACCTTGCGGCCGAACTCCACCGCGACCTGCGGCGCGTAGCCGTTCATGCTCGCCAGCAGCACGACCTTGATGACCTGGTAGATCTTGCCGCTCTCCTCCACCTTCTGTTCGAGCTGGCTGGCGATCGGTGCGACGAAGCCGTAGGAGACCAGGATGCCGAGGAAGGTGCCGACCAGCGCGCCACCGATCATCTTGCCGAGCACCGCCGGCGGCTGGCCGACCGAGCCCATCACGTTCACCACGCCCATCACCGCCACCACGATACCGAAGGCCGGTACCGCGTCAGCCACTTTCGAGACCACGTGCGGCGCCTGATGCGCCTCCTGGTGGTGGGTCTCGATCTCCATGTCCATCAGGTTCTCGATCTCGAAGGCGTTGAGGTTGCCGCCCACCATCATGCGCAGGTAGTCGGTTAGGAACTCGACCGCGTGGTGGTCGGCGGCCACGTTCGGATACTTGGAGAAGATCGGGCTGGAGTCGGGGTTCTCGATGTCGTTCTCGATCGACATCAGGCCTTCCTTGCGCACCTTGGCGAGGATCTCGAACAGCAGCGCGAGCAGGTCGACATAGAGCGCCTTGTTGTACTTCGAGCCCTTCACCGCCAGCGACAGCGAGCCGAGCGTGCCCTTGAGCGCCTTGGGGCCGTTGCTGGCGACGAAGCCGCCGATCATCAGGCCGACGATCGCCAGGTACTCCATCGGCACCCACAGCGCCGCCAGGCTGCCGTGTACGGCGTAGGTGCCGAGCGAGGCGAGAAGGATGATGACGTAGCCAATGATCAGGAACACTGCTCACTCCACAGGAATCGGCCGCAGCGTCCGGGTGGACGACTCGGCATCTGTCCGATCTAACGACAACGGTAAGGAGAACTTGAACGCCTCGGATGCGCTGCATGTGCGAAATGCACGCCTGGCGACCCGGCCAGCGTGGAGTTTCCGCGGCCCGGCAAAGCACAAGGGCCGCCTGTCACCAGTGCGGCCCATGTCGTCGTTCGCGGCCTGGCGCCGCGACGCATCAGCGCCTCAGGCGGTTGCAGGCTGGCGGGTACGCGAAACCGCGCGCCGCGTGGTGGCCTTCTTGCGCGACGAACCCGCGCGCGAAGGCATGTTGCACAGCCCGCAGACGTAGGCGTGCACCGGGTCGTGGGCGTGAGCGACGAACTGCCCGCCGCAGCAGGTGCAGGGTGCGAGCTGGAGCAGGTCGGCGTCGAAGAAGCGCACCAGGGTCCACGCCCGGGTGAGGCTCAGCACCGGCTCCATCGCGCCGCTCTCGATGTGGTCGAGATAAAGGTGATAGGCCTTGAGGATCGCGTCCAGCCCGTTCACACCCGCACGCCTGGTAAAGAAGCGGTGAAACCCCATGAACAGCGAGGAGTGCACGTTGGGCTGCCAGGTCATGAACCAGTCGGTGGAGAACGGCAGCATGCCCTTCGGGGGCGAGACGCCGCGCACTTCCTTGTAGATCTTCAGCAGCTTCTCGCGGCTCAGGCGCGTCTCGACCTCGAGCATCTGCATGCGCGCGCCCAGCTGCACCATCTCGACCGCCCGGCGGACGTCGTCCGCTTCCTCGATCACGCTCTTGTTCTTCATGTTCTTTCCTCAGGCCGTCTCGCCTGCAGCCTTGCCCGCTGCAAGGATCGCAGCATGCAGGCCAGCGCTGGCAGCATCACGCCCCTCCCCGGCCATCAGCCGGGCGAGCTGCGCATCGTCGAAGCGAAAGCACGGCACCAGCATCTGACTGCCCGCCATGCGCACCAGCTTGGCCGCGGACATGGATTGGATCACGTCGGCCAGCTCGTCGCCGATGCCGAGACGGAACAACGCCGTATCCCGGTCGCTGCGCAGCATCTGCTGGGCGAGCATCAGGTAGGCGAGGTTCAGTTCGCGGATTTCGGCCTGGAAGTCGGGTCGATCCATGGTTTCCAATCCCGATCAGGGACAAACGGCTTTCAACTTAAAGTAGTTTCTCAGCAGCATCAAGTTACAAAGTCACGCTTGGCCCCTATCCGCACACACGGACTGTGGCCCCGCGGCAACATCAGTCTGCGAAAGCCCCCAGCAGACCCTTCAGGAGCCGGCCCCCTCATCCTGCAGCACGACCACCCGGTTGCGCCCGCGCTGCTTGGCGAGGTAAAGCGCGTCGTCGGCCCCCTTCATGAGCGCCTCGACGTCCGCCACCTCAGGCGTGCGCAAGCAGACGCCGACACTGGCGGTGAGGAAGATCCGCGGCCCACCCGTCTCCACCGGCTGCGCCTCGACCGCCGCGCGCAGACGCTCGGCCACCACGCGCGCGGCAGTCTGGTCGGTGTCGGGGCAGAGCACGATGAACTCGTCGCCGCCGGTGCGACAGACCAGATCCTGCGCACGCACCGCAAGGCGCAGGGCCTCGGCCGCGTGGCGCAGCGCGATGTCGCCGACGTCGTGGCCATGGGTATCGTTGATCGTCTTGAACCCATCCAGGTCGACCATGATCATCGCAAAAGGACGGTGATGCCGCACCGACGCCGCCCACTCCATCTGCATCGACTCCATCGCCTGGCGCCGGTTGGGCAGGCCCGTCAGCGCATCGGTGAGCGCGGCCTCGTGCAGGCGGCGGTTGGCAATCGACAACTCGGCAGCGAAGTTGCGCAGTTCGTCGCGCTCGCGCTCGAGCTCGCCCTGGAGCGTGAGCATGCGCAGGCAGGCACGCAGCCGCAAGGTCAGCGCGGCACGGCGTACCGGCTGGGCGATGAAGTCGTCCGCACCCGCCGTCGCCACCACCTGCAACTGGGCATCATCCTCGCTGGGGACCAGCGCGATGACGTAGATCCCCCGCCCGAGCCGTATCTCGCGCAGTGCGCGCGTCAGCTGCTCGCCGCCCGCCGCCCACTCCACCAGCAGAAGCTGCGGCTGCAGGTCGATGGCGACCTCCAGGGCGGCTTCGGGGCTGGTTGCACCAGCCTCGACCACGGTGACGTCCTCGGCCTCGAGTGCAGCACGCAGCACGCTTCGGTCGGAGGCCTGCCGCGTCAGCAGCAGTGCACGCAGCGCCGCAGGCGCCCCGTCCGCAGCCACCGCCTCGACCGCGGTGCGATCGACGGCCCGCTCGTCGGCCGCCCTGGCCGAGAGATCACCGAAGCTGGGCGCATTCTCGGTACGGATCTGCAACAGCTTGCCCCACTCGCCCCAGTCGCGTCCGACGCGCTCGCACAGCGCGACAAACTCGCCCCGGCTGAGGCCAAGCCGGCTGGACAGGCGCAGCATCGGCGGCATCAGCCGCGCGTGCTCGCTGTCCGGCGCGAGGCACAACTGCGCGATCGCGCGCGCGAGCACCAGGCACTGCACCAGCCCGGCGCCGCGGGAGTCTTCGGCATAGCCCGAGAGCTCGGGCTGCTCATGGAAACGCACCGGCTGCACCAGGGCATCGGGCACCCCCCAGTCGACCAGCATCGCCGCGCCGAGCTCTCGATGATTCATCGCAAAAGCCTGATCCTCGAGCACGACCTGCTGTTGCTGGGGATTACGCTGAAGCTCGCCGAGCAGGCGCGAGAAAGCATCCGGATACAGCGTCGCCAGCGCCAGCTCGCCGACCCGCGCGAGCAGCCCGAGACTGAACGCCTCGTCCGCCGGGACCACGCGCACGCGCTGGGCGAGCGCCTGCATCGACAGCGCCATCAGCAGCGAAGATGACCAGAAGCGCTGGTAATCGAAGCCCGCGCATGCGCCCTTGCGATATGCCGACAGCAGGGAAAAACCCAGCGCAAGCGTGCGCACCGCCGGCAGACCGAGCACCATCAGCGCTTCCTGCACCGAGACCACTGCGCGCCGGTTTTCGGCCACCAGCCCATTTGCCGCCTTGATGAGGCGCCCGACGAAGGCGGGATCGCCCTTGATCACGCGCCCGATCTCGGCAAGCGAGACATCGCTGGCCTGGGTCAGGCGAATGATCGCGAGCGCGACACCGCGCGGAGACGGCAAGTCGCCGGCCGCCTTCAGCTGCTGGTAGCGCTTCATGTCGATCGGCTTCGGCATTCCTTCCCCATTTTCGTCTCGTGACTTTCACGCACGCGCAGACCCGTCGCCCGTCCACGGCACACGATCGGGATTCTTTAGCCTCGCCCCCGGGCACGCAAGCGAAAGCCGGATAGAATCGCCGAAAACCTCACGCCGGTCATCATGAAATACTGCTCGAGCTGCGGCGCCCGCGTCGCCTTCCGCATCCCGCCCGGTGACACGCTGCCTCGCCACGTGTGCGAACACTGCGGCACCATCCATTACCAGAACCCCAAGGTCGTCGTCGGCGCCCTGCCGGTGTGGGAGGACAAGATCCTGCTCTGCCGGCGCGCCATCGAACCCCGCCACGGCATGTGGACGCTGCCGGCGGGCTTCATGGAGAACGACGAGACCACCGCCCAGGCTGCCGCGCGCGAGACGCTCGAGGAAGCCTGCGCGCGCATCGAGGTCGGCGAGCTCTACACGCTGATCGACGTGCCCCACATCAGCCAGGTGCACATCATCTACCGTGCCCGCCTGCTTGACCTGGATTTCCGGGCGGGCGAGGAGTCGCTCGACGTGGCCTTGTTCACCGAGGACGAGATCCCGTGGGAGCAGATCGCGTTTCGCTCGATCGCGATCAGCCTTCGTCACTTTTTCGAGGACCGGCGCAGCGGGCAATGGAGCGTGCACACCGCGAGCCTCGCACCACCGCCACCCGAGTGGCGATGAGCCCGTCCGGCGCACGCTGCCAGTCGCACTTGTGCAATGCACCAGATGCGCTGATAAACCTATCAGCACGTCAGGGTTGAGCGCCCAATGACGGCGGGGGATAATCCCGCTCATTCCTTTCCGCGCGCGGATCATGACCAGCTACATCTTCGTCGTCATCGGCGCCGTCCTGGTGAACAACGTCGTTCTCGTCCGCATCCTCGGACTGTGTCCGTTCATGGGTGTGTCGAAGAAGCTCGAGACCGCGATCGGCATGGGTGCGGCGACAACCTTCGTGCTCACCGTCGGCTCCGGCACCAGCTACCTGATCGACCACTACCTGCTGCAGCCGCTCGATCTGGCCTATCTGCGCACGCTCTCCTTCATCGTCGTCATCGCGGCGATCGTCCAGCTCACCGAACTCATCATCCAGAAGACCAGCCCGCTGCTGCACCAGGTGCTGGGCATCTACCTGCCGCTGATCACCACCAACTGCGCGGTGCTCGGCGTGCCGCTGCTCAACGTCGGCATGAAGCACAACCTGCTCGAGTCGCTGCTGTTCGGTTTCGGCTCCTCGGTCGGCTTCACGCTGGCGCTGGTGCTGTTCGCCGGCATCCGTGAACGGCTGGACGGTGCCGACGTGCCGCTGCCCTTCAAGGGCACCGCGATCGCCATGATCACTGCCGGCTTCATGAGCCTGGCCTTCATGGGTTTCGCCGGTCTCGACCGCTTCCACTGAGGCCGCCGCCAGCATGCTCACTGCAATCCTCGTGATGACTGGCATCGCCGTCGTGCTCGGCCTCACGCTCGGCTACGCTGCGATCCGCTTCAAGGTCGAAGGCGACCCGCTGGTCGAGAAGATCGACGCCATCCTGCCGCAGACCCAGTGCGGCCAGTGCGGCTTTCCCGGCTGCAAGCCCTACGCCGAGGCCATCGCCAACGGCGAGGCCGAGATCAACCAGTGCCCGCCGGGCGGCGAGGAAGGCATTCGCAAGCTCGCCGACCTGCTCGGGCGCGAGTTCAAGCCGCTGTCCGAAGAGCACGGTGTCGAAAAGCCGAAGTCGGTCGCAGTCATCGACGAACAGACCTGCATCGGTTGCACGCTTTGCATCCAGGCCTGCCCGGTCGATGCGATCGTCGGTGCCGCCAAGCAGATGCACACCGTGGTCGAGCCGTTGTGCACCGGCTGCGAGCTGTGCGTGGCACCCTGCCCCGTTGATTGCATCAGCATGGTTCCGGTGGCCGAGACGGTGCAGACCTGGAAATGGAAGTACCCGGTGGTCGAGATCAGGAAGGCAGCATGATCGGGCGTCTGTTCAAGTTCCACGGCGGCATCAAGCCCGACGCCCACAAGAACGAGTCGGCGGGTCCGGCCATCCAGCGCGCGCCATTGCCCGAGCGGCTGGTCGTACCCCTGCGCCAGAGCGCACGCGCCACCGCAAACTGTCTCGTCGAGGTCGGCCAGAAGGTGCTCAAGGGCGAACGCATCGGTGAACCCGAGGGTTTTCTGGGCACCGCCGTGCACGCGCCCACCTCGGGCACGGTGGTCGATATCGCCCGCCATCCGATGGCCCACCCCTCGGGGCTCGACACCGAGTGCGTGGTCATCGAGCCCGATGGCGAGGAGCGCTGGATCGAGCACGCCCCCTTCGATTACCACGCCGCCAGCCGCGAGGAGTCCCTCGCCTGGCTGCGCGACTGCGGCATCGTCGGCCTGGGTGGTGCCACCTTCCCCAGCCACGTCAAGCTCGGCAAGGGCGCCGGCGTGGAGACCCTGATCCTGAACGGGGCCGAATGCGAGCCCTGGATTACCTGCGACGACCGCCTGATGCGCGAGCGCGCCGCCGACATCCTGGCAGGCGCGACCATCCTGCGCGAGCTCATCGGCGCGCGCGAACTGGTGATCGGCATCGAGGACAACAAGCCCGAGGCGATCGCAGCGATGAAGGAAGCGGTCGCCGCCTCCGGACATGGTGTCAGCGTGGTGGCGGTGCCCGCGCTCTACCCCGCCGGCGGCGAAAAGCAGCTCATCCGCGTGCTTACCGGCATCGAGATCGCGTACGGCAAGCTCGGCGGCGACTACGGCGTGCAGTGCTTCAACGTCGGTACCGCACATGCGGTGTATCGCGCATTCGCGCATGGCGAGCCGCTGATCAGCCGCATCGTCACCCTCACCGGCAACGTCGACAACGCCGGCAACTGGGAGGTACTGATCGGCACCCCGATCCAGGACCTGCTCCCGCTCGCCCGCCCGCGCCCCGACACCGACCGCACCATCCTGGGCGGTCCGATGATGGGTTTCGCGCTGCCGCGGCTCGACGTACCCATCGTCAAGGGCAGCAACTGCCTGATCTCGGCCTCCCCAAAGCTGTTCCCGCCCGCGCCGCCCGAGCAGCCCTGCATCCGCTGCACCGAGTGCGCCAAGGCCTGCCCGGCCGAGCTTCAGCCCTTCGAGCTGTACTGGTTCAGCCGCTCGAGGAACTTCGGCAAGGCGCAGGAATACCACCTCTTCGACTGCATCGAGTGCGGCTGCTGCAGCTACGTTTGCCCGGCGCACATCCCGCTGGTGGACTACTTCCGCTTCTCGAAGAGCGAGATCTGGGCCCGCGAGCGCGACAAGGCGGCGGCCGACCAGGCGCGCGAACGCTTCGAGTTCCGCAACTTCCGCCAGGAGCGCGAGAAGGCCGAGAAGGCTGCGAAGCTTGCCGCCAAGGCCGCCGAGACACGCGCAAAGCTTGCCGAGACGAGCACAGCGGAGACGCCGGCCGGCGAGGCCACCGACGACCCGAAGAAGGCGCTGATCGCCGCGGCCCTGGCGCGCGCGAAGGCCCAGAAGGCCGAGGTCCAGCCCCAGAACACCGAGAACCTGAGCCCGCAGACGCAGGCCGAGATCGCCGACATCGAAGCCCGGCGCAAGGTGCTCGCGGCGACGGCCGCGACCACAGACGCGCCTTCGGTCGCGGGCCCGACTGCGGACGCGCCCGCCGCGGGGACCGACGCCGCCGCGGCCAGCGCTGCCCCCGACGCCGAGACCCGCTCCTGAGCCCTCCATGATCCACTCCCCCTACGTCCGCAAGCCGGTCAGCGTGCAGCGCACAATGGGCCTGGTGCTTATTGCGCTGCTACCCGGCATCGCCGCCTACGCCTGGCAGGCCGGCCCCGCCATCCTTGTCAACCTGCTGATCGCCAGCCTCACCGCGGTGCTCGCCGAAGCGCTCGCGATGTGGCTGCGCAGGCGCCCGATCGGGCTGGCCGTCGGCGATCTTTCAGCGGTGCTCACCGCCTGGCTGGTAGCGCTCAGCCTGCCGGCCATCGTGCCCTGGTGGCTGACGGTCAGCGCCGTGCTGGTCGCCATCCTGGCGGTCAAGCAACTCTACGGCGGTCTCGGCCAGAACCCTTTCAACCCTGCGATGGTGGCCTACTGCACGATGATCGTCGCCTTCCCGGCGCTGATGTCGCAGTGGCCGGCGCTCGCCGGCGGCTTCGACGCCCAGCTCCAGCTGATCCTTGGCGGTGCGCGCGAACTGGACGCCGTCACCGGCGCGACCGCGCTCGACGCGCTGCGCACCGGCCTGCGAACCGCTGGCGCCACGGTCGAATCGGTCAGCGCCGGCCCGGCGTTCGGCGTCTTCGGCAGCCAGGGGTGGGAGTGGGTGGCCGTGGGCTACGCGCTTGGCGGGCTGTTCCTGCTCGCTACCGGCATCATCACCTGGCACATGCCGGTCGCCTTCATCGTCGCGCTCGGCGGCACCGCAGGCGTGTTCTGGCTGATCGACCCGGCACAGTTCGCCTCACCCCTGTTCCACCTCGCCAGCGGCGGGGCCATGCTCGCCGCCTTCTTCATCGTCACCGACCCGGTCTCGGGCGCCACCACCCCGCGCGGCAAGCTGCTGTTCGCCGCCGGCGTCGGCCTCATCGTGTGGCTGATCCGCAACTTCGGCGCCTACCCCGACGGTATCGCCTTCGGCGTGCTGCTGATGAACATCTGCGTACCGCTGCTCGACATGAAGACCCAGCCGCGGGTATTCGGCCACCGTGAAGCCGCGGGAGGCGACCAGTGAGCGCGCGCTACTCTGCCACGCGCACCTCGCTGCGCACCGGCGCCATCATGGTGCTGTTCACCTTGGTGTTCACCGCGCTGATGGCCACGACCTACGGCATCACGCGCCCCGCGATCGAGGCCTCAAAGCAGGAAGCCCAGCAGCGCCTGGTCAATGAGGTGCTGCCACCTGCGGCCTACGACAATGCCCTGCTCGACGACGTGGTCCGCATCACTGCGCCCTCCGCGCTCGGCATGGACGGTGGTGCCCGCGTGTGGCGGGCGCGCAAGGCGGGCGCGCCGGTCGCGCTGGTCCTGGAGGGCGCGGCAACCGACGGTTACGCCGGCCGCATCGAGCTCCTGGTCGCGATCGGCAAGGATGGCCGTCTGTCCGGCGTGCGCGTCACCGCGCACAAGGAGACCCCGGGCCTGGGCGACTACATCGACCCGAAGAAGGACCGCCGCAAGGACCAGCCCTGGATCGACCAGTTCGCCGGCACCACCTGGGCCGACGTGAACACCGCCGGGTGGACCGTACGCAAGGACGGCGGTAGCTTCGAATACCGCGCCGGCGCCACCATCAGTGCGCGGGCCGTAACGCGCGCGGTCGGCCGCATCACCGCCTTTGCCACCGGCCGCATCGACGCGCTGTTCGCGGCCCCGGCCGGTAGCGCGCTGGGAGAAGAAACATGAGCCCGCAACAATTCCGCGAGATCTCCTGGAACGGCCTGTGGAAGCAGAACCCCGGACTGGCCCAGCTGCTCGGCCTGTGCCCGATTCTTGCCATCAGCACCAGCATGGTCAATGCGGTCAGCCTCGGCCTGGCCACGGTGCTGGTGATGCTGGTCGCCAACCTGGCGGTGTCGGCACTGCGCAACTTCATCCCCTACGAGATCCGCATCCCGGTCTTCATCCTGATCATCGCCGCACTGGTGACCATGGTGGACCTGGCCTTCAACGCCTTCTTCCACGACCTTTATCTGGTGCTGGGCATCTTCATCCCGCTCATTGTCACGAACTGCATCGTGCTCGCGCGCGTCGAGGCCTTCGCGGCAAAGAACCACCCGCTCACATCCACCATCGACGGCATCATGATGGGCCTGGGCCTGGTGTGGGTGCTCGGCCTGCTCGGCGCCATGCGCGAGCTGATCGGCGCCGGTACGCTGTTTTCGGGCATCGAAATGATCATCCCCGGCGCCTCGGCGATCAACGTCTTCGGTGACGGCTACCCCGGCTTCCTGGTCGCCATCCTGCCGCCAGGCGCGTTCTTCGCGCTCGGCATGCTGATCGCCGCCTTCAACGCGATCAACGCCCGCCTGGCCGCACGCGCACGGCGTCAGCCCCCGCCAGCGCCAGCCGGTAGAGCGCCGGAAGAGGCAAGCGGCTCCGAACCGGCCGCGGCGAGCTGAGCGCCGATGGCTGCGATGAAGCGCGAGGCGATCCGCGAGTTCTTCCGCCGCCTGCACGACGCCAACCCCGACCCGCAGACCGAACTCGAGTACGCCTCGCCCTACCAGCTGCTGGTGGCCGTGGTGCTGTCGGCGCAGGCCACCGACCGCAGCGTCAATCTCGCCACCCGCAAGCTGTTCGCCGACGCGCCCACGCCCGAGGCCATGGTCTCGCTCGGTGAGGAGGGCATCGCCGAGCACATCAAGACCATCGGCCTGTTCCGCAACAAGGCCAGGAACACCCTCGCGCTGTCGCGCCTGCTGCTCGAGCGCCACGGCGGCGAGGTGCCCGCCGAACGCGAGGCGCTGGAGGCCCTGCCCGGCGTCGGCCGCAAGACCGCCAACGTGGTGCTCAACACGGTGTTTCGCCAGCCGGTCATGGCGGTGGACACCCACATCTTCCGACTGGCCAACCGGACCGGGCTTGCCCCCGGCAAGGACGTGGTCGAGGTCGAGAAGGCGCTGATGCGCAGGGTACCCAAGGACTATCTGCTCGACGCCCATCACTGGCTGATCCTGCACGGGCGCTATGTGTGCACCGCGCGCAGCCCGCGGTGCGCCCAGTGCAGCGTGCGCGACCTGTGCCTGTTCCGCGACAAGACGGGCTAGGCAGGCGAGGTTCGCGCCAACCCGTCGAAAGCCGCCACCGGATCGCGCTGCAGGACGCGTTGCCCGGGCGCCACCGTCAACCCGAGCGTCACCACGCATAGACACGAGGACACACGATGTTCAATCCCAGCCGAGACCAGGTACGCAGCTTCTTCATCGAGACCTGGCGCAAGCACCGGGCCAAGGAGGTGCTGACGCCGATGGAGACCATCGCCGCCGACATCATCACCCATCACCCCGAATACCACGCGGTCATCGAAGACCCTGAAGCGATCGACCGCGACTTCCCGCCCGAGTCCGGCCAGATCAACCCCTTCCTGCATCTGTCGCTGCATCTGGCGATCGAGGAGCAATTGTCGATCGATCAGCCACCCGGCATCCGCGCCGCCTTCGAGGCCGCCTGCGCACGCCGCGGCGAACGCCACGACGCCATGCACGACGCGCTCGAGTGCCTGGGCGAGACCCTGTTCAATGCACAGCGCAACGGCGGGGCGCCCGACGGCGCAGCCTATGTCTCCGCCCTGCGCAAGCGCGCCGGCCTCGCCCTCTGAGCTACGCTGCGACCTCGCCCGCGGGTCCGGCGAGGCGCTAGAATCGAACCTTTCGGGCCAATGCACCCACGCTGAACGGCACGGCCGTCAGCGGCCCGGCGAGTCCCGCTTTCCCCAAGCTTCACACTCTGTTCTGGAGGTTCATATGCCCGGTCTGCTGCCCAATGTCGATCCCGATGGCCTGCTCGAATACTCTGTGGTCTATACCGACCGCTCGCTCAACCACATGTCCAAGGCCTTCCAGGGCGTCATGCGCGAATTGTCGGCGACGCTGAAGAAGGTTTACCACGCGCATGCGGTGGCGATCGTGCCCGGCAGCGGCACCTTCGGCATGGAAGCGGTCGCGCGCCAGTTCGCCACCGACAGGAAGGCCCTGGTGATCCGCAACGGCTGGTTCAGCTACCGGTGGACGCAGATCTTCGAGATGGGGAACATCCCTGCCGAGTCCGTGGTGCTCAAGGCCCGCCAGGTGCGCAACGAAGCGCAGGCACCCTTCATCCCGGCGCCGATCGACGAGGTCGTCGCTGCCATCCGCGAGCACCGCCCGGACGTGGTCTTCGCGCCCCACGTCGAGACCTCGGCCGGCATGATCCTGCCCGACGACTACCTGCGCGCGGTGGCCGACGCCACGCACGCGGTCGGCGGCCTGTTCGTGCTCGACTGCATCGCCTCGGGCACGATCTGGGTGGACATGGACGCGCTCGGCGTCGACGTGCTGGTGAGCGCGCCGCAGAAGGGCTGGACCGCCTCGCCCTGCTGCGCGATGGTCATGATGAGCGCGACCGCGCGCGAGCGCATCGAGGGCACCACCAGCACCAGCTTCGCCTGCGATCTCAAGAAGTGGCTGCAGATCATGGAGACCTACGAAGGCGGTGGACATGCCTACCACGCCACAATGCCCACCGACGGCCTGGTCACCCTGCGCGACGTGATGCGCGAGACCGAGGCCTACGGCTTCGACAAGGTCAAGGAAGAGCAGCTCGAGCTCGGCCGCCGCGTGCGCGCCCTGCTCGAGGCGCGCGGCTTCCCGAGCGTGGCTGCGGCCGGGTTCCAGGCGCCCGGCGTGGTGGTGAGCTACACCAGCGACGACGCGATCAAGACCGGCACCAAGTTCGCTGCCGAAGGCCTGCAGATCGCCGCCGGCGTGCCGCTCGCCTGCGACGAGCGCGCCGACTACAAGAGCTTCCGCATCGGTCTCTTCGGCCTGGACAAGCTGCACAACATCGAGCGCAGCGTCGCCACGCTCGAGAAGGCGCTCGATCACGTCGCCTGAGCGGTCCCGCGGCCCGCGCGCCCAGTGCCGCCCGCATCCAGGTCCGCCAGGATCGGGCAATCCGGTCGCGCGTCGCCATGGCAATGCACTGCGAGCATGCGCAGCGTATCGACCATCCCCTGCAGTTCGGCGATCTTGCGCTCGAGCGCGGCGACGTGCCCGAGCGCGATGCGCTTCACATCGGCGCTCGCGCGACTCTGATCGCGCCACAACGCTAGCAGCTCGCCGATGTCCGCCACCGCAAAGCCGAGGTCGCGCGCGCGCCGGATGAAGCGCAGCACATGCACGTCCTCGTCGGTGTAGAAGCGGTAGCCCGCATCCGTGCGCCGCGCCGCGGGCAGCAGACCAATCGACTCGTAGTAGCGGATCATCTTCGCCGAGACGCCCGAAGCGGCTGCGGCCTTGCCGATGTTCATCATGGGCCCGACCTCCGTCAGCCCGCTGCAGGCGCGTCCGCACCGAAGCGGCGCAGGCGCAGCGCATTGCCGAGCACGAAGACGCTCGACATCGACATCGCCGCCGCGGCAAACACCGGCGACAGCAGCACCCCGAACGCGGGGTAGAGGGCGCCGGCAGCGAGCGGAATCAACGCGCTGTTGTAGGCGAAGGCCCAGAACAGGTTCTGGCTGATGTTGCGCATCGTCGCGCGCGACAGCGCAATCGCGCGCGGCACGCCGATCAGGTCGCCCGACATCAGCACCACGTCTGCACTCTCGATCGCCACATCGGTGCCGGTGCCGATCGCGATGCCCACGTCGGCCTCGGCCAGCGCTGGCGCGTCATTGATGCCATCGCCGACGAAGGCGATGCGGCGCCGCGCGCCCACGCCACCCTCCTCGGCCAGCCGCCGCAGCGCGGCCACCTTGCCATCGGGCAACACCTCCGCGATGACCTCGTCGATGCCCGCCTGGCGGGCGATCGCACGCGCCGTGCGCTCGTTGTCGCCGGTGATCATCGCCACCTTGAGCCCCATGACGTGCAGCGCCTTCACCGCCGCCACCGAGCTCGGCTTGAGCGGGTCGGCCACCGCGATGATCGCCGCCAGCCGGCCGTCGATCGCGGCGTAGAGCGGCGACTTGCCCTCGTCGCCGAGGCGTGCCGCGGTGTCGGCAAAGGTGCCGATCTCCAGCCCAAGCCGGCGCATCAGGCGGTCGGCGCCGACTTCCACCCTGCGCCCTGCGACCGTCGCGCGCACGCCGTGACCGGCGTCCGCTTCGAAGCCCTCGGCTTCGCCCAGCGCCAGCCCCTCGGCGCGCGCCGCGATGACGATCGCTTCGCCGATCGGGTGCTCCGAGCGGCGCTCGACCGCGGCCACCAGTGCCAGCACCTCCTCACGCGCGAACCCCTCCGCCACCACCAGATCGGTGAGCTGTGGCTTGCCCACGGTGAGCGTGCCCGTCTTGTCCACCGCGACCACCTCGGCGTCGCGCAGCAGCTGCAGTGCGTCGCCCTTGCGGAACAGCACGCCCATCTGCGCGGCGCGCCCGGTGGCGACCATGATCGAGGTCGGCGTCGCCAGCCCCATCGCGCACGGGCAGGCGACGATCAGCACCGCCACCGCGCACACGAGCGCGAAGCTGAGCAGCGACGTGTCCGAGGGCAGCGCGCCGGCGCCGAACACCAGCCAGGCGAGGAAGGTCAGCACCGCCACCCCCATCACCACCGGCACAAAGACCATGGTCACCTTGTCCACCAGGGCCTGGATCGGCAGCTTGGCGCCTTGCGCCGCCTCGACCATGCGGATGATCTGCGCCAGCACGGTGTCGGCCCCGACGCGGGTGGTGCGGAAGGCGAAGGCGCCACGGGTGTTGAGCGTGCCGCCCACCACGGTGGCGCCCACCGCCTTCTCCACCGGCACCGGCTCGCCGGTGATCATCGACTCGTCCACGAAGGAAGCGCCCTCCACTACCTCGCCATCGACCGCGACCTTCTCGCCCGGGCGCACCTCGACCACGTCGCCCACAACGACCTCGGCGACCGGGATCTCGACGATCTCTGCCCCGCGCCGAACCCTTGCCGTGCGCGGCTGGATGCGCATCAGGCTGCGGATCGCCTCGCTGGTGCGCCCCCGGGCGCGCGCTTCGAGCAGCCGGCCGATAAGGATCAACGTGATGATGACCGCGGCGGCCTCGAAGTACACATTGACCGTGCCCTCCGGCAACAGGTCGGGCGCAAACAGTGCCACCACCGAATAGCCCCAGGCTGCCGCAGTGCCGACGGCGACCAGCGCGTTCATGTCGGGCGCACCGCGCAGCAGCGCCGGCACGCCCTTGCGGAAGAAGCGCAGCCCCGGCCCGAACATCACCGCGCTGGTGAGCACGAACTGCAGCAGCCAGCTTTCGCGATGACCGATGGTCGCCATCACCCACTCGTGCATGCCGGGGATCAGGTGCGCGCCCATCTCCAGCACGAACACCGGCAGCGTCAGTGCCACCGCGATCCACACCGCGCGCCGCAGCGCAGCCTCCTCGGCGGCGGCCGCCACCTCGCGCGCGCCCTCCGCAACCTCGGCCGCCGGCGTGGCGCCAAAGCCCGCCTTCTGCACCGCCGCGACCAGGGCTGCGGCCGGCACCGCACCAGCGATCTCGACATGGGCGCGGCGGGCGGCGAGATTGACGTTCGCCGCCACGACGCCGGGCACGCGCTGCAGCACCTTCTCGACGCGCCCGACGCAGGCCGCGCAGCTCATGCCCTCGATGTCGAGCTCGATGCTGTCGCGCCGCACCTCGTAACCGGCCCTCGCCACCGCGTCGATCAGCGCCGTCAGCGGCACCGAGGCGGGCGCGGACACGGTCGCCGTCTCGGTGGCCAGGTTGACGCTCGCCGCCTGCACGCCCTCGACCTTCATCAAGGCGCGCTCGACGTGCGCCACGCACGAGGCGCAGGTCATGCCGGCGATGTTGAGCGTGCGTGTCGCGGCCCTCGGCTCGCTTGCGCTGGGGGTGTTCATGATGACTCCTGCCCTGAGGATGAGAATGTTTTCACTGTAGACCTTACCAAGATGGGAAGGTCAAGCAGTCCTGACCTGAATGGTCGAGCGGGGTGGCCCAAGCCGTCGCGAGACTGACAGCCCGATTACATTCCTGTCAGCTTCGTTCATCGCCGCAGCGACGCGGCACAATTCCGTGCCATGAAGATTCGCCCCGGAGTACGCCGCATGAACACCCACGCCCAGTCGAAACTCAAGCCCGTCCGATCCCTGGTCGCAAGCGCATTGCTTGGCCTGGCCACCCTTGGCAGCTTTTCACTCGCCCTCGCCGCCGACGACGAGGTCGTCATGTACAAGGACCCCAACTGCGGCTGCTGCGGCAAGTGGGCCGAGCACATGCGCGAGCATGGCTTCAAGGTCAAGGAAGTCGCCACCGCCGAGATGGGCGTGGTCAAGCGCGAAGCCCGGGTGCCGCAGGCGCTTGGCTCCTGCCACACGGCCAAGGTCGGCGGCTACGTGGTCGAAGGCCACGTCCCGGCGGCCGACGTCCGCCGCATGCTCGACCAGAAGCCCGCCATCGCCGGAATCTCCGCCCCCGGCATGCCGATGGGCTCGCCCGGCATGGAAGGCCCCTACCCGGCCGACCGCTACGACGTCGTCAGCTTCGACGCGCAGGGCAGGACGGCCGTCTTCGCCAGCCACTGACCCCGCTCGCGGGGGACGAATCCCGACAGGCGCCGGTGCGCGCGGGCCGCGAGACGCTCAGCGATCGATTGCGGGGAGATCGGCTGCGCGCGCCGCGCGCTTCTCTTCCCGGCGCACGAAGGCCAGCTTGCTCTCGCGGGCGCGCAACTGGCCGCAGCCCGCATCCACATCCTGCCCGGCAGACTGCCGCAGCTTGGTGAGGATGCCGCGCCGATGCAGGGTGCGCGCGATCCCGGCGGCGCGCTCGGCGCCCGGGCGGCGGAAATCGAGGCCATCCACGGTGTTGAACGGGATCATGTTCATCACCGCGTACTTGCCGGCGAGCAGGCGCACGATGCCGTCGATCTCTTCGTCGCTGTCGTTCACGCCCTCGATCAGCGTCCACTGGTACTGGATCGGGTAGCCGGTGGCACGCGCATAGGCTTCACCCAGTTCAACGAGTTCGGCCGGGTCGATGCGCGGCGCGCGCGGCAGCAGTTGCGCGCGCAGATCCGCCTTGGTGGTATGCAGCGACAGCGCGAGCGCCGGCTTGACCCGCATCTGCGGCAGACGCTCGAACACGCGCACATCGCCCACCGTGGAGAGCACCAGGTTCTTGTGCGGCATGGCGCCTTCAGTGCCGAGCAGCTCGGTGGCCTCGATCACCGCGTCGAGGTTATGCGCCGGCTCGCCCATGCCCATGAATACCACCTTGTGAACCCGGCGCAACCGGCGCGCGAGTGCGACCTGGGCGACGATCTCGGCGCTGCCGAGCTGGCGCAGCAGGCCGTCCTTGCCGGTCATGCAGAACACGCAGCCCACCGCACAGCCGAGCTGAGTGGACACGCACAGCCCATCGCGCGGCAACAGCACGCTCTCCACCGTCTGCCCGTCGGCGAGTTCGACCAGCAGCCGGGTGCCGTCCTCGCCCGGATGCTCGGAGCGCACGCGCGCCAGCGCGCGCAGGTCGGACTCCAGTTCGGGGAGCGCGGCCTGCAGCGCCTTGGGCAGGCGGTTGGATTCGGTGCGCGGGCCGGCGTCGAGCGGCAGGCCCTGCAGCCAGGCGCGCAGCAGGCGGGCTTCGTGGCTGGGGCGGGCGCCGAGCGCGCGCAGGCGCTGGCGAAGGGCGTCGATGTTCATGGCGCGCGATGCTA
>DMCZ01000133.1:6053-8786 GCA_003446655.1 Thauera sp. | reverse complement strand
GG
Source organism: Thauera sp. (assembly GCA_003446655.1). GTDB lineage: Bacteria > Pseudomonadota > Gammaproteobacteria > Burkholderiales > Rhodocyclaceae > Thauera. The sequence continues at coordinate 8,784 of DMCZ01000133.1, read as the reverse complement.
CGCCACCCTGGTCGGCGAACTCAAGGACAACCAGGTGCGCGAGTACGAGATCCACCCCGAGGACTTCGGCCTGGCGATGGCGAGCAGCCGCAACCTGCGCGTCGAGGATGCCGCCGAGTCGCGCACGGTGCTGCTCGGCGTGCTCGACAACCAGGCCGGCCCGGCGCGCGACATCGTGATCTTCAATGCCGGTGTCGCGCTGTACACCGCCAACCTGGTCGATACCATCGGCGCTGGCATCATGCGTGCGCGCGAGATCATCGAGAGCGGCGCCGCGCGCGCCAAGCTCGACGAGTTCGTGCGCTTCACCCAGCAGTTCCGGAGCGGCCGATGAGCGACATCCTGCAGAAGATCTGCGCGGTCAAGGAAGAGGAGGTCGCCGCCGCCCGCGCCGCGCGTCCGCAGTGCGAGTTGCGTGCCGATGCCGAGGCGCAGCCGCCGGCGCGCGACTTCGTCGGCGCCATCCGGACGAAGCATGCGGCCGGCCGTGCGGCGGTGATCGCCGAGATCAAGAAGGCGAGCCCCTCCAAGGGCGTGATCCGCGCCGACTTCCACCCCGCCGAGATCGCCGCCTCCTACGAGCGCGCCGGCGCCGCCTGCCTGTCGGTGCTCACCGACCGCCCGTTCTTCCAGGGCGCGCCCGAGTACCTGCAGGCGGCGCGTGCGACCTGCAGCCTGCCGGTGCTGCGCAAGGATTTCCTGGTCGACCCCTACCAGGTGTTCGAGGCGCGCGCGATGGGCGCCGACGCCGTCCTGCTGATCGCCGCCTGCCTCGACCTCGCGCGGATGCGCGACATGGAGCAGCTCGCGATCGCGCTCGGCATGGCGGTACTGGTCGAGGTGCACGACGGCGCCGAGCTCGATCTCGCGCTGCAGCTGCAGACCCCGCTGATCGGCATCAACAACCGCAACCTGCGCACCTTCGAGGTCTCGCTGCAGACTACGCTCGAGCTGCTGCCGCGCATCGTCGCGGGGCCGGGCGGGCGCATCGTGGTCACCGAGTCGGGCATCCTGCAGGCGCAGGACGTCGCCCTGATGCGCGACCACGACGTACACACCTTCCTCGTCGGTGAGGCCTTCATGCGCGCGCCGGACCCGGGGGCGGAACTGCAGGCCTTGTTCGGCGCCTGACGATCGTCGTCCGTGACATGGAAAGCGCATGTGCCGACCTGTCCCGATGAGTGCCTGCAATGACTGAGCGCAGGCCCGACGCCGCTGACGATGCCCTGCAGGAGTCGCAACCGGCGCCCGGGGTGCCGCGGCCGCGGCCGCGGCGCTGGCGGCGTTGGCTGGGCTGGAGTGTGGCACTGCCGGCCGTGGTGCTCGTGGGTGGCAGCGCGTGGTTGCTGGGCACCCAGTCCGGGCTCGATGTCGGCCTCGCGCTCGCCCAGCGCGCAACCGGCGGCGCACTGCAGGTCGAGGGCGCGCGCGGGCAGGTGCTCGGCGGGCTCGAGGTCGAGCGCATTGCCTACCGCACGCCCGATATTCACCTCGAGCTGGCGTCGGTGTCCTTGGATTGGGCGCCGGCGGCGCTGCTTCGGCGCCAGCTGCACATCAAGCACCTGACTGTGGAGCGCATCGCGCTCGCCCAGGCGGTGGCCGAAGACGACGCCGACGCATCGCCTTTGGTGCCCCCCGCTTCGCTCGAACTGCCGCTTGCGGTCGCGGTCGATCGCCTCGCGGTCGGCGCGTTTGCGCTGCGAGACCTTCCCGCAGCGGGCGACGCCGACAGCGCCGTGGCGTCCGCGGCCGAGGCCATCGAGCGCGCAGAGAACGCCGTTGCCGATCCCGCCATTGCCGCCGAGGCGGTGACCGAGGTGGCGGCCGAGCAGGGCCTGATCTTTTCCCATCTGGAGGCCGCGCTCGACAGCGATGGCCGCCACCACCGCCTGCGCACGCTCACGCTCGACCTGCCGCAGGGCAAGGCCAACCTCAGGCTGGCGCTCGACGGTGCGTCGCCGTTCGCGCTCGAAGGCGAGGGCGGTTTCGACGGCGTCATCGAATCGCGGGCCCTTGGATTGCGGCTGAAGCTGGGCAACAACCTGCTCGAACCGACGCTGGTGGCCAATGCCGAGGCCGAGGGCCTGCGCGCGCGGGTGGAGGCTGCGGTCGCGAGTTTTGCGCCCAACCCCTTGCGCCGCCTGGTCATCCGGGCAGGCCAGTTCGATCCCGCCGCCTTCGTCGCCGGGGCGCCGCAGGCTGCGCTCAGCCTCGAGGCCGAGCTCACGTCGCCGGCCGATGGTGCTGGCCTGCTCGCTGGCCCGATCCGCCTGACGAACGGTGCGCCGGCCGCCGCTGACGCCAACGGCATCCCGCTTCACAGCCTTGCGGGTGTGCTCGACTGGCGAAGCGGAGAGATCGCGCTCGACGCGCTCGAGATCCGGCTGCCCGGCCAGGGACGGATAGCCGGCCGTATCGCCTGGCGTCCCCCTGGTGCCGCGGTCGCCGGCGGGCGGACCGCGCCGGATGCCAGAACTGCGCCGCCCCCGGACGTGCCCGCGAGCGGCGGCGAGCGTCCGGCGCAGTCCGCGACCGACATCGGCTTTGGCCAGCTCGTGGCCGCCCTCGAGCTCGCCGCCATCGACACGCACCAGCTCGACACCCGCCTGCCGCGCCAGATCGTCGCCGGTCGGGTCGACGCCGAAGCCGACGCGCTGCGTCAGCAGGCGCGGATCGAACTCGACGTCGGGGCCGCACGCATCGAAGCCGAGGCGGTGCTGCGGGCCGCGAC
>DMCZ01000133.1:5371-5865 GCA_003446655.1 Thauera sp. | reverse complement strand
CGTCGATCCGCGCGCGCTGGCGCCCGCCGCGCCCTCCGCACGCCTGAACCTGGATCTCAAGGCCGAGGCCGGCTTGCCGGCCTCAGGCCCGCCGCAGGGAGCGACGCTCGATTTCGTCATCCCCGACAGTCGCCTGGAAGGTCTTCCACTCAGTGGCAACGGGCGCGTGCGACTCGAAGGACAGCGCCTGCCCGAGCTTCGGCTGGCGCTGCAGGTCGCGGGTAACACGCTGGATGCGGAGGGTGCGCTCGGTGCGGCCGCCGACAGCCTCGCGCTGCGTCTCGATGCGCCGGCCTTGTCGGCGCTTGGCCTCGGCCTCGCCGGGCGCGCGGGCGCCGAGGGGCGCGTGGGCGGCACGCTTGAAGCCCCGAACGGACAGCTGCAGTTCTTCGGCGAAGGCTTGCGCCTGCCCGGGGACGTGCGCCTCGCCGGCATCAACGGCAGCGCGCGGCTCGACGCCGGCGTGGAAGGGCCGTTCGTGCTTGCGGTGGGGC
>DMCZ01000133.1:4012-5223 GCA_003446655.1 Thauera sp. | reverse complement strand
ACGCGCGCCCGCCACCAGATCGAGCTCAGCGCCAGCACCCCCGAGGGTGAGGGCGTGGCCGACACCTTGAAGCTGGCGCTGCAGGGGGGCCTGGTTGTGAGCGAAACGCCGCGCTGGAGCGGCCAGCTCAATGTGCTCGAGACCGCTGGACGGTTCGCAGCCCGTCTCGTTGCGCCCGCGGGACTCGAGTTCGGCAGCGACCGGGTGCGCCTGGGGGCGGCCGAGCTCAACGCCGGCGACAAGGGGCGGATCCGCCTGCAGGAGACCGCCTGGTCGCCGACCCAGAGCGTGTTGCGCGGCGATCTCACCGGGCTGGTGCTGGACCTCGAGCCCAGGCGGCGCGATGGGCGGCCACGGCGCAACGCCGACCCGCTCACCCTCGGTGCGCGCTGGGACCTGTCGGTCGGTCGTACGCTGGCCGGAGAGGCGCGGGTGTTTCGCGAGTCGGGCGACCTCAGCGTGGAAGGCGAGCTGCGCACCCGTCTGGGCCTGGAAAAGCTCGAGGCGGTGCTCGCGGCACGCGGCGACCGCATCGATCTGACGCTCGATGTGCGTGGCAAGGAGTTCGGCAGCGTGCAGGGCGAAGCCGGCCTGCGCGCCCGGCGCAGTGCAGACGGGATGTGGAGCGTGCCGCCGGAGACCGCGATCAGCGGCGCGGCCCGCCTCGACATGCCCTCGATCACCTGGCTCGGGCGCCTCGCGCGCGAGAATGTGGAGACGGCCGGACGCGTTGCGGGCAGTTTCAGTGTGGGCGGCACGCTCGCCGCGCCGCGCGCCAGCGGCCGCGTCGAGGGACGCGAACTCGGCTTCACGCTGATCGACCAGGGGCTCATCCTGGCCGGCGGGGAGCTCGACGTCGATTTCGACAGCGACCGTGTCCGCCTCGAACGCCTCGAGTTCGTCTCCGACAACCGCGTCCGCCCGCGCGAAGACCGTATCCCATTCGATCGCCTGACGGCTACCCCGGGCCGGTTCACCGCCCGCGGGGAGGTGGCGCTCGCCACCGGCGACGGCGACTTCCGCTTCGACGCAGACCGTCTGCCCCTGCTGCAGCGCGATGACCGCTGGATGCTGGTTTCCGGGCAGGGCACCGCGCGCAGCACCTGGACGTCGCTCGTGCTCGACGCCGAGTTCCGCGCCGACGCGGGCTACGTCGAGTTCGCGGAATCGCTGCCACCGAGCCTGTCGGACGATGTGGTGGTGCTCGGCCG
>DMCZ01000133.1:3478-3657 GCA_003446655.1 Thauera sp. | reverse complement strand
GGGCTCAACATCGTCGCGCTGCGCAAGGGGCTGGAAGTGGAAGCCGGCGTGGCGGTGACCGGTAGCGCCAAGCGCCCGCAGATCCGGCTGGTGTCCGAACCGAACGTGCCCGATCCGGCCAAGCTGTCATGGATCGTGCTCGGTCGCGCGCCCGACGCAGGCGCCGGCGCCGACCTCGG
>DMCZ01000133.1:0-3201 GCA_003446655.1 Thauera sp. | reverse complement strand
TTCGACTCCTTCTCCTTCGGGCAGGGCGAACTCAACAGCACCAGCCGCGCGGCGAGCAGCCGGGTGCTCGGCAGCGGTTCCACGGTCGCGAGCGGGCCCTCGGTGTCGACGCAGGTGCTCTCGCTCGGCAAGCGCCTCGGACCGGATCTCTTCCTGTCCTTCGAGCAGAGCCTGGGCGGCGCAGCCACCCTGGTGAAGCTCACCTACCAGATCTCACGCCGGATGTCGGTCATCGCGCGCGGCGGAACCGACACCGCGCTCGACCTGCATTACGGTTTTTCATTCCGCTGAGCGCCGGCTCGAACCCGCGCCGCGACACCGGGTCGCGGCGCGGGAATGAATCGCGCATCGGATGGTCTTTCTCGATGCAACCCCAACCCCGATGGAGCCATGACATGAGCGAAAACAAGACCGCCCCCGAATTCGAAACCGCCATCCTCGGCGGCGGCTGCTTCTGGTGCCTGGAGGCGGTGTCCGATCTGGTCGACGGCGTCGACGAGGTTGTCCCTGGCTACTGCGGAGGCCAGGTCGAAGACCCGAGCTACCGCCAGGTATGCACCGGCGGAACCGGCCATGCGGAAGTGGTGAAGATCGTCTTCGATCCGGCGCGGGTCAGCTACCGCGAGCTGCTCGAGATCTTCTTCACCATCCATGACCCCACCACCGTCGATCGCCAGGGCAATGACGTCGGCCCGCAGTACCGCTCGGTCATCTTCGTTACCAGCGACGCGCAGCTTCGCGTCGCGCTCGACCTGATCGAGGAGATGGGCGAGCAGCGTGTGTTTCCGCGCGCCATCGTCACTCGCGTCGAGCGCGCGCCGACCTTCTGGCCGGCGGAGGAGGAACATCACGACTACTACATCAACAACAGCGACCAGCCCTACTGCCAGTACGTGGTGGCGCCCAAGATCGCCAAGTTCCGCAGCCGCTTCGGCGTGCGGCGCATGCCGGGGGCCAAGGGGTAGAATGCCGACTTTCCAACAAGCCAGGAGAGACGCATGACCCAGACCACCACCGCCAGCGGCCTCGTCATCGAGGACCTCGAGGTCGGCACCGGCGAGACCGCGGTCGCGGGCCGCATGGTGTCGGTGCATTACACCGGCTGGCTCACCGACGGGCGCAAGTTCGACTCCAGCAAGGATCGCAACGATCCGTTCAACTTCCCGCTCGCCGCCGGCCACGTGATCCGCGGCTGGGACGAGGGCGTGCAGGGCATGCAGGAAGGCGGCAAGCGCAAGCTCACCATCCCGCCTCAGCTCGGCTACGGCGCGCGCGGCGCGGGTGGCGTGATCCCGCCCAACGCAACGCTGGTGTTCGAGGTCGAACTGCTCAAGGTGCTCTGAGCCCGGCATGAAGCTCGACCCGGCGCAGCGCCACATCCTGACCCTGCTGCAGAAGGACTCCACGCTCAGCACCCAGGCCCTCGCCGACAAGGTGGGCATGTCGCCGACGCCGTGCTGGCGGCGGGTGCGCGACATGGAGGAGGCGGGCGTGATCCGCGGCTACGTGGCGCTGGTCGACCGGCACAAGGTCGGGCTGGGGACCTGCGTGTGGGTGCGGGTCAAGCTGAAGCAGCACAGCAGCGATGTGCTCGATCGCTTCGAGAAGGTGGTGAAGGCCTGCGAGGAAGTGGTCGAGTGCTACGAGCTGCTCGGCGAGACCGACTGCCTGCTCAAGCTCTACCTGCCCAGCCTGGAGGCGCTGTCGGCCTTCATGCACAACTTCCTGCTCAAGATCCCCGAGATCGACGTCACCCACTCGGCGGTGGCGCTGCGCGAGATCAAGAACGAAACGGCCCTGCCGCTGTAAGGCGGGCAGGGCCGTTTGCAGTCGCGGCGAGGACGGTCGCGTGACTTACAGGTTGCTCCAGAACACGAACAGCACGCCCACCGGCGCGACGTAGCGCGACAGCAGCGTCCACAGTCCGAAGCCGGCGTTGCCGAGGCCAAGTTCGGCCTTCACGCCCTGCTGGTCGAGCTTCCACGCGGCGAACACGATCGCGCCCAGGCCGGCCAGCGGCAGCATGAACTTGCTGGTCGCATAGTCGAGCAGGTCGAAGATGTTCATGCCGAGCGGCTTCACGTCCGCCCAAAGGTTGAAGGAGAGCAGGGCGGCGATGCCCAGCGCCCAGATGGTGCTTCCGGCCACGATCGTGGCGCCCACGCGACTGAGCGGCGTGCGCTCCTCGAGCAGCTCGACCACCGGCTCGAGCAGCGAGATCGACGAGGTCAGCGCCGCGAAGGTCAGCAGCAGGAAGAACAGCGCACCCAGCACCAGACCGCCGCCCATGTTGCCGAAGGCCAGGGGCAGCGTGACGAACACCAGGCCGGGTCCGGCCGCGGGGTCGAGGCCGTTGGCGAACACAATCGGGAAGATCGCGAGGCCGGCGCACAGCGCAAACACGGTGTCCATGATCACCACCGTGCGCGCGGTACGCAGCAGGTCGACCTCCTGACCCAGGTAGGAGCCGTAGGCCATCATGATCCCCATGCCGAGCGACAGCGTGAAGAAGGCGTGGCCGAGCGCGGCGAGCAGCACTGAGCCGTCGAGTTTGCTCCAGTCCGGGTTGAAGAGGTAGGCCAGCGCGTCGCCGAAGCTGCCGGTGGTCATGCCGTAGCCAACCAGCACGATCAGGATGAGCGCCAGCGCCGGCATCATCAGCTTGGTGCCACGCTCGAGGCCACCCGATACGCCTAGCGCGACCACGACAACCGTCAGCAGCATGAAGATCGAGTGCCAGGTCAGCAATTCACCCGGGCGCGCGAGGAAGCCCTCGAATGCGCCGCCGATCGCGGCCTTGTCCAGCCCGCTGAAGGCGCCGGTTGCAGCGTCGCGCATGTAGGCCAGCGCCCAGCCGCCGATCACCGAATAGAAGGACAGGATCAGGAAGGCGGCGAACACGCCAACCGCGCCGACCACCGCCCAGTTCGTGCTGTGGCCGTTCTGGCGGGCGAGCTGCGCCATGGTGTTGATGGGGTTCTTCTGGCCGCGGCGGCCGATCATCCATTCCGACACCAGGATCGGCACGCCGATGAGCGCGATGCAGGCCAGGTATACGAGCACGAAGGCGGCACCGCCGCTCTGGCCGACCATGTAGGGAAACTTCCAGATGTTGCCGAGGCCGACGGCCGAACCGGGGGGGGCGAGCACGAAGCCCATCCGCGACGACCACTGACTGTGGGTGGGCTTGGCCATGTCAGC
>DMCZ01000036.1:6651-6927 GCA_003446655.1 Thauera sp. | reverse complement strand
AGATGTGTATAAGAGACAGGGCCACACCGAATACCTCGCCGAACATACCGGCACGCCGCGGGTGGTGATGATGCTGGTGGGCGGCGGCATGCGGGTCGCGCTCGCCACCACCCACCTGCCGCTGGCCGCGGTGCCGGCTGCGATCACGCCTGAAATGCTGGAAGAGACCCTGCGCATCCTCGACGCCGACCTGAAGCGCCACTTTGGCCTCGCGGCGCCGCGCATCCTGGTCGCCGGTCTCAACCCGCATGCGGGCGAGGGCGGGCACATGGGGCG
>DMCZ01000036.1:0-6366 GCA_003446655.1 Thauera sp. | reverse complement strand
ACGCTGTTCGTGCCGCACACGCTCGAGCAGGGCGACGCGGTGCTGGCGATGTACCACGACCAGGGCCTGCCCGTGCTCAAGCACGCCAGCTTCGGCGGCGGCGTCAATGTCACGCTCGGCCTGCCGATCATCCGCACCTCGGTCGACCACGGTACCGCCCTCGACCTCGCAGGCAGTGGTCGCGCCGACCCCGGAAGCCTGTTCGCTGCGATCGAGCTGGCGATAGAGATGGCGACGGCGCGCCCGGCGGGCTGAGCGCACAGGCAAAGGATTCCCATGCACGACCTCGAAACCGACGGCCATCGCGCGCGCAAGCGCTTTGGCCAGAACTTCCTTTCCGACCCCAACATCATCCGCAAGATCATCGACGGCATCCGTCCGCAGCCGGGCGAGCTGATGGTGGAGATCGGCCCCGGGCTGGGGGCGATGACCGAACCGCTGATCGAGCGCCTCGGTCACCTGCATGTGGTCGAGATCGACCGCGACCTCATTGCCCGCCTGCACGAGCGCTTCACGCCCGCGCAGATCACGGTGCACGAAGGCGATGCGCTGAAGTTCGACTTCGGCAGCCTTTGCAACGACGAGGGCGCGCAGGACCGCCAGCGGCTGCGCATCGTCGGGAATCTGCCCTACAACATTTCCACGCCGATCCTCTTCCACCTCGCCGGCTTCGCCGACAGCGTGAAGGACATGACCTTCATGTTGCAGAAGGAGGTGGTGATGCGCATGGTGGCCGAGCCGGGTACCGAGGAATACGGCCGGCTTTCGGTGATGCTGCAGTACCGCTTCCGGATGGGGCGCCTGTTCGACGTGCCGCCGGGCGCGTTCCGGCCGGCGCCGAAGGTGATGTCGAGCATCGTGCGCATGGCGCCGCTGCCGGCGGATCAACTGGGCGCGAAGGACGAGGAATTGCTGGGCCGCATCGTCACGGCCGCGTTCGGACAGCGCCGCAAGACCTTGCGCAACACCTTGCGCGCGTTCCTGGACGAGGCCGATTTCGATGCGTTGCACATCGACCCGGGGCTGCGCGGCGAGAAGCTTTCGGTGGCGCAGTACGTCGCCATCGCCAACCACTGCGCCGCGCTTCGCTGATGCACCCTTGATGCAACAGCGGGACTGCGCGAACGCCCGTGTATCGGTGCGTTCGCGCGCCGTCCTGCTCGGATGAGGCTGCGGTCCCGGCCTGCCGCCGTGCCGGCGGAGGCGCGGCCAGGTCCTACTTCTTGTTCAGCGGGCAGGTGTTCATGCCGAACAGGGTGTAGGCCGGGCACCAGCCGAGCAGGCCGGTGGCGAGCGGGACGATGCCGATCCAGGCCCAGACCGGGCCGCCCATCAGCGCCCAGGCGATCAGTGCCACGCCAGCAAGGATGCGGATGATCTTGTCGATGCCGCCAACGTTGGTTTTCATGGTGCTCTCCTGACAGAAGTGGGGTAGTGCGGCGATTGAATCACGCCAGCATGTTTGTCGTCTGTAACCATGGTTACACAAGCGTTGCGTGATCGGCGCTCAAGGCAGCGTACGCGGGGGGCATCCCCATGCGATGACGCTTCGGGCGCCCGCGCCGGTCGTGGCGGAGCGTGCCCGTTCAGGCTTTGCCCGAGCCTTCCGCCGACAGCCGGCGCAACCCGGCGGGGTCGAGGATCTCGACCTGTTCGCGCCCGAGTCTCACCAGCCCCTGGTCGGCAAAGCTCTTGAGCAGGCGGCTGACGATCTCGCGCACGCTGCCGAGCTCGTCGGCGAGCTGCTGATGGGTGACGTGCAGCAGCCGGCCCTTGCCGAGCAGCAGGGCCGCCAGGCGCTGGTCGAGCTTGCGGAAGGCGACCTCCTCGATCAGCTGCATCAGGTCGGCAATGCGCTCGGCGAAGAGGTGGAAGACGAAGTCGCGGAAGGGGCGCTCGGCCATCATCTCGTCGAAAACCGCCTTCGGCAGCAGCATCAGCAGCGTGTCGGACTCGGTGACCCCGCGAGCGTTGTAGTCCTCGTGGCCGAGCAGGCAGGACGACGAGATGATGCAGGTCTCGCCCGGGCCGACGCGGTAGAGCGGCAGCTCGCGCCCGCTCGGCGCGCACTTGCTCACCCGCACCGTGCCCTCGACCACGAAGGGGAAGCCCTCGCAGGCCTGGCGGTCGTCGAACAGCATCGCGCCGGCGGGCACGCGCATCCAGTGGGCGCTTTGCAGCAGGCGGGCATGTGCTGGCGGGGACAGCGCCGCGAGTACCGGGTAGCGGCTTTCCAGGCGCTCGGTCTCGGTCGTTGGCGCAGAGCCGGAAGCGGTGTTCGAACTCATCGGTGCATTGTCTTGCGGATTGCGGCAGGGCGCTGCAGCGTCAGGCGCCCAGCGCCAGCTCCAGCACGACCGGCGCGTGGTCCGACGGTCGCTCCAGCCGGCGCGGTTCCTTGTCCACCACGCAACTGCGGCACGCCTCGCGCAGCGCGGGCGACACCAGCAGATGGTCGATGCGCAGGCCGAAATTGCGGCGGAAGGCCATCATCCGGTAGTCCCACCACGAGAACGCGCGCTCGGGCTGCTCGAAGAGGCGGAAGGCGTCGATCAGGCCGAGGTCCTGCAGCGCGCGGAAGGCGGCGCGTTCGGGTTCCGAGACATGGATCTCGTCCTTCCAGTCCGGATGGGCGTCGCGGTCCTCGGGGGCGATGTTGAAGTCGCCCGCCAGCACCAGGCGCTCGTGCGTCTTCAGCTCCTCGCGCAGCCAGTCGGTGAGCGCGGCGAGCCAGCGCAGCTTGTACTCGAACTTGTCCGAGCCCACCGCCTGGCCATTGGGAAAGTAGCCGCACACCACGCGCACGCCGGCGATCGTGGCGGCGATGATGCGCTTCTGCTCGTCCTCGAAGCCGGGGATGTTGCGCACCACGCTGGCCTCGTCGATCGGCTGCGGGCTCAGGATGGCGACGCCGTTGTAGGTCTTCTGGCCGATGAAGACAGCGTGGTAGCCGGCGGCTTCAAGCTCGGCGACCGGGAAGGCCTTGTCCTCGAGCTTCAGTTCCTGCAGGCACAGCGCATCGGGGCGGTTGGCGGCGAGCCAGTCGAGGACCTGGGGCAGGCGGACCTTGAGCGAGTTGACGTTCCAGGTGGCGATCTTCATCTGTGGCATCGGCAATTGAAGCAAGGCCCGCCATTGTAAGCCGCCGCTTCATAAGTCGCCGGTTCGTGATCAGCGCTTTCTGGCAATGCGGGTGACCAGCCCGCGCAGAAGCAGGTAGGGCAGGATCGCCAGCGTGAACGCGACGAGGATCACTTCGCCCGGATACACGAAGCGCAGCACGACGATCTGGTAGGCGACATCGAGCACGACCGCGATCAGGAAGACCTTGCTGACGTCCTTCCAGCCATCCTTCAGCATGTCGATCCGGTGCTCCGGATGGGTGGCCAGCGCCCAGAAGTAGGGCGGCTTGCCGGTCCGTGCGTCGAGCAGCCCGGCCTTGATGGCGAAGAACGCCGCCATCAGCGGTTGCAGCAGCAGCCGGAACTTGAACGGGCCGCTGACGCGGTCGCTCATGTTGTCGAGGATGCGAAGCCAGATGTCGTCCATTTCGGGTGTCTTCCATTGCGAGATGTCTTGCCTTCAGCCGAGGGGCAGCAGGACGAGACCGTAGAGGAGGCCGCCGGTCAGGAAGGGCCAGAAGCGGCCATCCTTTTCCGTCGGCAGTTCCAGGATCAGGCTGTTCATGATCACGGCGCCCGACAGGAAGGCGAGCAGCAGCGGGATCAGGCTGGCGGGCAGGTCGAGCACCGCCGCGCTTGCCCAGCCGGCGAGCGCCATGCCGGCGAGGATGAAGCGACCGCTACGACGGTAAGCACTGCCGTATTCGTCGCTCAGGTCGCGGTTGATCGCGAGACAGTGGAAACCCATTGCGACCGCGTACAGCCCGATGGCGGCATGCTGCGCTTCGAGCCCGCGCAGCAGCAGATAGCCCATCAGCCAGGCGTAGGCGGCGAAGCCGCCGATCTGGACCTGGAAGTCCAGGCTATCCGGCTTGCTGTCGCGCGCGTTTGCCTGGCGCGTGTGGAAGTGCCTGATGCCGTAGAAGCTCAGGAATCCGGCCAGGGCCAGGTAATAGATCGCCTTGCCTTCATAGGGCAGCGCCACGGTCGCGGCCTCCGTAAAGGCGTGTCGTGCGCCGTGCAGTTCCGGCATGACGTGGAGAAACACATAAGCGGCCGCCATGCCGCCGCCGAACGAGGTGAGGCTGCGCGGCGCGAGCAGCCGGCCGAGAATGCGGGTGCGCTCGCCGACGAGGAAGGCCACCGCCAGGAGCAGCGCCGCGAGGCCCGTTTCGAGGAGGCGGGGCGCTTCCATGCGTGCTCTCAGAGCAGGTTCGCGATGATGCTGACGAACACCGACAGGCCCGCGAGGGAGACGATCATGGCCATGATGAACGACGGCCGCTTCCAGATCGTGACCGTGGCGACGGGTTGCATGCCCTTGATCGAGAACCAGTACTCGACGGTGCCCATGACCATCGACAGGGTGCCGAGGCCCACCAGAAACAGGCCCACGGTGCGCGGTTCGTATTGCTGGGCGACCACGCCGACCTCCCCGCCCTTGAGCCCTTCGAGCACCTTGTAGATCGTGAAGCCGAAGCTGATCATCGACAAGGCGGTGCGCAGCCAGGCCATCAGCGTGCGATCGGCCCCCATCACCGTCCGCTTGATGGCGAGGACGGTGCGGTCTTCGGCAAGCTCGTTGGACGACTTGAGTTGGTGCGTGAGTTCCTTGACCGCCTTGGTTTCGGTGGCCGGCGGGCGGCTGGAGTCGTGGCCTGAAAACATGCCGTTGAGCTTGCCCATCAATGAGGGGTGGGGGGGGCGGCGCCTTGCGGTTCGCGGCCGATTCCCAGTGCGGTGCCTGCTTGTTGTCGTCTGCGCGCAATGGCACGGTCGTGCATTGGCCGAAGGGTATCCAGGCGAAGGGCGAGCTGCGCACGCAGTTCGCGCATGTCATCGACGTGGCGCCGACCATCCTCGCGGCCGCGGGCATCCCCGAGCCGGTTTCCGTCGACGGCATCCAGCAGGATCCGATCGACGGGGTCAGCATGCTGCCGACCTTCAACGACGCCAAGGCGCCGGAAGTCCGCGAAACGCAGTACTTCGAGGTCATGGGCAACCGGGCCATCTATCACAAGGGCTGGACCGCGGTGACCAAGCACTACACGCCGTGGATTCCGAACGTGAAGCCCGCGCTCGATGACGACGAGTGGGAACTCTATGACACCACCAAGGACTGGACGCAGGCCAGGGATCTGTCGAAAGAGATGCCGGACAAGCTGCGCGAACTGCAGCGGCTGTGGATCATCGAGGCGACGCGCAACAAGGTGCTGCCCATGGATGACCGGATCTTCGAGAAGCTGAACCCTGATATCGCAGGGCGGCCGGTGCTCGTGAAAGGTAAGACCCAGCTGCTGGCCGGCGGTATGGGGCACCTTAGTGAGAACTGTGTCCTCAACATCAAGAACAAGTCGCACTCCGTGACCGCCCAGATCGTGGTGCCGCAAGGCGGTGCCGAGGGCGTGATCATCGCGCAGGGCGCCGATATCGGCGGCTGGAGCCTGTACGCCAAGGGCGGCAAGCTCAAGTACTGCTACAACTGGGGCGGCTTCAAGCACTTCATGATCGAGGGCGCTTCGGTCATGTCGCCTGGGGAGCATCAGGTGCGCATGGAGTTCGCCTATGCCGGTGGCGGGCTTGGCAAGGGCGGCAAGGTGACGCTGTATGTCGATGGCCAGAAGGATGGTGAGGGCGAAGTCGGCGCCACGCTGGCGATGATCTTCTCGGCCGACGATGGTCTGGATGTCGGCAAGGATGGCGGTTCGGCGGTGTCACCGGACTATGCGCCCGGCAACAATTCCTTCAACGGTAAGGTGAAGGGGGTGCAACTGGCGATCGACGAGGCCGCAGAAGACCTGGATCACCTGCTCGACCCGGTGGAAGTCATCAGGATGGCGATGGCCCGCCAGTAAGGGTCTGCTGACCGGCAGCCCGTGCAGGCTGCCGGAAAGGCAAGCGGCGTCGCTGTGATTGCGACGCCGCTTGCATGTTCAGTCGCCAGCTTTCGTCAGGCCTGCGCGGTCATGCCATGCAGCATCAGCCTGCGAACACTTCCATCGGAACCTTGAAGCGTTCGGACAAGGCCTTGATCTGCCGCAGGTTCAGCCCGCGCTTGCCTGCCAGAACCTCGGACACCACCGACTGCGTACCGACCTCGGGCAGGTCGCTTTGGCGGATGCCGTGCTCGGCCATCAACTCGCGCAGCAACTCGGACGGCGGCAACGCCGGCCACGGATGGACGCGTGCTTCGTACTCGCGGATCCGGTCGGCCACGATCGAGACCAGACCGAAGATCGGGTGC
>DMCZ01000254.1:3683-11983 GCA_003446655.1 Thauera sp. | reverse complement strand
GCCCATGCAGACTTTCCAGCCACGCCACTTTGCCATCGTGCCAGCCGCCGGCAGCGGCTCGCGCATGGGTGCCGCCCGACCCAAGCAGTACCTGCCGCTGCTCGGACGGCCGCTGATCCACCATGCGCTCTCCGTGTTGTGCGCTGCGCCCGAGATCGATCAGGTCTTCGTGATCCTGTCGGTGGACGACCGTGAGTGGTCGCGTCACGACTGGACGATGCTCGGACCCAAGCTGCGCCCGTTGTTCTGCGGCGGGGCGACACGGGCCGACAGCGTGCTCGGTGGCTTGCGCGCGATCGCCGGTGAGGTGGCGCAGTCGGACTGGGTCCTGGTGCACGATGCTGCGCGCCCGTGCCTGGCACCCTGGCATGTCGAGACCCTGGTGCGCGAGCTCGCTCGCGAAGAAGTCGGTGGCCTGCTCGCGGTGCCGGTAGCGGACACGCTCAAACGCGCGGACGAACGCCGCCATGTGCTCGAGACCGTGCCGCGCGACAGCCTGTGGCAGGCGCAGACACCGCAGATGTTCCGCTACGTGATGCTGCGCCGCGCGCTCGAACACGCCAAGGACGTCACCGACGAAGCCAGCGCGATCGAGGCCGCAGGCCTGCGGCCGCGTCTGGTGCAGGGCGACGCCACCAACCTCAAGGTCACCTATCCGCTCGATCTGCACCTGGCCGAGTGGATCCTTCAACATCGCCAGGGGCAGACCAGATGAACTTCCCGTTCCGTATTGGCCAGGGCTTCGACGTCCACGCGCTGGTTCCCGGTCGTGCGCTGATCGTGGGCGGCGTGCGCATTCCCTTCGCTCAGGGCCTGCTCGGCCACTCCGATGCCGACGTGCTGCTGCATGCCGTCACCGACGCCTTGCTGGGCGCGGCCGGGCTCGGCGACATCGGCCGGCTGTTCCCGGACACCGATCCCGCCCATGCCGGCGCCGACAGTCGCGTGCTGCTGCGCGAAGCCTTTGCGCGCGTTCGCGCGGCGGGCTGGCAGGTGGTCAACATCGACGCCACGCTGATCTGCAAGGCGCCGCGCGTGCTGCCCTATGCGCCGGCGATGGTGGAGAACATCGCCGCGGACCTGGCGATGGAGCCGGGTGCGATCAACATCAAGGGCAAGACCACCGAGAAGCTCGGCTTCACCGGCCGCGGGGAAGGAATTGCGGCCCAGGTGGTCGCGCTGCTCGCGCGCGCAGCGTGAGCGGGCGCGCCCCCGCGACCGATCGCCCTGCGCGCTCGCGCGTCTTCTTCGCGCTGTGGCCGGACGCCGCCACCGCGGCTGCGCTGCATGCCCGCGGACGTGCCTTGCAGGCCGCCTGCGGCGGGCGCCTCATGCGGCGCGACACGATACATCTCACGCTGAGCTTTCTCGGCGATGTCGAGGCCTCGAGGCTGGAGGCGCTCGCAAGCGTCGCGCAGTCGGTGAAAGGTGCGCGCTTCGTCCTTGCGCTCGATCGGGTGGGCAGTTGGTACGGCAATCGCATCCTGTGGGCTGGATGCGGTCGTCCTTCAGCGCCCCTCACGACGCTGGCTGAGGGGCTCGGTATGAGACTGCGTGCTGCCGGATTCGAGCTGGACGACCGCGCGTTCAACGCCCATGTGACGCTGGTGCGCAATGCCCTGCGGCCACCACCCGGCACCGAAATACCAGCGCTGCGCTGGCCCGTCGCGAGCTTCGTGCTGGTTGCTTCAGAACCCGACGGCGTCGGGGCGCACTACCGAGTGCTTGGTCGCTGGCCGCTCGGTGACGGGGAACCCGACCCGACCCGGCGCTGACGCCCCGGGCGGCCCCGGAAAAACCGGCTCATGAAACGGCACGGGGCGCACAGCGCCCCGTTGTCTTTGGGGCTGCCTTGGTGCGCCCCGGTCTCGCGAGTGGAGACAAGATGGTCTGACTGGTGTTGCCTTCAGCAGGTTGGATCGATCCTTCGTGCCAAACTCAAACACGCCCTCCTTTGCGTCCGGCCCATCGGCCTTCGGCGAGTGACAGAACATTCGTGAAGCATCTGCGGGAGGTCCTCCTCATCAGAGAAAGATCGTGGAACCCAGTCTTTCCCCGAGCTCGTTCTCCGGGGTCTTGGTGTAGTCCTTTTCGAAGCGATCGGTGATCAGTTGTGCCGTCGGGCCGTCAATGACTGCGTTGAGCAATCCCATGAACGCAGGTGGCGCGACCAGGATCGCGCGCTTGAACGCATTCGTGGTGCGCCCCTGATAAAGCGCCTGGGCGATCTCCTGTGCGAAAACCTTGGCTTCGTGCTGCTTTGGCAAGGTCTGTGGCTGCATGGATCCGCCGCTCGAGCCGGCCGCCGCCATGGCGCCCGACCGGTCGGAGACGAGTTCGCCGTTCTTTTGCCTGCTTTCCGGGTGGATCAGTTCCTTGACCAGCGTCAGGCCCTTGTTGGGGCCAAGGTTCGCATAAAGCTTCGCCAGGCTGGCGTTGGCAACCAGAATCCAGGTAATGGCCATAAGGCACCCTCCGTTGCGGGTTGAATCGTGGGATCTGCCGGACAGACCCGGTGCATTCGAGCGACAGAAGCGCTTTCAGCTTAGGCCATGGCGGGACCGTCTGCCAATCCCGTTTGTTTTCACTCAATGAAAGCCGCTTGCGCCAATTGGAAGAAGCTTGACGGAACCTGCCGCCGCTAGCGCTGCGGTGCTCTCTCGCCGTGAAGGACAGTGCTCAGAACACGCCCATCGCCAGCCCGGCGGCCAGTGCTTCGCCAAGTTCTTCGGCGCTGGCGAGGTCTGAAGGGGTGATCTCCTTGCGCACGATGAGCGCCTCGGCCACCGCCTTCCAGCCATAGCCATTGGCGATGCGGCCGATCTCGCGCACCGCGCCGGTGCCGTCGTTGCCCGCGCTCACGAATACCGCGTAGGGCAGGCCCGTGAGCTTGCCCTCGCAGGGGTAGTAGGTGCGGTCGAAGAAGTCCTTGAGTGCGCCCGACATGTAGCCGAAGTTCTCGGGCGTGCCTAGCAGCAGGCCGTGGCATGCGAGCAGGTCGGCGGTGCCGGCGTCGAAGGCGCGCTTCATCACCGTGTCAACCTCGCCGGCTCGGCGCGCGCCGGCCAGGACCGCGTCGGCGAGCCGCCCGGTGTTGCCGCTCTGGGTGTGGAAGACGATCAGCAGGCGCTTGCGCTCGCTCATGGGGGCGCTCCGGAAGGAGGGTCAGATTTGACCGGCAGGCGGGGCCATCGACGCACGAGCCGCCAGGTCGAGTCCATAAAACAAGCATAGCTGCGCATACACCGCAGGGAAGTGCCGCTTGAGCACCTGGGGCGTCTCGAAGAAGGCCTCGGACACCACGGCGAAGAACTCGCCCGGGTGCTCGGCGCCGTAGGGGTCGATCTCCGTGGGCATGCCGCGATCGACCTCGGCGCAGAACTCTTCGTAAGCGCGCGCGAAAGCCTCGGCCCAGGCCTCGCGCGACATCCCCGGACGCAGGCGTGGCAAGCCGTCGACACCGCCGTTTTCCATGTCGAGCTTGTGTGCGAACTCATGGATCACCACGTTCACCCCCGCCGGCCCGCCGTCGTCGTCAAACCACGCGATCAGGACCGGTCCGCCTTCCCAGGCCTCACCGAGCACCTCATCGTCGTATTCGTGCAGCACGCCGGCCTCATCGACCGTGCGCCGCGGAATCACGAAATCGCCCGGGTATACGACGACTCCGACCCAGCCCTCATAGGCCTGCAGGCCAATGTTGAGCACAGGCAGGCTCGCCTGCAGCGCGATCGCCAGCAGCATGTCGTCGTCAAGCTGCAGACCCTGCGCGCCGTGGAACTGCTTGCGGCGGAGGAACTCGAGCGCCATCGCGCGCAGCCGCACGCGTTCGTCCGTGAGCAGGCGGTCGAGGGAGGGCAGGGTGCGTTCGACACGCTCCCACTGTGCGGCGGACACCTCGCGGGCAGGCGTTGCACCACCCAGAAGCGGACCGAGAAGTCGGCGAACAAAATCCAGCATCGGAACTTGAATCGGAAGGAGGTGGCGGCCCCGGATGCGGGGCCCGGACAACGAGCACGATCATCGCACAGCCGCCCCCGGATCGACGACGTCGAGCGCAGGTCGAGCGCGTGCGAGGACTGCCCGTAAATTCGAGCCGTGAATCGAGCCGCCCGCGAAGGATTGCCCGATGTGGGATAATCGCGCTCATGGTTTCCGTCACCCACGCGATCTCCCAGGGCGATACCGCGCCACCCATCGACATGCTTGCCGCCGGGCTCGAACCCGAGGAGCGCGCGCGTGTGGAAGAGGCCCTCGACTGGATCGCAGCGCTTTACGAGGGCAAGGTTCTGGGAACGGGCGAGCCGATGTGGACACACGCTCTCGGGGCGGCGCTGATCACGGCCTCGCTGCGCCTGGATGCGGAGACCCGGCTTGCGGCGCTGTTGTTTGCGGCCTGGGAAGAACTCGAGGACCCGGGCGAGGAGATCGGCGCTCGCTTCGGTTCAGCCGTCGCCGGCCTGGTGCGCGGACTGCACAAGCTCAACGGCCTGCGCGTGCTGACCCGCCTGACGGCGACGACGTCCGCTCCTGAGATCCGGGCGCAGACCGAGGTGCTGCGCAAGATGCTGCTGGCGATGGTCGAGGACATCCGCGTCGTGCTGGTGAGACTGGCTTCGCGCACGCAGACCCTGCGCTACTACACCGACCTGCCGGGCGACGCGCGCGTCGAAGTGGCGCGCGAGAGCCTGGACATCTACGCACCGCTGGCCAACCGGCTCGGCGTGTGGCAGATCAAGTGGGAACTCGAGGACCTGTCCTTCCGCTTCATCGAGCCCGACACCTACAAGCGCATCGCCAAGATGCTCGACGAGCGTCGGGTCGAGCGCGAGCAGTTCATTCACGATGCGATCGAACGCCTCAAGAGCGAACTCGCGGCGGTAGGCATTGAGGCCGAGATCACCGGCCGGGCCAAGCACATCTACAGCATCTACAACAAGATGCGGAAGAAGCGGCTCGACTTTTCGCAGGTGTTCGACATTCGCGCGCTGCGTGTGCTGGTACCCGAGATCAAGGACTGCTACACCGTGCTCGGGCTGGTGCACCAGATGTGGCAGCCGATCCCGCAGGAGTTCGACGACTACATCACCAAGCCCAAGGGCAACAACTACCAGTCGCTGCACACCGCGGTGCTGGCGGGCGACGGTCGCGCGCTCGAGGTGCAGATCCGCACTTTCGACATGCACAGGCACGCCGAGCTTGGGGTCGCGGCGCACTGGCGCTACAAGGAAGGCGCCAGGGACGGCGGTGACTACGACGAGAAGATCGCGCTGCTGCGCAACCTGCTGTCGTGGCGCGACGAAGTCACCGACTCGGCGCACTGGCTGGAGCAGTTCAAGCGTGCCTCGCTCGATGACACGCTGTACGTGCTGACCCCGCAGGGCAAGGTCGTAGACCTGCCCCGTGGCGCGACCCCGGTGGACTTCGCCTACCGCCTGCACACCGACGTCGGTCACCACTGCCGCGGAGCGAAGGTGGACGGTCACCTCGTGCCGCTCAACACCCGGCTCGAGAGCGGGCAGACGGTCGAGATCGTCACCGCCAAGGAGGGCGGCCCCTCACGGGACTGGCTGGACGCGCGCCAGGGCTATGTCGCCACGTCGCGGGCGCGTACGAAGATCAAGCAGTATTTCGCCCAGCTCGACGAAGAAGAGCTGCTCAACCGCGGGCGTAGCTTCGTCACCAAAGAGATGCAGCGCGACGGCCACGCCCAGGCCAACATCGACGGACTGGCGGAGCGGCTCGGCTTCAAGAACGCCGAGGCGCTGTACCTGGCCGCCGGGCGCGGCGAGGTCGGTCCGCGGGCGATGCAAACCGCGCTGCGCGAAGGCAACGTCCCCGAGCCGGCGGCCGGGGCCGAACCGGAGTTCGTCGTCAGTCGCAGCCGCTCTGGCGACAATCAGGACAAGATCCTGATCGTCGGCGTGGGCAAGCTGATGACCTCGCTGTCGCGCTGCTGCAAGCCAGCGCCGCCCGATGCCATCGAAGGTTTCGTCACCCGGGGCCGAGGCATCTCCATCCATCGCGTCGACTGCAGCGACTTCCAGGAGCTTGCGCGCAAGCACTCCGAGCGGGTCATCCCCGCGGAGTGGGGCGAGAAGGCGCACGATAACCGCACGGCCCTTTACCAGGTCGATATCAGCGTGCAGGCAATGGATCGCCAGGGACTGCTGCGCGACATTTCCGAAGTGCTGTCGCGCGAGAAGCTGAATGTGATCGCGGTCAACACCCTGACCAAAAAAGGCACGGCCTACATGCGCTTCACGATGGAGGTGGGCGGCATCAAGCAGGTGCAGCGCGCGATCACGCTGATCCGCGAGGTTTCGGGCGTGATCGACGCCCAGCGCAAGTAAGGCCGTTCGAGATCCGACGCCGACACGGCTGCGGCGGAGGACGGCCGCCGCGCTTGCTCGCACGAGGGCCGTCCCGCTGGACGCCTCAGCTGCTCGCTGCGAGTTCCCTCAGCAGGATCAGCTGCGCCGCGCGCCGGATGCTGCGCGCATGCTTGCGACGGTACTTGCCATCGGGCTGCATGTCCCACGCCTGGCAGTTGTCGCCAAGGTAGGGGCGCAGGCCTTCCTTCATCACCCGCCGCTTGAGGCGCGGATCGAGCACCGGGAAGGCGATCTCGATGCGGCGGAAGAAGTTGCGATCCATCCAGTCGGCACTCGAGAGGTACATCAGGTCCTCGCCGTCGGCATGGAAGTGAAAGATGCGATGGTGCTCGAGGAAGCGGCCAACCACCGAGCGCACGCGGATGTTCTCGGATAGCCCGGGCACGCCAGGGCGCAGCGCGCAGGGGCCGCGCACGATCAGATCGATCTCGGCGCCGGCCTGCGAGGCCTCGTACAACGCCTCGATCGTCTCCGGCTCGAGCAGCGCATTCATCTTCGCGATCACGCGTGCGCGGCGGCCCTCGCGGGCGATCGAGGCCTCGCGGCGGATGGCGGCCACCACGTTCGGCTGCAGCGTGAACGGCGCCTGCCACAGGTGACGCAGTTCGGTCGCCGTACCCAGTCCGGTGAGCTGCTTGAACACGGCGGCGACATCCTCGCCGATCTCCTTGTTGCAGGTGAGCAGACCGAAGTCGGTGTAGAAGCGCGTGGTGCGGGGGTGGTAGTTCCCCGTACCCATGTGAACGTAACGACGCAGGCCGTCTTCCTCGCGGCGCACAATCATCAGCAGCTTGGCGTGGGTCTTGTAGCCGAACACCCCATACACCACGTGGGCGCCGACTTCCTCCAGGCGGTTGGCCAGCGTGATGTTGGCCTCCTCGTCGAAGCGCGCCATCAGCTCGAGCACCACGGTCACTTCCTTGCCCTTCTGTGCAGCGCGCGCGAGATGCTCCATCAGCACCGAGTCGGTGCCGGTGCGATACACCGTCATCTTGATCGCCAGCACCTGCGGATCGTCCGCGGCCGCACGCAGCAGATCGATCACCGGGGCGAAGCTCTGGAAGGGGTGATGGAGCAGGATGTCACCGCTGCGGATCGCGGTGAAGAGTTGGCGACGCTTGTCGAGCGCCTTGGGCAGACCCGGAACGAAGGGCGTGTATTTCAGATCCGGCCGATCGACCCAGTCCGGTACCTGCATCAGGCGGACCAGGTTGACGATGCCGGGCGTCCGGTACAGGTCGTCGGGCGTCAGGTGAAAGTGCTGCAACAGGAAGCTCGCCATCTCGTCCGAGCAGTTGTCGGCCACCTCGAGGCGCACGCCATCGCCGAAGTGGCGCTGCTGCAGTTCGCCCTTGAGCGAGGCACGCAGGTCCTTGACCTCCTCCTCATCGACGAACAGGTCGGAGTTGCGGGTGACGCGGAACTGGTAGCAACCGAGCACGTTCATGCCGGTGAAGAGCTCACCAACGTGGGCGTGCAGCACCGAGGACAGGAACACGAAGGCGTACTCCTGCTCGCACAGCTCCCGCGGCAGACGGATGACGCGCGGCAGCGCGCGCGGCGCCTGCACGATCGCTGCGCCCGAATCGCGGCCGAAGGCGTCGCGACCTTCGAGTTCGACGGCGAAGTTCAGGCTCTTGTTCAGCACGCGCGGAAAGGGGTGGGCGGGATCCAGGCCGATCGGCGTCAGCACCGGCATGACCTCGCGCATGAAGTAGTCGCGAATCCAGGCGCGCTGGGCCTCGGACCACAGGCTGCGACGCAGGAAGACCACGCCTTCCTTCTCCAGCGCGGGCAGGATGTCGTCGTTGAGCAGTGAATACTGCTCCGAGATGATCTCGTGCACCTCGTCGCTCACGCGCTCGAGCAGGTCGGCCGGCGCGATGCCATCCTCGCCCGACTTGC
>DMCZ01000254.1:2283-3402 GCA_003446655.1 Thauera sp. | reverse complement strand
AGGCGCTCGAGCAGCGGCACGGTAGGGTCGGCCGCCTGGGCGAGCACGCGGCGCTGGAACTGCAGCAAGGACAGTTCGCGGTTGAGGAAATGTTCGGGGGGGTGGGTACGGGTCGAGCGTGGCGTATGCATGGAGAGTCCTGGGCGCGATGCGACGTTCATGATTATGTGACACTTTCGTTGCGGCTTGATGACGATGCAGGCCTCGCCCATGGAGGTGATCGGGCTTCGCGGCGCCTCCGATGCGCACGACGGAGTCGGCGGACCCGGTGCTAGAATCGGCAGCCTCGGCGCCTGGGGCGTCAGTTTCCGAAACGATGATGCGAGATCTGATTGCAGCGATTGACCTGGGTTCGAACAGTTTCCGGCTTCAGGTCGGGCGCATCGTCAATGACCAGATCTACCCTCTCGACGGGCTGAAGGAGGCGGTGCGTC
This sequence comes from Thauera sp., assembly GCA_003446655.1. Lineage (GTDB taxonomy): Bacteria > Pseudomonadota > Gammaproteobacteria > Burkholderiales > Rhodocyclaceae > Thauera. The sequence goes on along the minus strand of DMCZ01000254.1, from coordinate 2,968 downwards.
TCGCCGCCGGCCTCTCGCTGGACAAGAAGCTCGACCTGGCCTCGCAGCAGCGCGGCGTAGCGGCGCTGCTGCGGTTTCAGGAGCGCTTGCGCGACTTTCCCCCTGCCCGCGTGAGGGCGGTGGCGACCAATACGCTGCGCGTGGCCAAGAACGCGCCCGAGTTCCTGATCCGCGCCGAGGCCGCTCTCGGGTTCCCGATCGAGGTCATCGCCGGGCGCGAGGAGGCGCGGCTGATCTACGTCGGCGTGGCGCACACGCTGCCCGACCCCCACAAGCAGCAGCTCGTCGTCGATATCGGCGGCGGGTCGACCGAATTCATCGTCGGCAAGAGCTTCGAACCGCTGCTGCTGGAGTCCCGTTACATGGGCTGCGTCGGCTTCAGCCTGCGCTTCTTTCCCGAAGGCAAGATCGACAAGCGCAGCCTGAAGGAAGCGGAGCTCGCCGCACGCCGCGAGTTGCAGACGATTTCCGCCGCCTACCGCGAAGCGGGGTGGGAGGAGGCGGTGGGCTCGAGCGGTACCGCGAAGGCGCTGGTGGAGATCCTCGAGCAGAACGGATTCTCGCGTGGCGGCATCACCCGTGACGGGCTGGAGCAGTTCAAGGCCGTACTGCTGCGCGCAGGCAGCGTGGACGCCGTCGATCTGGCCGGACTCAAGGGCGACCGCCTGCCAGTGATCCTGGGTGG
>DMCZ01000254.1:1136-2002 GCA_003446655.1 Thauera sp. | reverse complement strand
TACCACCACCACGACCTGCGCGACGCCACCGTCAGCGCCTTCATGCGCCGCTACAACGTCGATCTGCGCCAGGCGCAGCAGGTGGCGGACACTGCCTGCACCTTGCTCGGTCAGCTTGAGCCCGACATGGCCGACCCCGAGCACATCGACCATCGCTTCCTGCGCTGGGCGGCAATGCTGCATGAGATCGGCATCTCGGTCGCGCACTCCAGCTATCACAAGCACAGCGCCTACATCGTGGCCAATGCCGACATGCCGGGCTTCTCTCGCATGGACCAGGCGCGACTCGCACGGCTTGTGCTTGCGCACCGCGGCAAGCTCGAGCGGGTGGCGTCGATCGATGCGGGCAGTGTGGATTGGCTGATGATTGCCTGCCTGCGCCTGGCGGTGGTGATCCATCGGGCGCGCGATGCGCGCGGTCTCCCGCCCGTGAGCATGCAGCGCGAGGGCCGCGGCTTCACGGTCACGGCGGCGCCGGGCTGGCTGCAGAAGCTGCCGCTCACGGCTGCTGCGCTCGAGGAGGAACGGCGGCAGTGGCAGGGGCTGGGTCGCGCGCTCTACATCCGCGCGCTGAGCGTGCGCGCGGCTGCGACCTGACCATCCATGGAGCAGGGTGGCGACGCCGATGCGCTGCGACAGATGCTCGTCGTCGGCCCGGGGCAAGCCAGCCTGCAGGGCGACTGGACGCTGAGCGGGCTTGCGCGCGCGCTGCCCAGGCTGCGCAGCCAGCTAGCCGCCGTGCCATCCGGGACCGAGTGGAACCTGCTGGCGGTTGCCCGCCTCGACAGCTTCGGAGCAACGCTGCTGTGGCGGGCCTGGGGCCGGCAGTGGCCCGCCGCGCTCGCACTGAGCCCGGCGCAGCGCGA
>DMCZ01000254.1:465-890 GCA_003446655.1 Thauera sp. | reverse complement strand
GCCCATGGGCGCGACTTCGTCGCCTTGCTCGGTCAGCTGCTGCTGGACCTGCTGCATCTTTTGCGCCACCCGCGCGAGTGGCCGCTGCTCGAGATCTCCGCCAACGTCTTCAAGGTCGGGGTCAAGGCCATGCCGGTGTCGGCGCTCGTGGGATTCCTGATCGGGGTGGTGCTTTCCTACCTGTCGGCGCTTCAGCTCAGGACCTTTGGCGCCGACGTGTTCATTGTCAACATTCTGGGGATGGGCATCATCCGCGAACTCGGCCCGGTGCTCGTCTCGGTGCTCGTGGCCGGACGATCGGGGTCGGCGATGACAGCGCAGCTCGGGGTGATGCGGGTGACCGAGGAGATCGATGCGCTGGCAGCGATGGGCGTGTCGCGATCAGTACGCCTGGTGCTGCCCAAGGTCGTGGCCCTGGCGCTGGC
>DMCZ01000254.1:0-177 GCA_003446655.1 Thauera sp. | reverse complement strand
GCCAAGGGCGCCGTGTTCGGGCTTCTGATCGCGCTGATCGCCTGCCATTTCGGGCTGCGGGTCAAGCCGGACACGGAGAGCCTCTCGACCAACACTACCGCGTCGGTGGTGTCCTCGATCACGATCGTGATCCTGGTCGATGCGGTGTTCGCGATCGCGACCCTATACACATCTCCT
>DMCZ01000146.1 GCA_003446655.1 Thauera sp. | reverse complement strand
AGATGTGTATAAGAGACAGCCCAGGGTGTAGCCCCCGATGATCTGGGAGATCTGCATCACCTGTTCCTGGTACACGATGACGCCGTAGGTCGGCTCCAGGCAGGCCTTGAGGTCGGGGTGGAAGTAGTCGATCTCCTGCTGGCCCTTCTTGCGCAGGATGAAGTCGTCCACCATGCCCGAGCCGAGCGGACCTGGGCGGTAGAGCGCGAGCACCGCGATGATGTCCTCGAAGCGGTCGGGCGCGAGCTTCTTCAGCAGCTTCTTCATGCCGTCCGATTCGACCTGGAAGATCGCCGTGGTGTTGGCGTCCTTCAGGATCTGGTAGGCGGCGGGGTCCTCGAAGCCCAGGCTCATCAGGTCGGGGCGGCTGCCGGTCATGCGCTCGACGTACTCCAGCGCGAGCTCGATGATGGTGAGGTTGCGCAGCCCCAGGAAGTCGAACTTCACCAGGCCGACGGCCTCGACGTCGTCCTTGTCGAACTGCGACACCGGCGTGGCGTCGTCGCCGTCGGCGATGTAGAGCGGGCAGAAGTCGGTGAGCTTGCCGGGCGCGATCAGCACGCCGCCGGCGTGCATGCCGACGTTGCGGGACAGGCCCTCGAGCGGCTGCGCCAGGCTCCACAGGTCGCGCACCGACTCGCCGTCGTTGCCGTCGGCCATCATCTCGCCGATCTGCGGCTCCATCTCGTAGGCCTTGTTGAGCGAGACCGGCTTGGCACCCTCGATCGGGATCAGCTTGGACAGGCGGTCGCACAGGCCGTAGGGCAGGTCGAGCACGCGGCCGACGTCGCGCACCACCGCCTTCGAGGCCATGGTGCCGAAGGTGGCGATCTGGCTCACCGCGTCCTTGCCGTAGCGCTCGCGCACGTACTCGATTACGCGGTAGCGGTTGTCCTGGCAGAAGTCGATGTCGAAGTCGGGCATCGACACGCGCTCCGGGTTCAGGAAGCGCTCGAACAGAAGCGCGTACTCCAGCGGGTCGAGGTCGGTGATGTCGAGCGAATAGGCCACCAGCGAGCCGGCGCCCGAGCCGCGGCCCGGGCCGACCGGCACGCCGTTCTTCTTCCCCCAGCGGATGAAGTCGGCCACGATCAGGAAGTAGCCGGGGAAGCCCATCTGGATGATGGTGTCGGTCTCGAACTTGAGCCGCTCCTCGTAGCGCGGGCGCTGCTTTTCGCGCTCCTCGGGGTGGGGGTAGAGCTGGGCGAGGCGGCGCTCGAGACCGGCCTTGGCCTCCGCCACCAGGAAGTCGTCCAGCGTCATGCCTTCCGGGGTCGGGAACAGCGGCAGGAAGTTCTTGCCCAGCTGCACCGTCAGCGAGCAGCGGCGGGCGATCTCGACCGCGTTCTCCAGAGCCTCGGGCAGGTCGGCGAAGAGTTCGCACATCTCGGCCTGGCTCTTGAGGTACTGCTCCTCGGTGAAGTCGCGCGGCCGGCGCTTGTCGGCGAGCACATAGCCCTGGGCGATGCACACCCGCGCCTCGTGGGCCTTGAAGTCCTCGCGCTTGAGGAACTGCACCGGGTGCGTCGCCACCACCGGCAGGCCGAGCCGGCCGGCGATGTCCACCGCGTGGCGAATGTAGGTCTCGGTGCCGGGATGGCCGGCGCGCTGGATCTCGATGTAGAAGGCGTCCGGGAACAGGCGCGCCCAGTCGGCGGCGAGTTGTTCGGCAAGCGCGAGGTTGCCGGCAGAGATCGCGGCGCCGATGTCGCCGCTCATCGCCCCCGACAGGCACAGCAGCTCGCTCGCTGCACCGCCCTCGAACCACGCGCGGCGCATCTCGGCGCGACCGCGGTGCTTGTTGTCGAGGTAGGCGCGCGTGAGCAGTTCGCAGAGCTGGCCGTAGCCGGCGCGGTTGCGGCAGATCAGCAGCACGCGCTGCGGTTTGTCGCGCTCGACCTCGTTCTGGATCCAGGCATCCACGCCGACGATCGGCTTGATGCCCTTGCCGCGCGCGCCCTTGTAGAACTTGACCATGCCGAACAGGTTGGCGAGATCGGAGATGCCGAGCGCCGGCATGCCGTCAGCGGCCGCGGCGGCGATCGCCTGGTCGATCTGGACGATGCCGTCGGTGATCGAGTATTCGGTGTGCTGGCGAAGGTGAACGAAGCGCGGGGCGCTGGGGAGATTGGGTGCGGCAGTCATGCGCGGATTTTACCCGACGCGGTGCGATCGAGGCCTGCGGGCTGGCCGCAGGCCTCGCACATCAGGGCAGCAGGATGGTCGAACCGGTGGTCCGCCGCGCTTCCAGATCGCGATGTGCCTGCGCTGCATCGCGCAAGGCATAGCGCTGGTTGATCTCGACCCGCACCTTGCCGCTGGCGACGACGTCGAAGAGCGCGCCGGCCATCGCCAGCAGGTCGGCACGCTTGGCTGCATAGGTGAAGAGCGTCGGCCGCGTCAGGAACAGCGAACCCATGCGCGCCAGCACGGTGCAGTCGAAGGGCGGCACCGGGCCGGACGAGGCGCCGAACAGCACCATCAGCCCGAGCGGACGCAGGCAGGCGAGCGAGTCCATGAAGGTGTCCTTGCCGATCGAGTCGTACACCACCGGTACGCCCTCGCCGCCGGTGATCTCGCGCACGCGCTCGACAAAGTTCTCGCGCGTGTAGACGATCGGATGGTCGCAGCCGTGGGCCCGCGCGATCGCGGCCTTCTCCTCCGAGCTCACGGTGCCGATCACCGTCGCCCCCAGCGCCTTCGCCCACTGGCAGGCGATGGTCCCGACCCCGCCCGCTGCGGCGTGGATCAGGATGGTGTCGCCGGCCTGCACGCGATAGGTGCGGCGCAGCAGATATTGCGCGGTGAGCCCCTGCATCATCATCGCCGCGCCCTGCTCGAATGAAATGCCGGGCGGCAGCGGCACGAGCTGGTCCGCCGCGATGTTGCGCACCTCGGCGTAGGCGCCGAGCGGGCCGCCGGTGTAGGCCACGCGGTCGCCGACGGCGATTTCCGTGACGCCCTCGCCGACCGCCTCGACCACGCCCGCCGCCTCCTGGCCGAGCCCGGAAGGCAGCGGCACCGGATAGAGGCCGCTGCGGTGATAGGTGTCGATGTAGTTGAGGCCGACGGCGTGGTGGCGCACGCGCACCTCGCCGGCCGCCGGCGCGGGCACCTCGAGCGCCTCCCATTGCAGCACCTCGGGACCGCCGGTGCGGTGAAAACGGATCGCCTGGTTCATGCGTGATCTCCTCGTCTGTCGTGTTGCGCCGCCCGCCGGGGGCGACAGCCATGGGGCGAATGAGGGCCGTCAGCGTACCAGCGAAATCCCAAGCCGGTACTGCGTCTCCTTGTTCTGGTCGTATTCGAGCAGGGTCTCGCCATAGCCCTTGAAGGCCTGCAGGTGCACGAAGGCGCCGACCCCCGAGAACACGCTGCGCCGGATCGGGTACGACAGGTCGTACTGGGTGCCCATCTTGCCAGCGCTGCCGCGCCGGATCAGGGTCGAGAACAGCAGCGCGTCGTCGCGGCCGAGGCGCAGGCCGAGTTCGGCATGGCCGCGGTACTGCGCGATGTCGGGGTTGTCCTCGCGGTCGAGGTAGGTCCACACCTTGGGCACGACGCCGAGGTAGATCCCGGACTCGTCCAGCCGCAGGCGCGCCTCGGCACGCGCGAACAGGGTGTCGATGCTGCGCGAGGGCATGTCCTCCTTGCCGTTCGACTCGTGCTCGTAGCCGCCGTAGAGCGCGAGCGCGCCGCGGCCTTCCGGGTCGTCGAGCCCCCAGCGATAGAACAGGGACGGGCGGAAGCTCGAATCGCGAAAGGGCTTGGACTCGGACTGCAGATCCCACAGCGAGGTCTGGGTGAAGCCGAAATACAGGCCGCTGGCGACCGGAAGGGTATCCGCCACCACGCCCTGATCGTCGAAGATGCGGTAGCGGAAGCTGAACTGGAAGCGCGCCGAGACGGGATCCTTGCCGCCGACGAGGAAGTACATCGGCTCATGGAAGCCGAGCGCGGAGGGCTCCACCGGCGCCGCATCCGGCGGCAGCGAGGCCACCGGGGCCATCGGCGCGACCGCCGCCGGGGCGCCGGCCGGCGCAGGCGGCGTCGATGCCGCGGCCTCGGCGACCGACGCAGGCGGCGTCGCCGCCGTCGCCGGGCTGGCCGCCAGCCGCGTTGCCGCGCCGGCATCGAGCAGCAGCCGCGCCGACGGCTGCCCAGCGAGCACGAGCGTGGCGACGCCCGTCACCTCCATCGGCCAGCGTGCGAAGTAGCGGCGCTGGCTACCGCCCGCGCCTGGGCGGCCGATCGCCACCAGCTCGAGGGCGATGCGCGGACCGCCGCCCGGCAGCTCGATGCTCGCCGGCAGGCGCTCCGGCCAGTTCGCGGCGCGCGCGTCGGCGATCACGACCACTTCGAAGCGCTCGCCGGGCACGACCTCGGGCCGGCTGGCCGCGAGCAGCCAGTCGGCCGCCTGCACCGCAGGCGTGGCGAGCACCAGCACACCCGCAAGCAGCAGCGTACGCAGGGGGAACGATCTCGGTGTGTCCATCAAATCCTTCCGCTACGACTGAAACGAAGCGGGGCAGCCCCTCGCAGGACCGCCCCTAGCAGGTTCACTGCACGCCGGTCACGCCCGGCCGCATCAGACGCCGGCGTTGCGCGACTCCTTGGCATCCACTACCGCCAGCGCGGTCATGTTCACCAGACGGCGCACGGTGGCCGAGGGCGTCACGATGTGCACCGGCTTGGCGGCACCGAGCAGGATCGGCCCCACCGACACGCCGTCGCCGTTGGCCATCTTCATCAGGTTGAAGGAGATGTTGGCGGCGTCGAGGTTGGGCATAACCAGCAGGTTGGCCTCGCCCTTGAGGCGCGAATCCGGATGCAGCTTGTCGCGCATCTCCTGCGACAGCGCGGCGTCGCCGTGCATCTCGCCATCGACGTTGAGGTCGGGCGCCGTGGCGTGCAGGATCTCGCAGGCGCGGCGCATCTTGCGCGCCGAGGCCGAGCTCGAGCTGCCGAAGTTGGAGTGCGACAGCAGCCCCACGCTCGGCTCGATACCGAAGCGGCGCAGCTCGTCGGCCGCCATGCGGGCGATCTCGGCGACTTCCTCGGCGCTCGGATTTTCGTTTACATAAGTGTCGGTGATGGCCAGCATGCGCTTGGACAGCAGCAGCAGGTTCATCGCCGCAAACTGCTTGGCGCCGGGCGCGAGGCCGATGACGTCGGCCACCTGCCTGAGGTGATAGTCGTAGGTGCCGACCGTGCCGCACACCATCGCATCGGCGTCGCCGCGGCGCAGCAGCATCACGCCGATCAGCGTGGTGTCGCGGCGGACCCGGGCCTTGGCCACGTCGGGGGTGACGCCATCGCGGCTCATCAGCTTGTAGTACTCGGTCCACAGCTCGCGGTAGCGCGGGTCGGACTCGGGATTGACGATCTCGAAGTCGCGCTCGGGCACCAGGTTGAGACCGATCTTCTTGATCCGCATCTCGATGACCTCGGGACGGCCGATGAGGATCGGGCGCGCCAGGCCCTCGTCGAGCACCACGCGCACCGCGTGCAGCACACGCTCGTCCTCGCCCTCGGCGTAGATCACCCGCTTCTGTTCCATCGGCACCGCCTTGGCGGCCGAGAACACCGGCTTCATGACGATGCCGGACTGATACACGAAGCCGGTCAGGCTGGTGACATAGGCGTCGAAATCGGCGATCGGCTTGGTCGCCACGCCGGAGTCCATCGCCGCCTTCGCCACCGCGGGCGCGATCTTGACGATCAGGCGCGGGTCGAAGGGCTTGGGGATGATGTACTCGGGGCCGAAGCTGAGCTCCTGGCCGCCGTAGGCGCTGGCGACGATGTCGCTGGCCTCGGCTTCGGCCAGTTCTGCGATCGCCTTGACGCAGGCGAGCTTCATCTCCTCGTTGATCGTGGTCGCGCCCACGTCGAGCGCACCGCGGAAGATGAACGGGAAGCACAGCACGTTGTTGACCTGGTTCGGGAAGTCCGAACGGCCGGTGGCGATGATGCAGTCCGGGCGCACCGCCTTGGCGTCGGCCGGCAGGATCTCGGGGTTCGGGTTGGCGAGCGCGAAGATCAGCGGCTTGTCGGCCATCTTCGCCACCATCTCGGGCTTGAGCACGCCCGCGGTGGACAGGCCAAGGAAGACGTCGGCGCCGACGATCGCGTCACCCAGCGTGCGCACGTCGGTGCTCTGCGCATAGCGCGCCTTGGTCGGCTCCATGTTGGGCTCGCGGCCCTCGAAGATGACACCCTTGGAGTCGCAGACGGTGATGTTCTCGCGCTTCAGGCCCAGGCTGACCATCAGGTCGAGACAGGCGATCGCCGCCGCGCCAGCACCCGAGCACACCAGCTTGACCGTGCCGATGTCCTTGCCGATGACCTTGAGGCCGTTCAACAGGCCCGCCGCGGAAATGATCGCCGTGCCGTGCTGGTCGTCATGGAAGACCGGGATCTTCATGCGCTCGCGCAGCTTCTTCTCGATGTAGAAGCACTCGGGCGCCTTGATGTCCTCGAGATCTGTCTCTTATACACATCT
>DMCZ01000017.1:674-23157 GCA_003446655.1 Thauera sp. | reverse complement strand
CAATTTACGGTGTCGCCTGACATCCGCGACGTGTTCGGTGCAAGGCGACGCCAAGCGGCTTATGCCGAACGCCACCTCTCACGTTGAACGAAGGAGTCTCGTCATGTCGAAAACTCGCACCACTGCCCTTTTTTCGCTTCTTGCTGCCGTCCTTGTCGTTCCTGCGGCTGCGCAAGCCAGCTCGCTGTGGCATCCCGCTCCCGGCGAGCAGGGGTTCACGTTCCATCCGGATCACTCCACGAGCACGAAAACCCGCGCCGAGGTGTTGCGCGAGCTCGAACAGGCAAAGGCCGATGGCAGCTATTTCTACCTGCAGCGTGGCCTCGCGGTGCCCTCGCGTGCTTCCGGACCCGGCAAGACCCGTGCAGAAGTCCTCAAGGAGCTGGTCGACATGACCCCGACAGAGCGCGCGTACATGAATGAACTGTACAGTGGCTCCTGAAGCCACCTATCGGCGCGAGACGTCGGGCCGTCCAGGCGTTTCGCCCAGCAGGTTCTCGTAAAGCGCCGTTTGGTCTGCCCATTGGTACCGTCGCTGTCGACGATAGCAAATCCTTATTGATAGAATCCGCGCCATGCGTCGTTGGCTTGCGATTTTCCTCTTGATCCTGCTGCCTGCCCAACTGAGTTGGGCGGCGGTGGGCGATTACTGCGCGCACGAATCCGGTGCCGCAGCCAATCATTTTGGTCATCACGCGCATCGTCACACCGAAGATGCAAAAGGCAAGGAAAAAGGGGGCTTCACGAAGGGCGCACACACAGACTGCGCATCGTGCCAGGTGGTGGGCTCTTCAGCAGTAACGAGTGAGTCCAGCGCGCTATTCACACAGCATCAGGCATCCCTCCCCATCGGCGTCACACCTGGGTGCTCACTTGCGGAGCATCCCGCAGAGCCCGAACGCCCTAAATGGGCCCGCCCAGCCTGATCGGCAGGGCGGTCGCCTTCATTCCCTCTTGATGTTCCTACCGCTTTGAGCGGTAGCGTCACGCGTCCATTGCGATCGGTCCGATCGCCCTCTGCCGATTCCCCGTGTCTTTACATCAACGGAGAATTGGATGTTTCAGCAACTTCGTCTCAAATGGCTGCCTGGGCTAATGCTCGGCCTTGCCGTCAATGGTGCCTGGGCGCAGCAGCCCGCCCCCCCGGCTCCAAGTACCGCCCTATCCCTCAAGCACGCTTTCGAGGCAGCATGGGCACGCCAGCCTGAAGCGCTGTCGCTCACGACTCAACAGGAAGCGGCGCAAGCGCGCCGCGACAGTGCCGACAGTTGGTTTGTCGAACCGCCCGCCCTAGAGGTAGCCGGAAAAACCGATCAGTTGGACAGCAATCGCGGGAGCCGTGAGTACGAGGTCGGCATCGCGGTTCCGATCTGGCTGTCGGGCGAACGTTCGAGCACTGCAGCCCTCGCCACTGCCGAAATAGCTGCCACGGCGAGCCGGGCTCGCGGCGCGCAGTTGCGCACCGCTGCAGCGGTACGCACAGCATATTGGGATTGGCAACGCGCGCGCGTAGATGTGACGCTGGCGAGGGCGGGTCTCGAGAACGCCCGCGAACTGGCCGCCGACGTGGCCAAGCGCATCAAGGCGGGTGATCTGGCGCGCGCAGATCAGCATCAGGCCGACGGTGTGCAAGCTACAGCTGAAGCCGCCGTCGCCGAGGCAGAAAGCGCCCTTGCAGATGCTGCACAGCAGTTGCGCACGCTCACTGGAATCGGGCCAGAACGCTCATCCGGCGGGGTGTCTGCGCCGGAGCCCGTCCCGTCCGCTGCGACACCGACACAGATTCTTGAGACGGCGCACCCTGCAGTGGCCGAGCTGCGTGATCGGGTCGACGTTGCGCGGCGCACGATGACCCTTGCCAGCGTTCAGGGCCGCGCGAATCCGGAGTTGAGTGTCACGACCACCCGCGAACGCGGCGCATCGGGTGAATCCTGGGAACAGACAGTCACGCTGGGCTTGCGCATTCCGCTTGGTTCCGGTTCGCGCAGCCGGTCCCGCGTTGCAAGCGCCAATGCAGAGGCCATCGAGGCCGAGGCGCAACTCCAGATCGAACTCGAACGTCTGCTGGCCGAAACAGAGATGGCGCACCAGCGCGTCGAATTGAGACGGCAGCAGGTCGCCGCTGCTGAACGGCGCTCCGACCTCGCACAGGCGTCACGCGGCTTCTTCGAGAAGGCGTTCCGCCTCGGTGAGGCCGATCTGCCGACCCGTCTGCGCATCGAATTCGAGGCGGCCGAGGCCGAACGCGAGCGCGCGCGCGCGCGTATTGATCTGGCAGCCGCCATCTCGGCCCAGCGCCAAGCGTTGGGCCTGCTTCCCGAATGAATAACAGGATCCCCAAAATGAAATCCACTCATACCCTCGCGGCATGGAGCCTCGCTGCCGTGCTTGCCGGGCTTGCCCCGCAAACGCTGGCCGGTGACGGACACGACCATGGAGAAGCGCCCGCGACCACAGCGGGCCCGGCATTGCCGCGATTTACCGCCGTCTCGGAACTCTTCGAGCTGGTCGGCGTAGTGAATGGCAAGAACGTCACCGTCTATCTTGACCACTTCGCTGACAACAGTCCGGTCAAGGACGCAAAGGTCGATCTGGAACTCGATGGGAAGGCCGTTGCGCTCACGCCCCATGCCGACGGTGAGTTCGAGGCCACGCTCGAGGAGACGCTCAAGCCGGGTGTCGTCTCTGTCACGGCAACGGTGATTGCCGGTCAGGACGCCGATTTGCTCGCTGGTGAGCTCGACTTGCATGAGACCGCCGCCGAGGCGCACGAAGAGGTTGCCGAATTGGACATGAAACCCTACGCAATTGGGGCAGGCGCGGGGGGGCTTGTGCTAGGCCTCATCGGCTGGGTTGTGCTTCGCAAGGGGAATTCGCGTAATCGCTCGACTGGAGGTGCCGCGTGAAGCTGAGCGTACTGTTTGCTGCGCTGGCGCTGGTATCGGCCAGTGCCTCGTGGAATGCCTTTGCTGGCGAAGGCCATGATCATGGCGATGAAGGTCCAGTTGTGGCAGGAGGCAATGGGCCACAACGGCAAGCCGATGGCAGTGTCTTTCTGCCAAAGCCGGCACAACGCCAGATCGGTGTTCGCACGTTGGTTACGGAAGCCGGCGAATTGCCGCGTACCACCGCGCTGGCCGGCAAGGTGGTCATGGACCCGAATGCCGGCGGAAAGGTGCAGGCCATGGTGGCTGGGCGCCTGGAGGCGGGCCCGCAGGGGTTGCCAAGCGTCGGTCAGGCCGTGAAGAAGGGGGACGTGCTGGCTTACGTTAGTCCTTCGACGGACCAGATCGAGCGGTCTAACCAGATGGCGCAATTGGCCGAGCTGCACGCGGCCAGGGCCCTTGTGGAAAAGCGCCTTGCGCGTCTGAAGGAACTCGCCGACACGGTACCGCGCAAGGAGATCGAGGCGGCCGAAAGCGAGCTTGCCAGCCTGAGGGCCAGATCGAAAGCGATCGGTGGTGGCCTCAATGCCCGTGATGTCCTGACCGCACCCGTCAGCGGTGTGATCGCATCGACTAACGCCGTGTCAGGCCAAGTGGTCGATGCGCGCGAGCTCGTGTTCGAGATCGTCGACCCGAAGCGGCTGCGTGTCGAGGCGCTCTCCTATGATCCAGAAATAGCGGCGGATGTCGCCTCTGCAAGTCTTGCGGTCGGCGACCAGCGGATCCCGCTCACCTTCATCGGCGCCGCCCGCAGCCTGCGCGAGCAGGCCTTGCCGCTCACCTTTGCAGCCGAAGGGGAAGCGCTGGCCTTTCTTGCCGTGGGGCAGCCGGTCGAGGTCTTCGTCCAGTCGCGCAGCACGCAGCAGGGTGTAAGCGTTCCCGCAGCATCGGTGCTGAAGAATTCGGCAAACCAAACCATCGTCTGGGTAAAGACGGCGCCCGAACGTTTCGAGTCCCGGACCGTCACGATCGCGCCGCTGGACGGCGTGAACATTGCGGTGACGTCCGGCCTCGAAGCCGGCGAGCGGGTCGCCTCCCGTGCCGCCACGCTGATCAACCAGATCCGCTGACCGGGAGTCTATCCGATGTTCAAGTGGCTACTCGACAACAGCCTTGGTAACCGGCTGCTGGTGATTATCGCCAGCCTGGTACTGATGGCCTACGGTGCGTTCACGCTTTCGCGAACACCCGTGGACGTATTTCCGGATCTCAACAAGCCGACGGTCACGATCATGACCGAAGCCGGCGGCATGGCGGCGGAGGAGGTCGAGCAACTCATCACCTTTCCGCTCGAGACCACCATGAATGGTTTGCCCGGCGTGGAGTCAGTGCGCTCTACCTCGAGCTCGGGGCTGTCCTTCATCTACGTGACCTTCGACTGGAGTACCGAGATTTTCCGCGCCCGGCAGATGGTGTCGGAACGCCTCTCAGCCATGGAGGAAGGGTTGCCTGAAGACGTGATTCCGCGCATGGGGCCGATCAGCTCGGTCATGGGCGAGATCATGCAGATCGCGATCCCGATCGACACGGCGAAGATCTCGCCGATGCAGGTCCGAGAGTATGCGGACTGGGTTCTTCGTCCGCGCCTGATGGCGATCCCCGGCATCGCGCAAGTCATCCCGATTGGCGGAGAGGTGCGGCAGTTCCAGGTTCAGCCCGACACCCGCCGTATGGCTGAGCTCGGTGTTTCGTTGGAGCAGTTGGAAGGGGCGATTCGAGGCTTCTCGTCGAACACCTCGGGGGGCTTTCTCGAACTGAACGGGCGCGAGTATCTCATCCGCCATCTCGGTCGGACCTCGAGCCTGGAGGATCTGAAGAACCTCGCGATCACTGCGCGAGATGGCCAGCCGATCCTGCTGCGTCAGATCGCATCCGTGACCTTCGCAGCGGCGCCCAAACGGGGGGATGCGGGCTTCGAGGGCAAGCCGGCCGTCATCCTCGGCATTCAGAAGCAGCCTACGGCGGACACCATTCACCTGACTCGCTCGATCGAAACCGCGCTCGAAGAGATGAAGATATCGCTCCCGGCCGGGATGGATGCGCCGGAGGTGACCTTCCGGCAGGCGACTTTCATCGAGGCATCGATCAGCACGCTCAAGGGTAAGCTGATTGGCGCATCGGTGTTCGTTGCGGCAATCCTCTTCTTTTTTCTCGGCACCCTGCGCCCGACGATCATCGCGCTCACCGCGATTCCGGTGTCCATCTTCATGACGGCGTTGGTCTTCAAGTATTTCGGGCAGTCGATCAACACGATGACCCTTGGTGGTCTCGCGATTGCGATTGGCGGCTTGGTCGACGATGCGGTTGTGGGCGTAGAGAACGTGCTGCGCCGATTGAAGGAGGACCGCGCAAAGCATCACGACCATCGGCTTCACCCGATCGAACTCGTGGCGCGCGCAACGATGGAAGTGCGCTCGGCCATCCTTTACGCGACGATCATCATCGTGCTGGTGTTCTTGCCGCTGTTCGCGCTGCCTGGCATGGAGGGGCGGCTGTTCGTGCCGCTCGGCGTGGCGTTCATCGTCTCCACGCTCGCCTCGTTGGTCGTTTCGGTGACCGTGACGCCGGTGCTGTCCTTTTACCTGCTTCCCCGGATGAAGTCCCTCGATCACGGTGACACGCGCTTGCTCGCCTGGCTCAAGGCACGTTATCGCGGGGCGTTGCAGGGGGTGCTCGAGCACCCCAGGGCGGCCGTCACCGCGGGTGCGGTTGCGGTGGCAATTGCTGCCGCTGCGGTACCGTTCTTCCCCACGACCTTTCTGCCGCCGTTCAACGAAGGCACCTTGCTGATCGGCATGCGGCTCAACCCGGGCGTTACCCTGGCGGAGTCGACCGTGCTCGCGCAGCAAGCGGAAGTGCTCGTGAAACAGGTTCCCGAAGTGACGCACGTCGGGCGCCGAAGCGGGCGGGCCGAGCTTGACGAGCATGCGGAAGGTGTCCACGTCAGCGAGCTCGATGTGGGGCTGAAACCCGCCGGTGAGCTGAGCCGCTCAATGGGTGAGATCACCGCAGACATCCGGTCGCGACTGGTCAATCTGCCAGCTGCGATCGCGATCGGGCAACCGATCTCACACCGCATCGACCACATGCTGTCGGGCGTGCGCTCGCAGATCGCGATCAAGATCTTCGGCGAGGATCTCGACACCCTGCGCGGTCAGGCTGACGTATTGCGAACGCGGCTTGCCGCCATTCCGGGGCTCGCTGACCTGGAGATCGAGAAGCAAGTGCTCGCGCCGCAGATCAAGGTGCGGATCGACTATGCGGCCGCTGCCCGTTACGGGGTGCCGGCACCGCAGATTCTGGCCGCGCTGCAAAACCTCGTCGAGGGCGAGAAGGTCACCCAGATCGTCGAGGGCGGTCGACGGTTCGCATTGGTCGTGCGTCTGCCCGAAACAGCGCGCTCGGCCGACGGGCTGGCTCAGATCCTGATCGAAACATCGACCGGCCATGTGCCCTTGTCGAAGCTGGCGTCAATCGAGGATGGTGACGGTCCGAACCAGGTAAGCCGGGACGACGGTAAGCGCCGCATCGTGCTCTCGGCCAATGCACAGCAGCGTCCGCTGTCGGAGGTCGTCGAGGACATCCGCGCCGTCGTGACCGACCTGAAGTTGCCCGAGGGCTACTTCATCACCCTCGGCGGGCAGTTCCAAGCCCAGGAAGAGGCTTCCCGCCTGGTGGGGCTGCTGTCGATCGTCTCCCTCGTACTGATGTTCGTCGTGCTCTACAGCCGCTATAAGTCGGTTCGACTCTCGGCGCTCATCATGGCGAACATTCCGCTCGCACTGGTCGGGGCGGTGATTGGACTGTGGATCTCCGGTCAGCCGCTGTCGGTGGCGGCACTCGTCGGCTTCATCACGCTTGCAGGTATTTCGGTGCGAAACGGCATCCTCAAGGTGAGTCATTACCTCAACCTGATGCGTATCGAGGGCGAGAGCTTCGACCACACGATGATCCTGCGGGGCTCGATCGAGCGCCTGTCGCCGGTGCTGATGACCGCACTGGTAACCGCGTTTGCGCTTGCACCGCTGCTGTTCGAGGCCGAGCGCCCGGGTACCGAGATTCTGCATCCGGTGGCCGTGGTGATCTTCTCGGGCCTCATCAGTTCGACCCTGCTGGATACCTTCCTTACCCCTGCAATGTTCTGGCTCTTCGGCCGCCGCGATGCAGAGAGTCTGCTCGACGATCGAAACGCCGAAGCATTCTGACGCTGCTTAACCCGCCTCATGCAAACCAGAAAGGAAAAACCATGAAGTTCTCAAAAGTCGTCGCCCTCGCTGCTCTCGTGTCTGTGGGCCCCGCCTTTGCAGCCGACGAGCATGACCATGCTCACGAGCATGAATCGATGCATGGAGGCGTGGTGGTCGAGGTCAAGGATCTCGATCTCGAACTCGTTGCCAAGCCCGAGGTGATCCAGTTGCATCTTCGCGATCACGGCAAGCCTGTTGATGTGGCAAACGGCAGTGCCAAGCTCACGCTGCTGTCTGGCGCAAACAAGCAAGATGTCGAACTCAAGCCTGCAGGTGATCGACTCGAAGCCAAGGGTAGCTTCAAGGTCGGCGCCGGCACCAAGCTGGTCGCGGTTGTCACCCTTCCGGGCAAGCCTTCCACCACGGCACGCTTCACACTGAAGTGACTCCGCCCGACCGCCTGCGGCAACGGCGCGCAGGCGGTCACCTCAGGCGCTCGGCGGTAGCAAGTTGAAAGCACTGTTGTGAGTTAACCAGCGGCCTGCCCCGCAGATGTTGTTCGCGGCGCAGACGGCTCAGCGGTTCTGCACGCTTGCACTATGATGCAACTATGCATCTCATCACCGTCAAACCCGAAGAAGTCTTCCAAGCCTTGGCCGACCGCACCCGCATTCGCATCATGCGTCTGCTCGTAGACACCGGCGAAGAGATCTGTCTATGCGAATTGGTGGACAGCCTCCAAGAGCTGCAATACAAGCTCTCTCGCCACCTGAAAACGCTGCGTCAGGCTGGCCTGCTGAGCGCCATCAAGGATGGCCGCTGGCTCTACCATCGGCTGGTAACCGGCTCGCCGACGATGGGGCCCCTGTCCGATCTGATTCGCTCGGTACCCGATGAGGATGATGTCTTCTCGGGTGATCTTGGACGATTCCGCGAGCGCATCTGCTTGCGCGAAGACGGCCGTTGCCGGGTGGGCATCCAGACTTCTGACTTAGCGACGGGGGCCAGATGAACATCAATCGCCGATGCGCGCCGTTTCCCCCCGCTGCCCGTCCCCGGGCGCAATCCCCAGTGGTCATCGGTCCGTCGTAACAAGACCGTCATGGCCTCCGCTTGTGACATAGGAGAATCGAGATGAAGAACACGATCCTGGCAGCCGCGTTGTCCGCCGTTGTACTTTCGTCCATGCCCGCTCTCGCCCAGCCGGCGTCTGGTGCCCAAGCGAACCTCGAGCCGCCCAATGTGCAGGAGTTCGACAAGCGGATGGCGCAGGCGCAGGAGAACATGAAGAAGATGCAAGAGCAGATGGACAAGATCAACCAGACTCAGGATCCCGAAGCGCGGCAAAAACTACTCCAGGAGCACTGGGCCACGATGCAGAACAACATGCAGCTGATGCACGGCATGTGGGGGCCGGGCGGCGGCATGGGCTGCTGCATGGGCGGCCCGGGGATGGGGCCCGGAATGACGATGGGCCCAATGATGGGATGGGGCCATATGGGCGGCTACTACTCGACGCTTACGCCCGAACAACAAAGGCAGCGCCAGTACATGATGGATCAATACATGCCGATGCAGCAGATGATGATGGACCACATGATGCGACACCAGCAGTACATGTGGATGAGGTGAGCGGTGTTTGCGGTCGCCAGAGCGCCCCGAGAAGCAACAATGATACTTTCAGGGAGAGGCGGCCGGTTGCAGCGCAATGATGGCCATG
Organism: Thauera sp.; assembly: GCA_003446655.1. Lineage (GTDB taxonomy): Bacteria > Pseudomonadota > Gammaproteobacteria > Burkholderiales > Rhodocyclaceae > Thauera. The sequence continues at coordinate 14,305 of DMCZ01000017.1, read as the reverse complement.
CCGACCAGCGCGACGCCGGCGCCCGCGACATCCCAGCGGGTCAGCGCAACGCCATCCACGACGCGAAGCCACACCAACGCGACCGCGATGTACATGCCGCCGTAACCGGCATAGGTTCGCCCGGCTGCAGTCGGATGCAGTGTCAGCAGCCAGGCGAAGGCGGCGAGCGACAGCGCTGCGGGCACGAGCAGCCAGGCACTCCGGCCCTGCTTCAACACGAGCCAGGGCAGATAGCAGCCGACGATCTCGGCCACGGCCGTCAAGGCGAACAGGCCGGCGAGCTTGAACAAACCGATCACGGCTGCACTTTACCCACTTCCTCCGCTACCAGGCGTGCCAACTGCTCGGGGCCGAAGCTCGGCAGGCTGCGTCCATTGACGAAGAAGGTTGGTGTCTTGCTGACCTGCAACGCGGTCAGATCCTCGATGTCCTGCGCGAGCACGGCCTGGATCTCGGGCGTCTCCATGTCCTGCCGGGCGCGTCCCATGTCCAGGCCGGCGCGGGCGGCTGCTTCGAAGGCGATGCCGATGTTGGGCGCCGCGTGGTCGGCCCACTCCGGTTGCGTGGCCAGCAGCGCCTCGAGCACCGGGGTGTAGAGTCCCTGCTTGCGCGCAGCCTCGATCAGTTTCACCACCTGGTCCGAGCCGTGATGGAAGGGCGCATAGCGCAGCGCAAGCCGGACCTTGTCCGGATGCTGGGCCATGATCTGCTTGACGATCGGATAGAAGGCGCGGCAGGTCTCGCAGGCGGGATCGAAGAACTCGACGATGGTGACCGGCGCGTTCTGCGGCCCGATGATCGGGGTATGCATCCGCACGAGGCGGCTTCCTTCCACAGCGACGCGCGTGTCCTGCTCGGCCTGTGTGCGGTCGCGATAGGCATCCATGCCGAAGTAAAAGGCCAGGCCGAGGATCAGCAACACGGCGAGTGCCAGGAGTTTTCGTGTGTTCATTTACGGGTCCTTATCAGATAAATCGTCAGGGCGGCGGCGATGGCGAGGAAGGCCGCCAGCGATAGCCAGGGAATCTGGATGTCGCCAAGGATGACCAGGGCTTGCTGGCTGCACGAGGGGCCGGTGCCGCACGGCACCCACCACTGTGGCACCCAGCCTGCGATCAGTGCGCTGTGATAGGCGGCCAGCGCGAGACCAGCGAGCGCGAATGGGAGCGCATACACCGCACCGCGCCGGTCCTCGGCGAACACGGCCATGCCCAGAATGAGGGCGAGCGGGAACATGGCGATCCGCTGGTACCAGCACAGCACGCAGGGCGTCATGCCCATCACTTCACCGATGAAGAGCGCGCCCAGCGTGGATACCAGAGCCACGGCCCAGGCGGCCATCAGCCACCACCATTGGGTTCGTTTGTCGTGCATCGAGTCGATCTCGAGGGTTGGTTCCCAGGCTTCGGGAGGGGCGGACGCCATAGGCAGTGCCCGGACGTCCGCAATGGAGCACACCGCCGCTACCGTGCGGCGCGCGCTCGAAGACGAGGGGAAGACAGGGGTGGGCTGCCGCTCAGGCAGCGAGGCGCCACTTGGGGCGTTCAGGCTCGGTGACCAGCGCAGACGCGTTGAAGTCCCGCCCGGCGTCGACGAGGACATGGCCCAGTCCTGTCAATGGCAGACGACCCGCATCGAGCAGTGCCGCGCTCGCCAGGATCTGGCAGAAACCGCAGTCGGCGTGAAGCTGCCCTTTCATCCCTTCATCGCCTTCATCCACCTGACAGGTATGTGGATGGTGGTCGCCGTGGCTGGTCGCGAAACCGGCCGATTCCAAGCAGTACGCCTCCAGGCCCGCCGAAGCGAACTGAAGTGGAACGAGCAGCAGGAAGAAGATGGCAAGCCAACGGTGCATGGGCGACGATTTTAACTCCGGCCCGTTGGCTGACGGCTCATATCGCGACCATGAACGTACCGGAGCGCTGGCACCCCACATTGTGGTCACGCCGCCACCGAACCGCAGATCATTGCGCATGCTCATCGTGGCACACACAGACATCCCCCCGCGTCGGCGCCTCGAGCTCATGCAGGATGCCGCATTGCGCCGCACGATCGGGGGCACCGCACTGGTTGCGCAGGGCGACGAGTTGGCGCTCGAGCATTTGCAGGGTGTCGAGACGCGCGCGGACACGGGTGAGTTGGGAGTCGATCAACGCGTCGACCTCAGCACAGTCGGTTGTGGGGTCGTCCACGAAGCGCAGCAGTTGCGCGACGTCGACCAAGGCAATGTCCAGTGCCCGGCAGTGGCGGATGAACGCGAGGCGCTCAAGGTGCCCACCCGCGTAGGCCCGATATCCATTGGGGCTGCGGGAAGGCGCCGGGAGCAGACCGATCCGTTCGTAGTAGCGGATGGTTTCGACCTCGACGTGCGCGGCCTTGGCCAATTCACCGATCTTCATCGCCTGCATCTCCTCATTGCAACCGCCCAACAGCTTAACCGCTTGACCCTGTAGTGGCTACAGGGTGTGTGATGCACCCCTCGCCCACGTAAAGGAGAAAACCATGGCCGGCTGTTGTTCCCACTCCACCTGCGATGCCAGCGCAGCGAGCCCGCGCTTCCGCCAAGCACTGTGGATTGCATTGATCGTGAATGCGGCGATGTTCTTGGTCGAATTCGTCGCCGGCCTTGCAGTCGGTTCGGTCGCCCTATGGGCCGACGCCCTCGATTTCGCAGGAGATGCCGCCAACTATGCGCTGTCGCTGACGGTGCTGTCGTGGGGATTGATATGGCGGGCACGCGCGGCCTTGCTCAAGGGCGTGGCGATGGTGCTTTTCGGCGCCGTTGTAATGGCACGCGCCCTGTGGGCCTTCCAGCACGGCGTGACGCCTGAGCCGATTACGATGGGCGTGGTCGGCATCCTCGCACTGCTCGCCAACGCAGGGGTGGCGATGATGTTGTATCGATTTCGCGCGGGCGACGCGAACATGCGTTCGGTGTGGCTGTGCAGCCGCAACGATGCGATCGGCAATCTCGCGGTGATCCTGGCGGCGGCAGGCGTCTTCGGTACCGGAAGCGCATTGCCGGACCTTGTCGTTGCACTGGTGATGTCCGGGCTCGCGCTGTGGTCGGGGCTTGTCATCGTCGCTCACGCCCGGCGCGACATCGGCGACGCACGACAAGTCCATCAGAAGGGATGAGGACAGCGGAGCGACGTGCTTGAGGCAATGACAGGTTTCGAGGCCCAGCGGCCATCAGGATGGCAGGATTGTGGAGAGGAGGACGGGCAGCTGATGGCCGGCTGCCGCTATTGGAAGCCGCATCCGCATAGGTGCCGTTCATCGCGAGCCGAGACAGATGGTGAGCGTCAGATCGGGCCGATCAGCCGCCCGAGCTACTTTTGCTGGGAGCGACAGCTTGATAATCCGTAAGCCGCCATCGTTCTTGAGAGCATCGTCGGGCAGCTTGGGGAGCATCGTCCTCCCAACCCTCACACGTACCGTCGACAGGACGCCCCTTCGTCAGGGACAGGCCCAATCACGCCCAAAGCAACGCGCCCACCCAAGAACGCCCGGAATCCGTAGCGCCACTGTTCTAAGATCCAGCGTGACATGCGCGCCCGCGCACCAGCCCTCCTTCGCCAGAGCCTGCCGACTCCGATGCCACCCGACGCCCTCCCCTTCCCGCCCGCGCCGCTGCTCGAACATGGCCTGCTCGATGTCGGCGACGGCCACCGTCTGTACTTCGAGCGCTGCGGCAAGCCCGACGGCCTGCCGGTGGTGTTCCTGCACGGCGGACCGGGCAGCGGGTGCAATCCGCGCCAGCGCCAGCTCTTCGACGCGGCGCGCTTCCAGGTCGTGCTCTTCGACCAGCGCGGCTGCGGACGCAGCACGCCGCGCGGCGAATGCCACGCCAACACGACACGCGAGCTGATCGACGACATCGAGCGCCTGCGCCAGCACCTCGGCATCGAGCGCTGGCTGGTGTTCGGCGGCTCGTGGGGGGCGGCGCTGGGCGTGGCCTACTGCAGCACGTATCCGCAGGCGTGTCTCGGCGCCATCCTGCGCGGCAGCTTCCTGACCGGGCAGGCCGATCTCGACTGGTTCTTCGGGCCCGAAGGCGCGGGGGCGATCTGCGCCGACGCGTGGTCGAGCTTCTGCACCGCCCTGCCCCCGGCGGCAGAGGGGCGCGCGCTGGCCGCCCTGTGCACGAACCTCGGCGACGGCGCGGACAAGCGCGCTGCGCGCGTCGCGGCCGAAGCCTGGGCCGCCTGGGAAGAGGCCCTGATCGCGCCCGGCCAGGCGCCGGCCGCCCCGCCCGTCCGCGACGCGGCGGTGCAGGCGGCGCTGGTCGACAAGTACCGCGTCCAGGCGCACTACCTCGCCCATCGCTGCTTCCTCGGCGAGGAAGCCGTGCTCGAGGCCGCGGGCCGGATGGCGGACATCCCCACCGCCATCCTCCACGGCCGCCTCGACCTGGTGTGCCGCCCGCGCAACGCGCTGCGCCTGCACGCGGCCCTGCCGGGCAGCCGCCTGCAGTGGGTCGACGACGCCGGCCACAGCCCCTTCGATCCGCCGCTGACGCGGGCGCTGATCGGCGCGCTGGCGCACTTCGCGGAGCACGGCGACTTCGCGCGCTGGCCCGGCGCGTGAGCGGCCGCACCGGCACGGACCCCGCGGCGCAGGGCCGACGGCCAGTCTCATGATTTTCGCGAGCATGCGCTCGGGTTTGCCCTGAGGCCCGCACGCCGGGCCATCGGCGAGAATCGGGCAGTCCTCACCCACCAGGAACCCAACCGTGAAGCCGATGCCCCGCGCGACCTCCGACATCCACCTCCCCGGCCGCAGGACACCGCGCGCGCACCTGCTTGCGCAGCTCGTGCGCATCGCCTTCCCCGGCGCGCTGGCGGGCCTCGCCGGCATGGCGGCGGCGCAGGATGCCGCGACTGCCGGCGACGGCACCGTCACCCTGAACCCGGTCGTCGTCACCGGCAGCCGGGTCGAGACCGGCAGCTTCGACCTGCCCTTCTCTGTCGATTCCGTGGATATGCGCGCCAACCAGGCCGGCAACCTCGGCGTCAATGCCTCCGAGGCGCTCGCCGGCGTGCCCGGCCTGGTGATCCAGAACCGCCAGAACTACGCCCAGGACCTGCAGATCTCGATCCGCGGCTTCGGCGCGCGCGCGGCCTTCGGCGTGCGCGGCGTCAAGCTCATCGCCGACGGCATCCCCGCCACCAACCCCGACGGCCAGGGCCAGGCGGCGACCTTCAACCTCGACACCGCCGAGCGCATCGAGGTGATGCGCGGGCCCTTCTCCACCGTCTATGGCAACCACGCCGGCGGCGTCATCCAGCTCTTCTCGCGCACGGGCGAGGGCGCGCCGCGCGTGCGCGCGAGCGTGCTCGGCGGCAGCTGGGGGACGACCAAGTTCGGGCTCGGCGCCGAGGGCGAGAAGGACGGCGTCGGCTTCGTGCTCGACGCCTCGCGCTTCGACACCGACGGCTACCGCGATCACAGCAAGACCCGCCGCGACCAGGGCTTCGCCAAGCTGACGCTGAACCCGGACGAGGACAGCACGCTGACGCTGGTGGCGAACGGCCTGCGCCAGCCCGATACGGAGGATCCGCTGGGGGTGGAATGGGACACCTACCAGCGCGACCCGCGCGCGGTCGAGGACGTCGCGACCGAGTTCAACACGAGAAAGAGCATCCACCACCGGCAGGGCGGCGCCACCTACGAGCGCCGCTTCGGTGAGGACCGCCTGCAGGTGTCCGCGTACTCGGGCCGACGCAGCGTGACGCAGTACCAGTCGATCCCGAGGTTCGTCCAGATCCCGACCTTGGCGAATCCCGAGCGCGCCAACCACGCCGGCGGGGTGGTCGACTTCGACCGCGACTTCTACGGCCTCGGTGCGCGCTGGATCGCCGAGCGCATGATCGGAGCAGGTGCGCTGACCTTTACCGCCGGCATCGACTACGACCGCTCCGAGGACGACCGCCGCGGCTACGAGAACTTCATCGGCCAGACGCTGGGGGTGAAGGGCCAGCTGCGGCGCAACGAGATCGACACCGTGACGAGCGTCGACCCCTACGCCCAGGCGATGTGGAAACAGGGCCCGTGGCAGTGGTCGCTCGGCGTGCGGCACTCGCGCGTGTCGTTCAAGGTCGAGGACAATTACATCGTCGGTATCAACGGCGACGACAGCGGCAGCGTGCGCTTCAGCGAGACCACGCCGGCCGTTGGCGTCGTCTATGCGATCAGCCCGGCGCTCAACGTCTATGCCAGCGCCGGCAAGGGCTTCGAGACCCCGACGCTCAACGAGCTCTCCTACGGACCCGACGGCAAGTTCAACTTCAGCCTCAAGCCCTCCACCAGCAAGCAGGTCGAGGTCGGCAGCAAGGCCATCATCGGCGATAACACCCGCGTCAATGCTGCGGTGTTCCATATCGAAACGGACGACGAGATCGTCGTCGCCGGCGCAAGCGGCGGGCGCACCAGCTACCAGAACGCCGGCCGCACGCTGCGGCAAGGTGTGGAACTCGCCGCCGAGTCGGAATTCACCCACAACCTGACGGGGCGTGCCGCGCTGACCTGGATGAAGGCCGAATACGACGAGGCCTTCGTCAGCCGCAACACCACGATCCCGTCCGGGAACCGCATTCCCGGCGTGCCGCAGTTCGTGGCCTATGCGGAGCTGGCCTGGAAGCCGATCGCGGACGTGACGCTGGCCGGCGAGGCGGTCTATCGCGGCAAGGTCCATGTAAGCGATACCAACACCGAGCCGCCCGCCCCTGCCTACACCCTCTTCAACCTTCGCCTGTCGGCCGATCAGCAGCACGGTCCGTGGACGTTCGGGCAGTTGCTGCGGGTCGACAACCTCTTCGACCGCAAGCACATCGGCTCGGTCATCGTCGGCGACACCAACGGCCGCTTCTACGAACCCGGTCTAGAGCGCAGCCTCTACGCGGGTGTGAACGCCAGCTACCGCTTTTGACTTTCCCACCGCCCGGCGCTACGAGCGCCGGGCGGCCTCAGAAGTCGCACCCCATCCGCCGATACAGCGTATTGCGCGCCACCCCAAGGTGGCGGGCGGCGGCGGAGAGGTTTCCGTCAAAACGTTCCAGAGCAGCGCGGATGGTCGCGTCGTCGATGTCCTTCGGCCGTCGCCCACGCCCGCGCGCGAGCGCTGCAGCCGGGGCCGCCACCGGCGCGCGCGTGACCTGGCGCTCGACCGGCGCGTCATCCGCGCCCTGTACCACCTCTTCGGGCAAGTGCCCCGGCAGGATGCAGTCCTCGTCCTCGTCGAGCAGCGCGAGCGCCACCTCGAGCACGTTCTGCAACTGGCGGATGTTGCCCGGCCAGGCGTAGGCGTCGAGGATCGCCATCGTCTCCGGGGCGACCGCGATGCGGACGGGCTCAGGATGGTGGCGGCTGCCGTCGATGAGCCTGCGCACGAGCACGCCCAGGTCCGAGCGCGCGCGCAGCGGCGGCAGCTGCGCGGTGAGGCCATTGACCCGGTAGTAGAGGTCCTCGCGGAAACGCCCGGCCTTGACGCTCTCGCTCAGCACGCGGTGGGTGGCGCACAGCAGCGCGATGTCGACCGCGACCGGTTCGGCGGCCCCCACCGGCTGCACGCAGCGTTCCTGCAGCACGCGCAGCAGGCGCGCCTGCATCGCCAGCGGCATGTCGCCGATCTCGTCGAGGAACAGGGTGCCGCCGTGGGCCTGCTGGATGCGGCCGATGGCACCTTCCTTGCGCGCGCCGGTGAAGGCGCCGCCGACGTAGCCGAAGAGTTCGGATTCGATCAGGGTCTCGGGGATCGCCGCGCAGTTGACCGCGACGAAGGGGCCGTCGGCACGCGGCCCGCTGTTGTGGCAGGCGCGCGCGAGCAGTTCCTTGCCCGAGCCGGACTCACCCTGGATCAGCACCGGGATGTTGCGCCCGATGATCCTGGCGCAGCGGTCGAGCGCGAACTGCAGCCCGGCGTCGCCGGTGGCGAGCGTCTCCAGCGTGACCCGTGCGCGCGCCGAGCGCGACGGATCGGGCGCTGCGCGCGCGACGCGCGAGGCGGCCGGGTGCGCAGCCTGCAGGCCGACATGCCAGGCTACGCTCACCCGCACGCGCGCATACACCCGCGCCCCCGAGCGCAGCTCGAGCTCGATCAGCGCCCCCGGATCGCGGGCAGTCCGACCGATGACGGTGCCGAAGCTGCTGCGAAAGAGGTTGCCGAAAGCGCCCAGGCGCAAGGCATGCGAACGCTCCACCCCGAGCAGCATGCGCGCCTGGCGGTCGGCGGCGACGATCTCGCCGTCGGCATCCACCGCGAGCAGGCCCTCCTGCAGCCCGCCCACGCCCTCGGGCCGCGCGTGGAAGGCAAAGATGGCATGGCGGGCATGTTCGCTCTCGAACATGCGCCGCTCGACCAAGCGCACGCCCATGCGCGCGAGCCCGAGCGTGTGCGGCTGGTGATTGCGGTGGTCGCCCGAGATGTCGAGGGCGCCGAGCAGCTCGCCCCGGCAGTCGAGGATCGGCGCGGCGCTGCAGGTGAGCACGCCATTGCATTCAAGGTAATGCTCCGCGCCGAACACCTCCACCGGCGCGCGCTCGATCAGGGTGGCGCCGATCGCGTTGGTGCCGCGCTGACACTCGCTCCAGCTCGCCCCCGGCTGCAGGGCCACCCGGCTGGCGCGGTCGACGAAGGCCGGGTCGCCGATGCCATGCAGGATCAGGCCACTGGCGTCGGCGAGCAGGACCATGCTGCCCGATGCGCGGATCTGCTCGTAGAGATGTTCCATCACGCCGCCCGCGTGGTTGAGCAGCTCGGCGTTGCGCTCACGCGCCACCATGAGGTCGCCGCGCGTGGTGTTGGAGGGCCGCGCGCGCTCGCCAAGGTCGAGGCCGAGACGCAGGCAGCGCTCCCACGAGCGCAGCACCGGCGTGGCGACGCCACGCTCGGGCAGCTCGCCACGCTCCAGATAACGCCGCCGCAGCGACTCGATCGCCAGCGGCCCGCCCGCTTCAGTTGACCTGTCCGTCATCGTCTCGTCTCCACCCGCGACCGGTGCAGCCCGCTTGTCACAGGCGCCGCCCGGCCGTCTCAAGGATCGTGTCCGGGCATCACGCCCGGTCTGCTCAATACCAAAACTCGTTACACGCAGGAGCGAGGACGCTCCACGCACCGGCAATAAAAAGCAAGAAGCGAGCCACTTTGTGCAAGACATTTTGTCCGCGGCAGCGACAAATTGTCGCGCTTTGCGCGTCGCTTGAGGTGAGCAGCCTGATTCTAATGGGTTTTATATAGGCATTAATTTTGCTAAGACTCAGCACCCCTAAACAAAAAAGCATAGGAGGAGACCATGAACGTTTCTCGGCGCGGATTCTTCAAGATCTGCGGCGCGGGTATGACAGGCTCCAGCCTCGTGGCGATGGGTTTTACACCCACTGCCGCGCTGGCCGAGGTACGCCAGTACAAACTCGCACACGCGACAGAAACCCGCAGTATCTGCCCTTACTGCTCAGTCAGCTGCGGCACGCTGATCTACTCGATGGGCGACAAGTCCAAGAACGCCAAAGCGCGGATCTTCCACATCGAGGGCGACCCGGATAACCCGGTCAACCGTGGCAGTCTTTGCCCGAAGGGTGCTGGTCTGCTGGACATGGTCCAGAGCCCGTTGCGTCTGACCCACCCCGAAGTGCGCGAACCCGGCAGCACCGAATGGAAGCGCATCTCGTGGGATGAAGCCTTCGACCGCATCGCCAAGCACATGAAGGCCGACCGCGACGCCAACTTCGTCGAAAAGAACGAGGCTGGCCTCACGGTAAACCGCTGGAACACGTTCGGCTTCCTCGCCAGTTCCGCCGCCTCCAACGAACCGGGATATCTCACGCACAAGGTCCTGCGCGGCCTTGGTGCGGTTGCGTTCGACACCCAGGCCCGCATCTGACATGCCCCCACGGTAGCCAGTCTGGCTCCGACCTTTGGGCGTGGCGCGATGACCAACCACTGGGTTGACATCAAGAACGCTGATCTCGTGCTCATCATGGGTGGCAATGCCGCCGAAGCGCACATCTGCGGTTTCAAGTGGGTGCAGGAGGCCAAGCAGGGCCGCAAGGCCAAGCTGGTGGTCGTCGATCCCCGCTTCACGCGCTCGGCCGCCGTGTCCGACTATTACGCGCCGATTCGCGCGGGCTCGGACATCGCCTTCCTGTCGGGGATCATCAATTACCTGCTGACCAACGACAAGATCCAGCACGAGTACGTCAAGGCGCACACCAACGCGTCCTTCCTCATCGATCCGGCCTTCGGTTTCGAGAACGGCGTGTTCACCGGCTACAACCCGGAAAAGCGCAGCTACGACAAGTCCTCCTGGCGCTACCAGATGGGCGAGGACGGCTACGCCAAGGTCGATCCGACCCTGCAGGACCCGAACTGCGTCTTCCAGCTGATGAAGAAGCACTTCGCGCGCTACGACGCCGACACCGTCAGCTCGATCACCGGCACGCCCAAGGATGCCCTCCTCAAGGTGTGCGAGATGGTGGGCGAATGTTCGACGACCAACCGCACGATGACCATTCTGTATGCGCTTGGCTGGACGCAGCACTCGGTGGGTTCGCAGAACATCCGCACCATGGCGATGATCCAGCTGCTGCTGGGCAACATGGGCATGGCAGGTGGCGGCATCAACGCGCTGCGCGGCCACGCCAACGTGCAGGGCATCACCGACATGTGCCTGTTCGGCGCCAGCCTGCCGGGCTACATGCACGAGCCGACCGATGCCGAACCGGATCTGGCCACCTTCATCGAAAAGCGCACGCCCAAGCCGCTGCGTCCGGCGTCGATGAACTACTGGAGTAACTACTCCAAGTTCTTCGTCAGCCTGATGAAGGCCTTCTACGGCCCCAATGCCACGGCCGAAAACCAGTTCGGCTTCGACTGGCTGCCCAAGCAGGACACCGCCTACGACACGCTGGCGATGTTCGAGCGCATGCACCAGGGCCGCATGAACGGCTTCGTCTGCCAGGGGTTCAACCCGCTGGCTTCGGTGGCGCACAAGGACAAGGTGTCCGCCGCGCTCGCCAAGCTCAAGTACCTGGTGGTGATCGATCCGCTGGCGACCGACACCTCGGAGTTCTGGAAAAACTACGGCGAGTTCAACAACGTCGATCCGAAGCAGATCCAGACCGAGGTGTTCCGCCTTCCCGCGGCGCTGTTCGCCGAACATGAAGGCAGCTTTACCAACTCCGGCCGCGTCATCATGTGGCACTGGAAGGCCGCCGACGGACCGGGCGAAACGCGCGAAGACACCGAGATCCTCGGCCAGTTGTTCACCCGCCTGCGCGCGATGTACGCAAAGGATGGGGGCGCCAATCCCGAGCCGATCCTCAAACTGCACTGGCCCTACCGCATCCCGACGCACCCGTCCTCGCAGGAACTGGCGCGCGAGATCAGCGGCTACGCGGTCACCGATCTCGCCGACGCCAGCGGTAACGTCACGGTCAAGGCAGGCGAGCAGGTGGCAGGGTTCGCCGTGCTGCGCAACGACGGCTCCACCGCGTGTGGCAACTGGCTGTATTCGGGCATGTGGTCGCAGGCCGGGAACCTCACGGCGCGGCGCGACAACAGTGATCCGTCCGGCCTCGGCCAGACGCTCAACTGGGGCTTCGCGTGGCCGGCCAACCGCCGCATCCTCTACAACCGCGCGTCCTGCGATCCTTCCGGCAAGCCGTGGGATCCGAGCCGCAACGTCATCAGCTGGAACGGCAAGGCCTGGGGTGGCAACGACATCCCGGACATGCGCCCGAACGCGGCACCGGACGAGGGCGTCGGCGCCTTCATCATGACCGGCGAGGGCGTGGCCCGTCTGTTCGCTCCGGCCATGGCCGAAGGCCCCTTCCCCGAGCACTACGAGCCCTTCGAGACCCCGCTCGGCAAGAACCCGATGCATCCGGACCTGCCGGCCGTCACCAGCAACCCGGCGGCACGCGTGTACAAGGGCGACATGGAGCTGTTCGGCAAGGCCGACGAATTCCCCTACGTGGCCACGACCTACCGCCTGGCCGAGCACTTCCACTTCTGGAGCAAGACCTCGAAGATCAACGCGATCCTCCAGCCCGAGCACTTCGTCGAGATCTCGGAGGAACTGGCTGCCGAGAAGGGGATTCGCAAGGGCGACATGGTCAAGGTGAGCTCGAACCGTGGCCAGATCAAGGCGGTCGCGGTGGTCACCAAGCGCATCCCGGTGCTGACGGTGGATGGCCGCAAGGTGCATACCGTGGGTATCCCGCTCCACTACGGCTTCAAGGGTGAAACCAAGCCTGGTTACATCACCAACACCCTGACGCCGTTCGTGGGCGATGCCAACAGCCAGACGCCGGAATACAAGGCGTTCCTGGTCGACATCGAAAAAGCCTGAGGGAGACTCGCATGGCACTGCAATCGCTAGACATCGCGCGGCGCTCGGCGACCACCACCGAGGCGCCCCAGGTGCGCGAAACCACCGAGGTCGCGAAGCTCATCGACGTGTCCGCCTGCATCGGCTGCAAGGCCTGCCAGGCGGCATGCATGGAGTGGAACGACATCCGCCCGGAAGTGGGCAACAACGTCGGCATCTACGACAACCCGCAGGACCTCGACGACAAGACCTGGACGCTGATGCGCTTCTCCGAGGTCGAGGAGAACGGCAAGCTCGAATGGCTCATCCGCAAGGACGGCTGCATGCACTGCGCCGACCCCGGCTGCCTGAAGGCCTGCCCCTCGCCCGGCGCCATCATCCAGTACAGCAACGGCATCGTGGATTTCCACCAGGAGAACTGCATCGGCTGCGGCTACTGCATCACCGGCTGCCCGTTCGACGTGCCGCGTATCTCGAAGGCTGACAGCAAGGCCTACAAGTGCTCGCTGTGCTCGGACCGCGTCGCCGTCGGCCAGGCCCCGGCCTGCGCCAAGGCCTGTCCCACCGGCGCCATCAAGTTCGGCGCCAAGGAGGACATGGTGCATTACGCGGAAGGCCGCATCGAGGACCTGAAGGAGCGCGGCTACCAGAACGCCGGCCTCTACGATCCGCAGGGGGTGGGCGGCACGCACGTCATGTACGTGCTGCAGCACGCCGACAAGCCCACGCTGTACGCCGGGCTGCCCGAGGATCCGCAGATCAGCCCGACGGTAGCGCTGTGGAAGGGCGTGGCCAAACCGCTGGCGTTGCTCGCGCTGGGCGCCACCGCGGTCGGCAGCCTGTTTCACTACGTCATGAAGGGTCCGAACGAGGTCTCCAAGGAGCTCGAGGAAGAAGTCGAAAGGGAGGACGCAAAATGATCCGCAATCCGCGTGACTTAAAGCGCTACACCGCGTCCGAACGCGCCAACCACTGGGTCGTGGGCATCTGCTTCATCCTGCTAGCGCTCTCCGGGCTGGCCTTCTTCCATCCTTCGCTGTACCCGCTCGTGAACCTGTTCGGCGGCGGCGTATGGGCCCGCATCCTGCACCCCTGGATCGGCGTGGTAATGGCCCTGTTCTTCCTCATCATGTTCTTCCGCTTCGCCGGCTTGAACCTGATGGGGGCGGCAGACTGGGACTGGCTGTCCAAGGTGGGCAAGATGGTGGACGGCGACGACCACGACATGCCCGCGCAGGGCAAGTACAACGGCGGTCAGAAGTTGCTGTTCTGGGGGCTGGCGCTCAGCATGGTGCTGATCAC
>DMCZ01000017.1:0-385 GCA_003446655.1 Thauera sp. | reverse complement strand
GCCGCGTTCATGATCGGGCTGATCTTCGTCCATGTGTATGCCGCGATCTGGACCCGAGGCACCATCCGCGCCATGCTCTATGGCACGGTGACCCGCGCCTGGGCCAAGCAGCACCATCGCAACTGGTATCGCCAGATGACTGGCAAGAACTGAGCCCTGCTCCGTCCGCAACCCGCGGCGGACGGCGTCCGGCATCACCGGCGCCGCCCGCCGCGCTCACTCAGGAAGCGTATGAACCTGACTCAATCCACGCCCGCCGCCATGGGTCTGCAGCAGGGGCTCGAAGCTCCGGCCGGTCTGCAGCCCACCCCTCCCAGTGTGTTCGCCGACCGTGCGGCCCGCTTCGAACGCCTCGCCGGAGGGCCCGCCTCACGCGACTGGCTGG
>DMCZ01000107.1:3199-3991 GCA_003446655.1 Thauera sp. | reverse complement strand
AGATGTGTATAAGAGACAGGACCCCATCATCGCCGACCGGCCGATCCCGCCCACCGTGAGCGTGCGCGGCCACAGCACGCTGCTCGGCGAGAGCACCCTGACGGTGTTCGCCGCGCCTGCGCTGGCGGCCAGCCTCGCCGGCGACTTCCCGGGCAAGCTCGACGGCGCGCCCTTCCTGCTGCCGGGCGAGGACGTCGCCCACCGCACCGGCTTGCTGCAGTGGTTCGAGGCCCAAGGCGTACAGCCTGCGGTCGTGGCCGAATTCGACGACAGCGCGCTGATGAAGGCCTTCGCCCAGGGCGGAGCAGGCGCCTTCGCAGCGCCGACGATGATCGCCGGCTACATCTGCCAGCAATACGGCGTCCGGACCCTGGGCGAAGTCGCCGGAGTCACCAGCCAGGTCTATGCGATCACCACCGAGCGCCGGCTTTCGCATCCCGCCATGCAGGCGATCCGCGATGCCGCCGTCAGAATGGGCTGATTTTTCAACGTGCTATAATTCCGGCATTTACATTTGCACAAATTTTTTACGGCCAGCTGGCTGCTTGTGCAGATGCCCCTCTTCGCCCATCCCGGAGACCCGATGCCCGACACGAAAAACAAACCCGCCTCGACCATCCTCGTCCCGGTGTTCGCGCCCGCGGTCATCGTCACTTTCCTGCTGGTCGTCGGCACCATCAGCAACCCCGCCCTCGCCGGCGAACTGTTCTCATCCACGCTGGCCTGGATCACCAGGACCTTCGGCTGGTTCTACATGCTGGCGGTGGCGACCTTCCTCGTCTTCATCGTCGT
>DMCZ01000107.1:2521-2922 GCA_003446655.1 Thauera sp. | reverse complement strand
GTGCTGCACTACGCATCACCACCCCAGGGCGCGGCCGAGACCGTCGACGCCGCGCGCCAGGCGATGCAGATCGCCTTCTTCCACTGGGGCTTCCACATCTGGGGCATCTACGGCCTGGTGGGCCTGGTGCTGGCCTACTTCGCCTTCCGCCACGGCCTGCCGCTGTCGATGCGCTCGGCGCTGTACCCGCTGATCGGCGAGCGCATTCATGGCCCGATCGGGCATGCGGTGGACGTCATCGCCATCCTCGGCACCCTGTTCGGCATCGCCACCACGCTCGGCCTGTCGGTGACGCAGATCAACGCCGGCCTCAACTACCTGTGGCCGTCGATCCCGGTCGGCACCCCGGTTCAGGTGATCGCGATCGCGGTGATCACCGCGCTGGCGCTGATCTCGGTGCT
>DMCZ01000107.1:857-2260 GCA_003446655.1 Thauera sp. | reverse complement strand
TTCGTGTTCGCGGTCGGTCCCACCATCCTGATCCTCGAGACCTTCCTGCAGAACACCGGCGCCTACCTCAACAACATCGTCGAGCGCACCTTCAACCTTCAGGCCTACTCGCGCAGCGACTGGATCGGCAACTGGACGCTGTTCATCTTCGGCTGGACGATCGCGTGGGCGCCCTTCGTCGGGCTGTTCATCGCCAAGATCTCGCGCGGGCGCACCATCCGCCAGTTCGTGTTCGGCGTGATGCTGGTGCCCTCGATCTTCACCTTCCTGTGGTTCTCGATCTTCGGCGACACCGCGCTGCACCTGATCATGGTCGAGGGCTACACCGCGCTCATCGACGAGGTCCAGGCCGACCACGCGCTGGCGCTGTTCAAGCTCTTCGAGCGCCTGCCACTGACCGCGATCGTCTCGTTCATGACCGTGATCCTGATCGTGACCTTCTTCGTCACCTCGTCCGACTCGGGTTCGCTGGTCATTGACGCCCTCGCCTCGGGCGGCGCGGCGAAGACACCGGCCTGGCAGCGCGCCTTCTGGGCCATCACCGAAGGCGTGGTCGCCTCGGTACTGCTGCTCGCAGGCGGTCTCAAGGCGCTGCAGACCATGACCATCGCCAGCGCGCTCCCGTTCGCGATCATCATGCTGATCGCCGCCTTCGGCATGTGGCGGGCGCTGATCATCGAGGGCCACCGCGAAGTCTCGCTGCAGGCCCACATGGCGCGCAGCCGCACCGGCTCGGGCACCTGGAAGAAACGCCTCGAGGAACTGGTGCGGTTTCCCGCTCGCAACGCGGTCGCCAGCTTCATCAGCGGCCCCGTCGCTGAGAGCATGAAGCACGTCCAGCGCGAACTCGGCGCGCAGGGCTGGACCTCCGAAGTGGTGGTCGACGCCGACTCGGGCCGCGCCTACATCGAGGTGATCAAGAACGGCCAGATCGACTTCATCTACGACATCCGGATGGTCGAGTATGCGATGCCGGAATACGCCTTCCCCGAGATGGCGGACGACAACCCCGCGCACTACTACCGCGCGGAAGTGTTCCTGCGTCGCGGGGGGCAGTCTTACGACATCTACGGCTACGAGGGCCAGCAGATCATCGACGACATCCTCGACCAGTTCGAGAAATACCTGCACTTCCTGCACATCTCGCCGGGCAGCCTGCCCTGGAAGATGCACGAGCACGACGACATGCTCAACGCGCCGACCGTCGAGGCAGCAAAGCCGGGCGCCTGAGCCGGGCGCGGTTACGCCGGCCGATGCGAACGAGGTGCTGCTGCACGATGCCGGTCCGTTCGCCGGCGTGCGCCGCATCAGCCCGTCTGCTGCCCGGCCTGCTGCTGGGCGATCTCGGCGCGCACCTGGTCCATGTCGAGCCCGCGCACACCCTCGATCACCTGGTTCAGCGC
>DMCZ01000107.1:0-591 GCA_003446655.1 Thauera sp. | reverse complement strand
GCCTCGGTGTCGATCTTCGCGAACACGATGTCGGGGTTGGCTTCGGAGGCCGCCTCGTAGGTGGGTGCAAAGTTGCGGCACGGACCGCACCAGGCCGCCCAGAAATCCAGGAACACGATCGGATTGTTCTCAACGGTCTCGTTGAAGTTGTCGGCGGTGAGTTCGAGGGTTGCCATTTGAGCGCCTGGAAAATTAGTGAGTCCTCATGATACACCCCGCGTCGCCGGCCTGTCCTGGCACGCCCGCCCTGCGGCGGCGGCCGCCCGATGCGCTGGTGCGCGGAGTGGGCAGATCACGGCAAGGCACCGTCCCTGTGCCGCTGGCGGCGCCACACCCAGCCCACGAGCAGCAGCGCCGGCAAGTACAGCCACTGCGCCGACGGCCCCTCACGCGGACGCTCGAGCGCCTGCAGGCGGTCGCCGGGAAGCACCCCCAGGCGCGCCGCCGGGCTGCCGAAGACGACGCCCGCCACGCGCGCGACGCCCGCCTCATCCACGAGCTGCAGCCCGCTGTGCGCGAAGCGCGTCAGCCACAGCGCCTGTCCGCCCGCACGGTCGTCAACGCCAGCGGGGAGCACTCTTATACACATCT
>DMCZ01000244.1 GCA_003446655.1 Thauera sp. | reverse complement strand
AGATGTGTATGAGAGACAGTCGTTCGGCCGCAGGTCGAACAGCAGCACTTCGGCCGCCTCGCCTCGCGCAAGGCTCAGCTCGCGCACACCCCGCAGCTTGACCGCATCCCCGGCCACCAGGCGCTGGCCATTGACCTTGATCGCACCGAGCGCGACATGCACGTACGCGAAGCGGTTCGCGGGCAGTTCGAAGCGCTGTGCCTCGTCACCGTCGAACAGGCCGGCATGGACGCGGGCATCCTGATGGACCGACAGCGAACCGTCGGCGCCGTCGGGCGAGATGATCAGCCGCAGCCGGCCGCGTTTTTCCGCGGCGCTGAAGTGCTGCTGCTGGTAGCGCGGCGTCACGCCCTTGCGGTCGGGGACGAGCCAGATCTGCAGGAAATGCACCTCGTGCTCGCGCGAGGCGTTGAACTCGCTGTGCCGCACGCCGGTGCCGGCGCTCATCATCTGCACATCGCCGGGGCGGATCACCGAGCCGTTGCCCATCGAGTCCTTGTGCTCGAGCGCGCCATCGAGGACGTAGGAGAAGATCTCCATGTCGCGGTGGCCGTGGGTGTCGAAGCCGCGGCCGGGGCGCACGCGGTCCTCGTTGATCACCAGCAGGTCCGAGAATCCCATGTGCTGCGGGTCGTAGTAGCTGCCGAAGGAGAAGCTGTGCTGCGAGTGCAGCCAGCCGAAATTGGCGAGGCCGCGGGCGGCGGCGGGGCGGAGCTCCATCGTGTCCATGTCCTCTCGTCCTGATGGTGGGCGGGCGCGGCGAGTGCCGCGCCCGCAAAGGGGTCCGGGCGCCGTCTTGCGCTGGCGCCCGGCGGGCCTGCTTAGTTCTTGATCGCCTCGAGCGACACGGTGATGGTCACCTCGTCGCCGACGTAGGGGGCGTGCTTGCCGGCGTTGAACTCGCTGCGCTTGATCACGGTGCTGGCGTTGGCGCCGATGGTGTCCTTCTTCAGCATCGGGTGCGGCATGGTGACGAAGTGGCTCACCTTAAGCGTCACCGGCTTGGTCACGCCCTTGATGGTGAGGTCGCCGTCGATGGTGGCCGGCTTGTCGCCTTCGAACGTGACCTTGGTCGATTTGAAGGTGGCGGTCGGGTACTTGGCGGTGTCGAGGAAGTCTTCGCCCTGGATGTGACCGTCGAAGGTCTCGTAGCCGGTGTTCACCGAGGTCATGTCGATGGTGATGTCGACCGCGCCGGTCCTGGCTTCCTTGTCCAGGGTGACGGTGCCGGTGGTCTTGTCGAACTTCGAGATCTGGGTCGTCAGACCGAAGTGGCTGTACGAGAAGTTCGGGAAGGTGTGGGTGCCGTCGATCGTGTAGGTCTCGGGCGCGGCGAATGCGGCGGAGGCGGCGGTCGCGGAGACGATGAGGGCGGCGGTGAGCTTGGCGATACGGTTCATGGGTTTGTCCTCTGTGGGTTGGGGTTAGGTTTGGGGTTGGGGTTGGGGTTGGGTCAGTGAAAAAAGCGAAACCTGGTCGAGCGACCGCGGCTTACTTCGCTGCGGCAGTGATGCGGAACTTGATGACGACGTCGTTGACGACGATGTCGAAGGCCTTCCACGCCCCTTCGCCGATCGAGAAGTCGCCACGCTGGATGGTCAGGCTGCCTTCGAACACGCCGGTGTCGCCCTGCGGGGTGAAGGTAGCGGGCACCACGACGTCCCTGGTCGTGCCCTTGATCGTGAGCTTGCCGGCGACCTCGTACTGGTTGCCGCCGAGCGCCCTGACGCCGGTCGACTCGAAGCGCGCCTTGGGAAAGTCCGGCGTGTTGAACCAGGTCTTGCGCGCCACCTCCTCGTCACCTTCGGCGCTGCCGGTGTCGACGCTGGCGAGCTCGACCTCGATCGCCGCACTGGCCGCCTCGGGCGCCGCCGGGTCGAAGCGCAGCTGGCTGGAGAAGGTCTTGAACGAGCCGTCCATCGACACGCCCATCTGCTGATAGCCGAAGGCGATCTGGCTCTTGTCGGCCTGTACCTGGTTGTATTCGACCGCCTGGGCGGCCGAGGTGGCGAGGGCAAGGGTCGAGAACAGGGCGATTGCGAAGCGTTTCATGATGAGTTGTCCTTTGTGATCCGGTGGAGTTGGGGTGCCGCGGGCAAGGTCATTCACAGTCAGTCGCCACGGCGCGGCAGCATGCGGGTCATCACGTCATCCTTGTCGAAGTAGTGGTGCTTGAGCGCAGCGCCGATGTGGCCGAGCAACACCGCGATCAGGAGGTAGTTGAGGGTGACATGCACCGTCTGCAGCAGATCGCCGAGCGCCTTGTCCTTGGCGAGCAGGTCGGGCAGCGGCAGCACGCCGAACCACACGGTCTGGAAGCCCTTGGCCGAGCTCATCAGCCAGCCGCTGAGCGGTATGGCGAACATCAGCACATACAGCAGGTGGTGACCGGCATGGGCGGCCAGCCGTTCGATCGGCGCCATGTGCTGCGGCAGCGCCGGGGGACGGTGGGTGACCCGCCACGCCAGGCGCGCCACCACGAGCACGAACACGCTGACGCCCACCCACTTGTGCCACGAGAACAGCTGCAGCTTGGTCGGCGAGAGGTCCAGTCCGGTCATGTAGAAGCCCAGCCCGAGCATGCCGAAGATCAGCACGGCGATGACCCAGTGCAAGGCTTTGGCGGTGGCGGTGTAGTGCGTGCTCATGGTGTGGCGTCCCTTGTCGATGCGACCGCAGCGATTTGCGGGCGTTTGCGTTGGGTGAACTTTAGGCATGTCATGCGTCGCGAAATAGAAGACAATGCAGAAATCTTCATTGCCTTAATCGCAACAATGAACCGACTCGATGCGATGAACCTTTTCGTGCGCGTGGCAGACCTCGGCAGCTTTGCCGCAGTCGCCAACCAGCTCGGCGTTGCGCGCTCGGTGGTCACCCGCCAGATCGCCGCGCTGGAGGAACATCTGGGCGTGAAGCTGATGGTGCGCACCACCCGCAAGCTCACCCTGACCAGCGCCGGCGCCAGTTATCTCGACAAGTGCCGCAGCATCCTCGACCTGGTGGAGCTTGCCGAAGCCGACGTCATGGAGGCGCGCCTGACCCCCCGTGGCAACCTGCGCATCGGGCTGCCGCTGAGCTACGGCCTCAAGCGCATCGCCCCGCTGCTGCCGGCCTTCCTGAAGACCTACCCCGAGATCAGCCTAGCCCTGGACTTCACCGACCGCCACATCAACCTGATCGACGAAGGGGTCGACCTGTCGATCCGCATCACCCCCCGGCTCGACCCCGGCGACGTCGCCCGCAAACTGGGTGAGACCCGGCTGATCGCGGTGGCATCACCCGCCTATCTCGCGCACCATGGCCGCCCGACGCACCCTTCCGAGCTGGGCGCCCACACCTGTCTGGGATATTCGGCCAAGGCCAACAACCGCCCGCTGGCCTTCCTGATCGACGGCCGGATCGAGAATGTGCACGTCCCTTTCCGCCTGCAGGCCAACAACGGCGATGCCCTGATGGAGGCCGCCGCGCAAGGGCTGGGGATCACCATGCAGCCAGACTTCATCGCGAACGACTACCTGGCGCGCGGCGCGGTCGTCCCGGTGCTGGAGGCGTTCGCGCCGCCACCGCTCGGCATCCACGCCATGCTGCCAAGCAACCGCTACCTGCCGCACCGGGTGCGCGTGCTGATCGATTTTCTGGCGTCGGAGCTGGCCAAGGCGCCGTAGCGCAGGGGCGCAATCGATCGAGGCCTCTTCACCCTCGCGGTCGCTCGACCGTCTTCGCCTGCATGCGATCAAGTCGAGTCGCCGAAAAACACCGCCGCGCACGCGCGCATCGTGTTGTCATGGATGCGGAGGACCTCCTCGAACGGGTCCTGGTAGCCTCCTGCCAGGTTCCACGCAATCGGAATCCCGTGCCTTCGGGCACACGTGAAAACACGGTAGTCACGCTCGAAAAGCTGATCCGTCGTGAGCCAGCCGCCAAGCGGATCTGCGACGTGAGGATCCGCGCCAGCCTGATAGAGGATCAGGTCGCAATCCAGGAAGGACTCGATGATTCCCGGCAGCGCGTCGAGAAAGCGGTCGGGGTCGCGCGAGTAGCCAGCGCCGACCGTGACATGGCGGACAAGATGCCGCGCATCCAGCGTATTGATGATGTCTTCGGTGCCGTCGCCGAAATGCTCGTCGCAATCAAGGATCGCAACCTTCCGGACTTCGCCGCTCGCGACGAGCGACAGGACGGTGGTCATGAGCCCGTTGAACGTGCAGAAGCCGCGGCCCCAGGCATGGCCTGCATGGTGAAACCCGGAGGTCGGTGACACCGCCACGCGCCCGGACGCCAGCGCACCGCGGGCAGCGGACAGCATCGAACCCGTCGTCCACAGGAGGGAGGCCGCAACCGCGGGATCCTTGCCTCCGAATCCGTTGGCGATGCGGCAGTTCAGGACGCCGTCGACGTAGGCCGCGTCATGCGCCAGCCTGAGTTGCGCCTCGGTCAATGGCTGGGGCACGACGATGTCGATCGGAAACCATCTCGCCTGCCACCGCTCGACCACCCGCCGGGGCTTTGCTGCGCTGGGCGAAAAGGATACCGGCTGTGACACCTGCCGGGCATCGTAAAACACGGGGATGGTTTCGTTCACGAATTGTTCTCAACAACCAAGGTCGAAAACTTGTCCGGCGACCGTTTGATGGGCTGCAGACCGTCGCGACGAATCGGTGTCGCCGTCAGGGTAAGGCGATGTGTTGCGGGAAGTTTTCCGCGTTGCCGACAAGATGCCGCTTGTCCCTGTCTCTTATACACATCT
>DMCZ01000144.1:5458-7406 GCA_003446655.1 Thauera sp. | reverse complement strand
GAGCTATACCCCCCACAACGAGTCGGCGATTATAGCTTCTGTTCAAGCTCACCGCAACTGCTTCAGCGCGTCACTTCCGAAGCATTCAGGGTTCCCCCTGATCAAAACTGGCGGAGTGGACGGGACTCGAACCCGCGACCCCCGGCGTGACAGGCCGGTATTCTAACCGACTGAACTACCACTCCGCACTAACCATCTCCGGCAACCGCCGGATATGTATCGCAGCAACTTGCTTCGATACTGTATCTGGCGTCCCCACGGGGATTCGAACCCCGGTTATCGCCGTGAAAGGGCGGTGTCCTAGGCCTCTAGACGATGGGGACTGCGTACTTCAACTTCGTATGGTGGAGGTAAGCGGGATCGAACCGCTGACCTCTTGCATGCCATGCAAGCGCTCTCCCAGCTGAGCTATACCCCCGTCACCGAAGAGCGCGAATTATAGATTTCAATTTTGATCTTGTAAACGCCTTCTCGCAAAAATCTTGTCACCAGCCCGATTCTGGAAAGTTACTTCCCGGAAGGTGCGGCAACTTCAAGCCCATCTTCAAGCCCATCAATGCCGCCAGGCAGAAACTTACCTGGATTCATCAATCCCTTCGGATCGAGCGCATGCTTGATTGCGCGCATCAGATCGATCTCGACGGATGACTTGTAACGTGCAATCTCCTCGCGCTTGAGCTGGCCCAGGCCATGCTCGGCCGAGATCGACCCGCCCAGTTCGGCCACGAGATCATGAATGATTCGATTGACCTCCGGCGTGCTCGAGATGAATGCAGGGTTGTCGGCGCCTGCTGGCCGCGACAGGTTGTAATGGAGATTGCCGTCACCAATGTGACCGAAGACCACCACACGAACGTCGGGCCAGCGCTGTACAAGCGCTCCCCCCGCCCGCTCGAGAAAATCGGGGATACGGCTCACCGGCACCGATACGTCATGCTTGATGCTGATGCCCTCAATGCGCTGCGCCTCGGAGATGTTCTCGCGAAGCGCCCACAACGCCTGCGCCTGCGCTTCGCTCACTGCTACCGCCGCGTCGCTTGCCAGCCCATGCTCGAGGGCCGCCGACAATGCTGCCTCGAGCTGCAACCCCAGCGGCGCGTCGGCAGCCGGATCCGACAGCTCGACCAGCACCGCCCACGCCGGCGCGCCAGGCAGCGGATCGCGCGCGCCGGGGATGTGCTGCAGCACCAGTTCAAGCGCCTTGCGTCCGACAAGCTCGAAGGCGCTCACCCGGTCGCCGCAATTCGCGCGTAAAAGCCCGAGCAGGCGCACGGCAGCGGCAGGATCCGGAATGGCCACCCAGGCGGTCACCCGACTGCGGATGGCCGGGAAGAGCTTGAGCACCGCCGCAGTGACGATGCCGAGCGTGCCCTCGGCGCCAATAAAGAGCTGCTTGAGATCGTAACCGGTGTTGTCCTTGCGCAGGCCACGCAGGCCGTCCCAGATACGGCCGTCGGGCAGCACCACCTCCACACCGAGGACCAGCTCGCGCGTGTTGCCGTAGCGCAAGACCTGCACCCCGCCAGCGTTGGTCGACAGGTTGCCGCCAATCATGCAGCTGCCCTCAGAGGCCAGCGCGAGCGGAAATAGCCGCCCCGCCGCCGCCGCCGCCGCCTGAACCGCTGCGAGCGTACATCCGGCCTCGACGGTCAGCGTGTCGTTATCGGTATCGATCGCGCGGATGCGATTCAAACGGGCCAAACTGATCAGGACAGCGGCGCCGTCCGCCAGCGGGGTGGCGCCACCACACAGGCCGGTGTTCCCGCCCTGCGGCACCATCGGTACACCAGCTGCGGCACAGGCACCAACAACCGCCGCCAGTTCGTTGCGATCGCGCGGGCGCACCACCGCACGCGCACTGCCATGGTACCGCCCGCGCCAATCGCTCAGAAAAGGCGCCATATCCGGTCGCGAGTCGAGCACATGGGCCACGCCCACGATCTCACGC
>DMCZ01000144.1:0-5226 GCA_003446655.1 Thauera sp. | reverse complement strand
ACCGCTGCCACACCCTCGGCAATCGCCTCGTCAGCGCGGTGATAGTCCATCAGCCCAAGCTGCGAAACCCGCGGCGAAATGAGCAGATCGGCCGGCTCGCCAGCCAGACGGCTGCGCGCAATGCGGACCTGCATGATGTTGATGCTGGAGCTGATCACCGATATGAGCGAAGGCAGGTTGTTGCCACTGTCCGCCACCGGGGTTGACGCCGCTGCGGCGGATTCGGCGTTAAAACCGAAGCGCGCGAGCAGGCGTTCGGTCCATCCGGCTTCGGTTTCCTCCAGCGGTGCGGGCTCGACCGCCGAGCGCCGAATGGCACGCCCCACCATATCCGAGCCGAGATCCACCGCGATCACGACGTCCGCCCCCATCGCCCGACACAGCGAGACCGGCACCGGATTCACGAGACCACCATCGATCAGTGTGCGCCCCTGGTGCAGCACCGGCG
The DNA here is from genome assembly GCA_003446655.1 of Thauera sp. Lineage (GTDB taxonomy): Bacteria > Pseudomonadota > Gammaproteobacteria > Burkholderiales > Rhodocyclaceae > Thauera. The sequence goes on along the minus strand of DMCZ01000144.1, from coordinate 4,778 downwards.
TCATCAGCCCCGGAAGCGCAATCGATGCACGCACCGCAGCCGAGACGCTACCCTCGTGCAGCCAGATCTCGCGGCCGGTGGCGAGCTCGGTGGCGACGCAGGCGAAGCGTTGGTCGAGCTCGGTGAAGTCGCGGTCGACGAAATTGCGCTCGAAGAAGTCGATCAGCTTCTGACCCTTGATCAGACCGCCACGCAATGACACGTCGAGCAGCGACACCACGTCCTGCCACTTGAGCGTTTCCGCCCAACGCACCAGCTTGTCGAGGTCGCCGGATGCGGCTGCCGCGCCGACGAAGGCGCCGATGGAGCAGCCCGTGATGATCTGCGGGACCACGCCTTCGCGCGCAAGCTCCTGAAGCACGCCCAGATGAGCCCAGCCTCGTGCGGCACCGCTTCCCAGCGCGAGCCCGATCACCGGGGCCTTTGTGTCAGTTTTCGCGCACGCCAGGCCCATCGCCCCAAGGACACCCGCACCGCTCATCGCAGCGCCCTGCCCGGCAGACACACGGAGGCCTCAGTCGAGGCGTTCGGCGTAGAGATCGTGCACATCGCAATCGGTGATGCGCACCCGGACGAAGTCGCCCGGCGCCAGGCCTTCGGCATCGGGGATGATGACCAGACCGTCGATCTCCGGAGCGTCGCCAGGCGAGCGTGCGAGGGCGCCTTCTTCATCGACCTCATCGACGAGCACGGTCATCTCGCGATCGATCCTGGCCTCGAGGCGCTGGGTGGAGATGTCCTCCTGGAAGTCCATCAGGCGGGCGCGCCGCTCCTCGCGCACCTCGTCCGGCACCGTGCCGGGCAGCTCGTTGGCAGCCGCGCCCTCGACCGGCGAGTATGCGAATGCGCCTACGCGATCGAGCTGCGCCTCTCCGAGGAAATCGAGCAGCATCTCGAAGTCTTCTTCGGTCTCGCCGGGGAAGCCGGTGATGAAGGTCGAGCGGATGGTCAGGTCCGGGCAGATGCTGCGCCACTTGCGCACGCGCTCGAGCACGTTCTCGGCATTGGCCGGACGCTTCATGGCCTTGAGGATCTTCGGGCTGGCGTGCTGGAAGGGTACGTCGAGGTAAGGCAGGATCTTGCCCTCGGCCATCAGCGGAATCAGCTCATCGACGCTCGGATAAGGATAGACGTAGTGCATCCGGATCCAGATGCCGAGCTCGCCCAGCGCCTTCGCAAGATCCAGCAAGCGTGTCTTGATCGGACGCCCGCCCCAGAAACCGGTACGGTACTTGACGTCGACGCCATAGGCCGAGGTGTCCTGCGAGATCACCAGAATCTCTTTCACCCCGGCGTCGGCAAGCGCCTCGGCCTCGCGCATGACTTCGTGGATCGGCCGGCTGACCAGATCACCTCGCATCGAAGGAATGATGCAGAAGGTACAGCGGTGATTGCAGCCTTCGGAGATCTTCAAGTACGCGTAGTGCTGCGGCGTCAACCGGATGCCCTGAGGCGGCACGAGGTCGGTGAAGGGGTCGTGCGGCTTGGGCAGGTGCCTATGCACCGCATGCATGACCTCTTCGGTCGCATGCGGACCGGTCACCGCGAGCACCTGCGGATGGGCCGCCAGGATCACGTCGTCCTTGGCGCCCAGACAGCCAGTGACGATGACCTTGCCGTTCTCGGCGAGGGCCTCGCCGATCGCATCGAGCGACTCCTCCACCGCTGCGTCGATGAAGCCGCAGGTATTCACGACGACCAGATCGGCGTCGTCGTAACTGCCCGAGATCGCGTAGCCCTCGGCCCGGAGACGGGTGAGGATGTGTTCCGAATCTACGGTCGCCTTAGGGCACCCGAGGGAGACGAAACCGACGCGTGGCAGGTCCGGAGTCTTGAAAGTGGTCATGCGTGGGAAGCCTGTCGGGTCGAATCGGGCCTGCGCGAACCGTGCGCGCTCAGCCGATCACTTCTTGCCTTCGTCCTTGCCGGCAGGTGCCAGCGGACTGCCGTCTTCGGGCTTGGCGTAGTTGGGGAACTGGAAGCCGGTAAACATGTTGCGCGTCTGACTCTCGAGCTGGTTCTGCATCTGCTCGAACATCTTCTTGGACTGGTCTACATAGGCGCCCATCATGCTCTGCAGTGCGGGCCCCTGGAAATTCAGGAACTGCGCCCAGAGATCCTGCCCCACGGGGCTGTTTTCACCATAGATCGCGCGCGCCTGATCCTGCAACTTCGCCTGCATCTCCGTGAAGGCCTTGATGTTGCTCTCGAGGTACTTGCCCATCATGCCCTGCATCGCGTTGCCGTAGAAACGGATCATGTGCGAGAGCAGATCGCTGGTGAACATCGGCGCGCCGCCGGCCTCTTCCTCGAGAATGATCTGCAGCAGGATGCTGCGCGTCAGATCCTCGTTTGTCTTGGCGTCAACGACCTGGAAGGTCTCGTTGTTGAGCACCAGTTCCTTCACGTCCGCCAGGGTGATGTACGAACTCGTGCGTGTGTCATACAGGCGACGGTTCGGGTACTTCTTGATCAGGCGCTGCTGTTCCGGCATTTCTCCATCTCCTCGGCGGCGGTATCTTCGCTCTTTACAGGAAAATTATATCGCGCCGCGAAAACGAAACCCCGTCCTTCGACGGGGCTTCGTGATTTCGCGCATGGCACGACGCGACATCAGCACATGTGCAAGCCGCCATTGATGTTGATGGTGGCGCCGGTAATGTAGGCAGCCTTGTCCGAGGCGAGGTAGGCGCACAGGTCGCCGATCTCGTCCGGGCGGCCGAGGCGCTTCATCGGAACGGTGTCGATGATGCTCTGGCGGATGTCTTCGCGGATGGCCATGACCATGTCGGTACCGATGTAGCCCGGAGCGATCGCATTGACAGTGACGCCCTTGGTGGCGAGTTCGGCGGCCAGCGCCTTGGTGAACCCCAGAACACCCGCCTTGGCGGTCGAATAGTTGGTCTGGCCAGCCTGACCCTTCACGCCATTGACCGAGGAGATGTTGATGATGCGTCCCCACCCGCGCTCGGCCATCTTGGCGGAGACATGGTGGGTGACGTTGAACAGGCTGTTGAGGTTGGTGTTGATCACTGCATCCCACTGGCCCTTTTCCATCTTCGGGAAGAACTTGTCGCGGGTGATGCCGGCGTTGTTCACGAGGACGTCGATCGGGCCGACTTCGGCCTCGATCTTGGCGACCATTGCAGCACACGATTCGTAGTTCGACACATCGCCTTCGGCGGCAACGAAATCAAAACCCAGATCGCGTTGGGCAGACAGCCAACCATCCTTCTGCTCGAAGTTCGGCAGGCAATTGGCAACGACCTTGAAGCCGTCCTTGGCGAGGGACTGGCAGATCGCCGTGCCGAGACCACCCATGGCGCCGGTAACGAGAGCGATTTTCTGGGACATCTTGAAATCCTTCTGGGGCAATTTTGGAAACCGAAGCCACTGGCAGGCACCCATGCCCGCATCCTCTTCGGCACTACATGCGGCAGCGCATCAGCCACTCGCGAATCCATTATATCCACTGTTTACGGAACTTGTTGCGACGCAATACCCCAGAAAATATTGCATCGCAGATAAAAAACGCGCCCTTTCGGGCGCGTTCTTCGCTTGCGTGCTCAGGCAGATTCCCGATCAGAACATGTGCTGGCCGCCATTGATCGAGATGTTCGCCCCGGTCACGAACGCAGCCTCGTCCGAAGACAGGTAGGCCACGAGGCCGGCGATCTCTTCCGGCTTGCCCAGACGGGAGACCGGAATCTGCGGCAGAATCTTCGAATCCAGGATCTCCTGCGGAATCGCCATCACCATCTTGGTACCAATGTAGCCCGGAGAGATGGTGTTGACAGTGACACCGTTGCGGGCAACTTCCAGCGCCAGCGCCTTGGTGAAACCGTGCATGCCGGCCTTGGCGGCGGCGTAGTTGGTCTGGCCGAAGGCTCCCTTCTGACCGTTGACCGACGAAACGTTGATGACACGGCCCCACTTGCGCTCGACCATTCCGTCCATGACCTGCTTGGTCATGTTGAAGGCAGAGTCGAGGTTGGTGCTGATGACCGCATCCCAGTCGGCCTTGGTCATCTTCTTGAAGGTCATGTCGCGGGTAATACCGGCGTTGTTGACCAGCACGTCGACCGGGCCGACTTCCTTCGTGACCTGCTCCACGCATGCCTTGCAGGAGTCGAAATCCGCCACGTCGCAGGGATAGGCCTTGAAGCCGTAGCCCATGTTGTTCATGGTCTGCAGCCACTCATGGGCCTTGGTGTTGCTCGGCGAGTGCGTGGTCACCACCTTGTACCCGAGCGCGGCGAGCTTGATGCAGATCGCCTCACCCAGACCACCCATACCGCCCGTTACCAGTGCAACTCTTGCCATTGTTCTCTCCTCTCCCTATGCGGGTACTCTTCTGCTGGACGGTACTCGAACACCCCGACAGCCACCGCCCGATCCACTGTCGTTGCGAAATAAGTGTGTCGATCGCCCCCTGTTCAGGCGCGCTCCTTGACGTAACGACCAGGCGCCGGCTCGATCGGCTCGTACTTCGTGCTACCCAGACGCCCACGCGCCGCCACCTCTTTGCCACCGTGCTGACGCAGCCAACCTGCCCAGTCGAGCCACCAGCTGCCTTTGTGCTCCACCGCGCCTTCCAGCCACTCGTCGGGATCCGCGGGACGCCCCTCCGCCTTCCAGTAACTGCGGCGGTTCTTCGATGCCGGATTGATCGCACCGGCAATGTGCCCGCTGGCGCCGAGCACGAAACTCGTGTCGCCGCCCAGCAGGTTGCGCGCAAGATAGGCACTCTTCCACGGCACGATGTGGTCCTCGCGCGC
>DMCZ01000039.1 GCA_003446655.1 Thauera sp. | reverse complement strand
GGGGTTCGTGGAGCGCTTACGTCTTCGAGAACGTCGTGCAGCAGCGCCGCAATCACCTGGTCCTCGTTGCCACCATAGCGTTGAACGAGAGTCGCCACCGCGACCGGGTGCGTGATGTACGGCAATGGCAAGCCAAGAGCGTTCTCGGTCCCTTTGCGGATCTGGCCCGCGTGAGCTTCGAGGGCGAGCGACAGGGCGGTGTCGAACTTCTGGGTCATCAGACGGGCTCCTGAGTGGTCGTTCTTTCGATTGGGATTTTCCGACATCCTGGGCTCACCCGGTGCGCCCGCTTCGTTATGCTCTCCGTATTTCACCGAACAGTCTCCCCCATGAACCGCAGCGAACGCTTCTACAGGATCGATCAGTTGCTGACCGCCCGGAAGGTGGTCACCCGACAGGAACTGCTCGATGAGCTCGAGATTTCCTGGGCACCCCTGAAGCGTGACCTCGCCTTCCTGAAGGACCGCTTCAACGCCCCGATCATCCACGACCGGGACGCCGGCGGTTATCGGTTCGCAGAGCCGGGCGTGGGCCCGAGCTATGAGTTGCCCGGCCTGTGGTTCAGAGCGGATCGGATGCTGGTCGCCCTCGTACGCATCTCCCAGGTTTTCCTGCCCGCCAGGATGTGGTCGATCCAGGGGGAACGGATGACGAGTCCTTTCATGTTGTGCTCACTTCCAGTGATGAATATTGAATGAAAATGCGGCGCACCGAGTTGGCAGGCGCGTGGCACCGAGGAACTCATGCGGTGACGCCGCTGTGGCGATACAACTCCGTCAGCACCTCGCGCATGTCCACCGGCAGGTAGCTCCACCCCCGAACGGCGACATCGCTGGGTACGCCGAACATCGCCTCCGCAACGCCACCCGCAATGGCGGCCACGGTGTCACTGTCGCCACCAATCGAGATCGCATTGCGGATCGCATCCTCGTAACTCGTTGCGGTGAGCGCGCAGACCAACGCCTGCGGCACCGTCTCCTGACAGGTTTCGTTGAAGCGGTAATCCGGCCGGATGTCGTCGGGTGTCCGCTCGAGGTCGTAGCCGTAGCGCTCGGCGATCGCAAACCGGATGTTCGCGGGGGTGACGCGCTGGCGGGCCAGAAAAACGGCGAGCGCCGTGGCTTCAGCCCCCTTGAGCCCTTCCGGGTGATCGTGGGTGACCTCCGTGACCTTGCGTGCCAAGGCTGTTGCCTCGTCGACACTGCTCGCCAGCAGCCCCGCTGGCGCCACGCGCATCGCGGCGCCGTTTCCGAAGCTGCCATACGGGTCGAGATCATCGGAGGCCAGCCACATCGCAAAGCGCTGCCCCCAACCGCCGTTGTCCCAGTAGCGCCGGCCCCAGTCCTTCAGAGCCTGCGCCGGATCGCGATCGTTCACCAGCGCATCGGCCACCGCAATCGTGCACACGGTGTCGTCGGTGTAGAACGCGTTCGGATGAAAGAAGGGTTCGAAGACCTTCGAGCGGTGGTTACGGAACTCGTACATCGCGCCGACGATGTCTCCGATGATGGCGCCGAGCATGAGCACTCCGTGCTGGATGTGGTGCGGTGACTGTAAATCGCGACAGGCTCAGGAAGTGAGCCTGTCTTGCGCACAGGACGGCCAGCAGTTGTCCATGACGGTTCGAACCCGCGCCCCGCCACCTGTCGCGCGCCCCTACCCTTTCACGCACACCACCTGCTTCAGGGTATGCAGGATCTCGGTCAGGTCGCGCTGGTTGGCCATCACTTCGTCGATGTCCTTGTACGCCCCCGGGATCTCGTCGACCACCCCCTTGTCCTTGCGGCAGATTACCCCTTCGGTCTGGCGTGCGAGATCGGCTTCGGTGAAGCGCTTGGTCGCCGCCGTGCGGCTCATGCGCCGGCCTGCGCCATGGGCGCTGGAGCAGAAGCTCTCGGCGTTGCCCCTGCCGCGCACGATGTAGCTGCGCCCGCCCATGCTGCCGGGGAAGATGCCGAGTTCACCCTTCCCCGCACGGATCGCACCCTTGCGCGTCACCCACACGTCGGCGCCGTAGTGGTGCTCGCGGGCGACGTAGTTGTGGTGGCAGTTCACCGCCTCTGTGGTCACCGTAAAGGGCGGCAGATGCCGCGCCAGCCCGGCGAGCACGAGCTCGAGCATCGCCTGGCGGTTGGCCATCGCGTAGTCCTGCGCCCAATGCACCGCCTCGACGTAGTCGTCGAAATGCCGGCTGCCCTCGCGGAAATAGGCCAGGTCGCGGTCGGGAAGGTGGATCATGTGCCGTTCCATGTCCTTCCTGGCGAGCTCGATGAAGTAGGTCGCGATCGCGTTGCCGATGCCACGGCTGCCCGAGTGCAGCATCACCCACACCCGGCGCTTCTCATCCAGGCAGACCTCGATGAAGTGATTCCCCCCGCCGAGCGTGCCCATCTGGTTCGCCCACTTGGAGAACTTGCCGAAGGCCTTGAGGAGCTGCGGGTGGCGCTCGGTCAGCGCCTTGAGACCGGGCTCGAAGGGGCGCACCGCATCGACGAGCACACGACCGTCGGCATGCTGGTCACGGCCGACCGGCACATCGCGCGTGATCTGATCGAAGACCTTCTTCAGCCGCTTCTCGTCGATGTCGTTGGCCGTGAGCGACAGGCGCGCGGCGACCATGCCACAGCCGATATCGACGCCGACCGCCGCCGGGATGATGGCCTGGTGGGTGGCGATCACCGAGCCGATGGTGGCGCCGATGCCCAGATGCACGTCGGGCATGGCGGCGACGTGGTGGTGGATGAAGGGCAGGCTGGCGAGGTTGGCGAGCTGCGCCTTCGAGCCCTCGTCGATGTCGTCGGTCCAGATCCTGACCGGCACGGTGCTGCCGTTCAGGACGGTCTTTACAGGCATGGCTGCTTCCTCGTGGTTCTCCTGCCTCTATTCAACGCCGACACCCGCAACTCTCCCCGGCGCAAGCGTGCCCAGATCTGGCGTCTGGCCTGGGGGGCTTCGGAGTTCATGCCAGTCATCAAGCCATCTGTATCCATGCAGCGTAGCTGACTCTAAATACTGCCAGAGCACTGATAGCATTCAGAAGTATCTTCACCGTGCCCGTCCGCCCCACCATGCCTACTCCACCCCGCGCCACTCCGCCCGCAGACAGCAAGGGAACGCGCGCCGCGCTGATCTTCGCGCTGACGGCCGAGCGCCTGTCGATCTACTACGAGCATGGCCAGTGGCTGACCGAAGCGCAGGGCGCGAGCTTCATCGCCGACTGGCTGCGCCGCAGCGAGCGCGCGCTGCCGCTGGCCGACCGCCGCCAGCTCTCCGCGCTCAGCGACGGGCTGGCGCGCCAGATCGCCGGCTCGCTGTCACGGGAGGCCGGACTCTATACGGCCCACGAGATGATGGAGGCGCTCGACCCGAACTACGACTCGGACCTGGCGCGCTCGATGATGGACGAGTGCACTCGGCTTCTGGACGCCGACTGATGCTGGACACAGACTGAGCCTCGAGGGCACCGGCGCGTCAGTCGCTGACCTTTCCGCGCCCCGCCTTGATCGACGCCCGGCGCGCCTTGCCCTCCAGCCTGCGGGTAACCGACGCCCGGGTGGGTTTCGTCGCACGACGCGCCTTCGGGGGGCGCTGCGACCCGCTCGATCAGCTCTTCAAGGCGGCGCAGCGCCTCGGCGCGGTTCTTCTCCAGGCTGCGAAACTTCTGCGCCTTGATGATCACCACGCCCTCCTGGCTGATGCGGTGGTCGTGCAGGGCAAGCAGTCGTGTGCGGATCTCCTCGGGCAGGCTCGATGAGGTGATGTCGAAGCGCAGATGCACGGCGTTCGACACCTTGTTGACGTTCTGTCCGCCCGCACCCTGGGCGCGGATCGCGGTGATCTCGATTTCGTCGGGCGAGAGGGTGAAGTGGGTCGTCATCGCTCAGCGTGCCCGCGCGCGTGTCGTGGCGCGCGCCTCAGCCTCCCCGCGCAGCGGCCAGGCATCTGGGCAGCTGCGCCTTCGATGCGCGCTGGATCTGCCGCAGCAGCTCGACCGACACCCTGGGCACCTGGTGCCGGCGCTGCAGCTCATCCTCGAGCCGCAGCAGCAGGCTCGCGGCCATCTCGGCATCGGCCAGGGCACGGTGGTAGCGCCCGGCGACCGGCAGATTGGCGTACTCGACCAGGACGCCCAGCTTGTGGCTCGGTGCGAGCGGCAGGATGCGTCGGGACAGCAGCAGCGAGCACACGAAATCCTGCTTCCTGCTGCGCTGGATGCGCGCGAGCTCCGCGTCCCAGAACTTGGCGTCGAACGAGGCGTTGTGGGCGACGATCGGCATGTCGCCGACAAAATCGGAGACGTCGCGCATGACCTCGCCCGCCAAAGGTGCGCTGCGGACCATGGCGTTCGTGATCCCGGTCAGCGCCTCGATGTAGGCCGGAATCCGCACACCTGCATTCATCAGGCTCTGGTAGCGGTCGACTACACGACCGTCCTCCACGATGACCGCTGCGATCTCCGTGGCGCGATCGCCCTGCGCGGGCGACAACCCCGTGGTCTCGAAATCGATGACTGCCACTGCTTCCATGCTCGACACCTTCCCTTTAGAGCGTCCTGCGACATCATTGCAGTCCCTTGCAGAGCGATCCAGTTGCAGTGTGCATTCTCATCACGCCAGCCGCGACAATCGCCACTCGATCACCGCCCGCTTCGGATACATCCGCGCCTCGCGCGGCAGAAACAGTGGCTTACCCTCGAGCTCCGTCAGCACACGGCAATCAGGGATTCGCCGATCCAGAGACGGACTAACCCGCCAGCGGAAGTCAGTGTCCGGTGCGATGAGATTACGATCGAGCGCCCAGTGCATGTCGGGCGTCAGCGCCAGCCCATTGCGCGGGTCGTCGTCCCCAGCCTCGCTGAAAGGATGGATGTGCGCGGCCTCGACCATTGCCGCACCATCGGGCAACACCAACCGCAAGCCCGTCGCCGCGCAGCGGAAATCGTAGATCTCGGTCACGACACGCCGGAAGGCCGGGTCACGTACATAGCTCGGCACCACCTCGGCCGCGATGGGTGCCGGACCGATGGGGCCCCGGAGCGAACGCTCGTAGCGATTGATCTCCCGGGTTCGCCCGACCACCGCATCGAGGTCCTGCAAGCCGCGATCAAACCAGGTCTCGGCAAGGACGACGATCAGCGCATCGACAGCCGTCGGATCCTGAAGCAGCTCGAACAACTCCGGATCGAGGAAAGCATGGTCGATGTTCTCGGTCACCTGCCTTGAAGTTCTCGCACTGCCCATGCTGGCGAGTACGGATTCGCGTTGGGGCCTGGGCTGCAGGTGCCAGAAACTCTCGTCACCGCCACGCAGGCGCCCTGCGAGGTGGAAGAACGGAAAGTGAGGATTGGGATGATCCCCCTTTGACCTTACCGCTTCGAAGTACAGCGCGTAGCGTTCGAGCAGAGGTGGTGCGTATTCGATGCGGTTCTGCGTCAGCGCCCCACCGCGCGCCAGATCGAGTACCGCTAGCAGCATGCAGATCTTGTGCGGGCTGGCCCGGCCATGGGCGACATTCACGTTGAGGCGCCGGAACCGGTCGGCAAAACTGGCAAGACTCATCACTCGGCCCAATATTTTGCTTTGGCAGGCAGCACCCAGCGCACACCGCCGCGCGGGTCCGGCGCGTCGCCCCGATAACGAGGAATGAGGTGCAGATGCAGGTGCCGGACCGTCTGCCCGGCAGCCGCGCCTTCATTGATGCCAATGTTGAAGCCGTCGGGCTGTAAGCTGAGATCGAGATCGGCCTCCGCCGCCCGCGACACGACGATCTCAAGCCCCATCTGCGCCCGCGTCATCCCCACGAACAGCCGCCTGCGTGCCACCTCGTCGAGTTGCTCGAAGTCCACCTCCGCCAGCACGACGCCCATCGCGCTCTGCCCCTTGAAACGATGCACAGACTCGACCAGGAGCTCGCCCTCGGACCACACAGGTTCCCCGTCGGCCGTATACCGCCCAAGAAACTTCCGCAGCGCAAACAGCCCAAGCTTCGCCTCCTTGAGCAAGAGTGAGCGGCCGTGTCCTCGTGCGCTCAGGACGACGATCTCGGCGAGGGGAATGCCGCGTTCGCGTTGCCCGCAGAGCTTGACGAGATTGCCCTCGACTAGCGCGAGCTCGCCCGCCTTGACCTCGACCAGGAGGATGTTGCCGCTCGGCGCCAGGACGACGAGGTCGATCTCGCCGTGCCGGCCCTCACCCTGATGTGCGGTCTGCCAGGCGACGCTGTGGAAGACCTCATAGCCGTCGGGCAGCGACTGTTGCAGGCGGTCGAGGACATCGAGCTCGCGGTACAGGCCGGCATCGTGCCGGAGGATATCCAGAGCCGGGGATATTTGCGCCATCGGTGTTTGTTGTTGTTGAGGATGACGGCATGGATTATTCCAAAGGAGTACTTTGTGACGGCGCTCAGGACGGAGGTCCCTGAGCTTGTGAAACAGCCACTGATCACACTGGAGGCGTTGCTGACCTATCCATCACCGAGCATGCCCCAGGCCGCTTGTACCCCCAAAAGCCAGCGAGCGAGTCGGCAAGGTATGTAACGCCCCACCACGACTTCAGAAGACGCCTGAAATGCGTAATGCCGCCTATCCGGCAGGCATGCGCGGCACGAAGCAGCACACCTTCCCCGTGGGGTCGAGCGTCACCTGACAGCACTCGAGCAAGCGCGCCCGAAGGCGCCGACGGGCACGCTGCACACGAGATTTTGCACCCGCCAGCGACAGGGCCTTCATCTCGGCGAAGCGGGCCTGGGTCACACCGCCAAGATCACACAGCTCGATCGCCTCGCGATCCTCGGCCGAAAGTTCGGACAGCACGCGCGGCAGGCACCCGGACAAGCGATCGACTTCGTCGATCTCTTCCGCGTCGCTGACCGCGACCAGGTCCTCGGGCAGCGCCACCGTCTCGCGCTTGCGGCGGAGCTGATCGGTAACCAGGTTGCGGGCGACCTCGAACAGCCAGGCACGCGGGTTGTGCAGCTCGCAAAAACCCCGGTCCTGTCGCAGTGCGCGCAAAAAAACGTCGTGCAGCAGATCCTCCGCGCCAACGTCGACCGGCGCGTGATGGCGCAGGAAGCCAAGCAGCTCGCGCTCGCAGGCAGCCCAGGCTTCGAGCAGGCAGGGGCGGCTCATTGGTGACTGGCGGCCCGGGCAATCCCGTGCGTTGGACAGATCGGATTCAACATGGGGCCCCCTTCAAATTGACGCCTGATTCACGCGCGCCGACAGCTCGGCCGCCGTTTCCTTGCGCTCGCTGTAACGATCGACCAGGTACGGCGCGATGTCGCGCGTGAGCAGTGTGAACTTGACCAGTTCTTCCATCACATCGACCACACGGTCGTAGTAGGACGAGGGCTTCATCCGGTCGTGCTCGTCGAATTCGAGAAAGGCCTTCGCGACCGAGGACTGGTTCGGGATGGTCAGCATGCGCATCCAGCGCCCGAGCACGCGCATCTGGTTGACCGCGTTGAAGGACTGCGAGCCGCCGCACACCTGCATCACCGCCAGGGTCTTACCCTGCGTTGGGCGCACCGCGCCAACCGACAGCGGAATCCAGTCGATCTGCGTCTTCATGATCCCGGTCATCGCGCCATGACGCTCGGGCGAGCACCACACCATGCCTTCGGACCACTGCGTGAGCTCGCGCAGCTCGACCACCTTGGGATGAGTATCGGGCGCGTCGTCGGGCAGCGGCAGGCCGCTGGGGTTGAAGATACGGGTCTCGGCGCCCATGGCCTGCAGCAGGCGCGCGGCCTCTTCGGTCACCAGACGGCTGAACGACCGTGCGCGCAGCGAGCCGTACAGCAGCAGGATGCGGGGCGGGTGCACGGACGGTTGAGCCGCGCGCAACTGCGCCGGGTCGGGGACGCGGAACAGCGCGGGGTCGATGTTGGGCAGATCAGTCAGCGGCTCAGACACGACGCCCCTCCTCGTCCACCACCCGCTCGCCATCCTCCTTGGTGAAGGCGCCCCGCTGGGGCTGCGGCAGGATGTCGAGCACCACCTCGGATGGCCGGCAAAGACGCGTACCAAGCGGCGTGACGACGATGGGGCGGTTGATGAGGATGGGGTGGGCCATCATCGCGTCGATCAGTTCCTCATCGGTCTTCTTCGGGTCGGCGAGACCGAGCTCGGCAAAGAGCGCCTCCTTGGCGCGCATGATGTCTCGGACGCCGAGCCCGGCGGCGCCGATCAGCTCGACCAGCTTCTCGCGGCTGGGCGGGATCTTCAGGTATTCGATGACGGTCGGCTCCTCGCCGCTGTTGCGGATCATCGCCAGCGTGTTGCGCGAAGTGCCGCAACGGGGGTTGTGGTAGATCGTGATGTCGCTCATCAGCGTGCTTCCTTCTTCAATGTGCCCTGCGCCGCCGTGGATTGGGTCGAACCGGCGAACCAGTGTTGCGTGCGGTTGACGATAGCCACCAGGGACAGCATCACCGGCACCTCGACCAGCACGCCGACCACGGTCGCCAGCGCTGCGCCCGAGTTCAGCCCGAACAGCGAGATCGCCACCGCCACCGCCAGCTCGAAGAAGTTGGACGTGCCGATCAGGCAGGCCGGGCCGGCCACGTTGTGCGGCAGCTTCAGCGCCTTGGCGGCCACGTAGGCGATGACGAAGATGCCATAGCTCTGCACGATCAGCGGCACCGCGATCATCGCGATCACCAGCGGCTTGTCGACGATGGTGTTGGCCTGGAAGCCGAACAGCAGCACCACGGTGGCGATCAGGCCGAGGATGGACCAGGGCTTGAGCCGCGCGACGAATTCCACCACCGCGGTGGGCGAGCGCCGCTCCAGCGTGTGCCGTGTCGCCATGCCGGCCAGCAGCGGCAGCACCACGTAGAGCACTGTGGACAACACCAGGGTTTCCCACGGCACGGTGACGTTCGTGACGCCGAGCAGGAAGGCGGCGATCGGCGCGAAGGCGAAGATCATGATGATGTCGTTCACCGATACCTGCACCAGGGTGTAGTTGGCGTCGCCTTTCACCAGCTGGCTCCATACGAAGACCATCGCGGTGCACGGCGCCACGCCGAGCAGGATCATGCCGGCAATGTATTCGCTGGCCGACTGCGGATCGACCCAGGGCGCAAAGAGGTAGTGGAAGAACAGGACGCCCAGCGCAGCCATCGTGAACGGCTTGATCAGCCAATTGACCACCAGGGTCAGGATCAGGCCGCGCGGCTTGCGGCCGACGTCCTTCACCGCGTGCCAGTCGATCTGGATCATCATCGGGTAGATCATCACCCAGATGAAAACGGCCACTACCAGGTTCACATGCGCGACCTCGATCGCGGCGATGCCCTGGAACACACCCGGCATGATCAGCCCGAGACCGACCCCGGCAAGAATGCCCAGGCCCACCCAGACGGTCAGAAAGCGTTCGAATAAACCCATGTCAGTTCTCGTTGCGCCGTGAGGCGCAGGTTGGTTGCAGAAAATTCAGGCCAGGTACCCGGTGACCGCCCCATTCGAGCGCAAGCCTGCGAGCTCAGCACTTGAGGCGCTCGCCGCACGCCGCGCCACGCGTCTCTTCACACAAGTCCGGCATGCCCTCACAGCATTCGGCACTCAGGTAGTCGATCAGCTCGCGCATCAGCACCAGGTTGGCGCGGTAGCGCTGGAAGCGCCCTTCCTGCTCCACCGACACCAGCCCGGCGTGGGTCAGCGTCTTCAGGTGGAAGGAGGTATTGGTTGGCGGTAACTCGAGCGCGGCAGAAATCTCGCCCGCCACCAGGCCTTGCGGCCCCTTGCGCACGAGCAGCCGATAGACGTCCAGCCGGATGCCTGAGGACAAGGACTCGAAGACCGCGAGTGCAGCGGCTTTTTCCATGGTAGTTCTCACGATTTACTTGGCAGCGCGAGCGTGGCCGCCCAGCACAGCGCCAGCATCACAGCCGAACCGATCAGCGCGTACAGCAGCCCGCCCCACTGGTACAGCACGCCCGACAGCAGCGTGCCGATGAAGCGCCCGAGCGCGTTGGCGGCGTAGTAGAAGCCGACGTCCTCGGCTGCCTTCTCGGAGCCCGCGTAGGCCAGCACCAGGTAGGAGTGCACCGAGGAATTGACCGCAAAGGCGAAGCCGAACACCCCCAGTCCGGTCACCACCACCCATTCGAGCTGCGGCGCCTCCAGCACCACCGCGACCGCCAGCAGCAACGGCACCGCCGCAAGCAGCGCCGACCACAGGCGCGCCGCCGGTACCTCGCTGCTGAGGCCGTCGGCGCTGCGGCGCACGATCTGCGGCGCCAGCGCCTGCACCAGACCATAGCCGATAGTCCATGCGGCGAGGAAGGTACCGACCATGGTGAAGGTCCACCCCGCCGAATACAGGAAAACCGGCACGCCGACCACAAACCACACGTCGCGCGCGCCGAACAGCACCACGCGCGCCGCAGCCAGGGTGTTGATGCCGGGGTTCTTGGCAAACAGCTCGCGCACCGACTTCGACGCCTTCTTCTTCCCCATCATCGGTGGCAGCGAAGTGACAACGCCGATCAGCACCAGCGCCAGCAACCCCGCCATCGTCCTCAGCGCGCCACGAAAGCCGAGCGTCTCCAGCAGCGCGCCGCCGAGGAAGAAGCCGATGCCCTTCATCGCGTTCTTGCTGCCGGTGAACCACGCCACCCATTTGAAGAGCTGGCCCTGATCCCCGCCCCGGGCCTGTTCCTTCGCCTCGGCTTGCGTGATCTTGATCGCCGACTTGCTCGCGGTCTTGGTCAGGTCCTTGGCCACGCCGCAGATGCCCTGGGCCAGCACTACCCAGGCCACAGCCATCGCCGCCGTCCACCCCGGGTCGAGCAGCGACAGCAGCACGAAGCCCATGATCTGCGTCACCAGGCCCACGCTGAGCATGCGCGCGATGCCGTAATGCGTCGCCAGCCAGCCCCCGACCAGGTTCGCCAGCACGCCCGCCGCCTCGTACAGCAGGAACAGGAAGGCGAGCGTGAACGGCGAGTAGCCCAGGCGGTAGAAGTGCAGCAGCACCAGCATGCGCAGCGCGCCGTCGGTGAGCGTGAAGCCCCAGTAGGCGGCGGTGACGATGGCGTAGTTGCGCGCGACGTGTTGCATTTTTTAGATGCCCACGGCTTCCATGTGGCAGGCGAGGTCGACCATGCGGCAGGCGTAGCCCATCTCGTTGTCGTACCAGGCGTACACCTTGAGCAGCGTGCCGTCGGTGACCATGGTCGAGAGCGCATCGACGATCGAACTGCGCGTGTCGCGGGCGTAATCGACGCTCACCAGCGGGCGCTCCTCGTAGCCGAGGATGCCGGCGAGCTCGCCTTCAGCCGCGGCCTTGAACAGCGCGTTGACCTCCTCCACCGTGGTCGCGCGCTGCAGCTCGAACACGCAGTCGGTGAGCGAAGCGTTGAGCACCGGCGCGCGCACGGCGTGGCCGTTGAGCTTGCCCTTGAGTTCGGGGTAGATCAGCGCGATCGCGGTGGCGCTGCCGGTGGTGGTGGGCGCCAGGCTCAGCAGCGAGCTGCGCGCGCGGCGCAGATCCTTGTGCGGGGCGTCGACCACCAGGTTGGTGTTGGTGGGGTCGTGGATGGTGGTGATCTGGCCATGGCGGATGCCCAGGTTCTCGTGCACCACCTTGACCACCGGCGCCAGGCAGTTGGTGGTGCACGACGCGGCGGTGACGATGCGGTCGCGCGCCGGGTCGTAGAGCTCGTGGTTGATGCCGACCACGATGTTGAGCACGCCGCCGGTCTTGACCGGGGCCGCGACGATCACCCGCTTGGCGCCGCGGTCGAGGTGGCCCTGCAGGGTCTCGGGGGTCAGGAACTTGCCGGTGCATTCCAGCACCACGTCCACGCCCAGCTCGCCCCAGGGGATTTCGGCGGCGGTGGCGTGCGAGGAGAAGGACAGCGTGCGCTCGTCGATGCGGATGGTGTTCTCGCCCTCGGCGCAGATGTCCGCGCGCCACTTGCCCTGCACGCTGTCGAAGGCGAGCAGATGCGCGGTGGCAGCGGCACCGCCCTTCAGTTCGTTGAGGTGCACCACCTCCAGGCGATTGCCCGCGCGCGGATCGTCCGCCTGCCGCTCCGCAGCGCCCATCGCCGCACGCAGCGCCAGCCGTCCGATGCGGCCCATACCGTTGATGCCAACCTTCATGTCGACCTCCAATAACGCAATATTTTTAGCAGACTTGAAACGTCGCAGAGCATAATCAAACTGCTTGCGCCGGGCAAGCTAGAGCGCCTGCCTACCCGGGCCCCGCGCCCTCACCGGACACCCCGGTCAACATGCCCTTGCGCCACCCGCGTCTGGATCGGCTAAACCGGCAGAAAAACAACTACGCCGTTCGCGCAGATCCCTGGCTCGACCCGTCGCACTTCACCGAGGAGACACAGATGGACATCATCAAGCAGATTCTGAGCAACTACAGCGAAACCCTGCCGACGGACAGCAAGACTGCGGTGGCGATCGCGCGTGGCGCTACCGCCGAAGAGATCGCCGCGAGCGCGAACGCCGAAGGGCTTCATGCGCTCGCAGGGGCCCTTTTCGAAGCACTCGAGGAGCAGAACGCCACGGGCTCGCCCGGCGAATCGGACAACAGCGTCCTCGGCGCGCTGGCTTCACGGCTGCAGGAGTTCCGCAGTCAGCTTCCGAGCGACAGCCAGACCGCCCGCGCCATCGACCGCGGCGCCCGACTCGAGGAAATCTCGGAGGCGGCGCAGGCCGAGGGGCTCACCTCGCTTGCAGCCATGCTGATGGAAGCCGAGCAGGAACAGGCGCGCGACTGAAGTGCTGCCCACAATCAAGAAGCACGGGACTCACGCTCGTGCTTCTTTTTTATCGTATTCATCAGCATATCCGCACTTGCTTCCGCACTCATGACGACACTCGCCCGAATTGTTTCCAGCGTCGCGCTCAGCGCCGCACTCATTGCACCGGCCCTGGCAAGTGACAGCTTCCGCCTCGATCACCGGGAGCTTGCCGACGGCGTCCATGCCCTGATCGGCCCCATCGGCGCGCGCACCTACGAGAATCACGCCCTCAACGCCAATTTCGGCGTCATCGACACCACAGAAGGCGCAGTCCTGATCGACAGCGGCGCCTCGCAGCAGGGCGCGCAGTTACTCGAAGCCGAAGCCACCCGGCTCACCGGCAAGCCTGTGCGCTGGGTCATCAACACGGGCGCCCAGGATCACCGCTGGCTAGGGAACAGCTACTTCCGCAGCAAGGGCACCGATGTGATTGCGCTCGCGCGCACCGCCGACACCCAGCAGAAGAACGCCCTCGCCCAGCTCGACAGCCTGCGCCCCGTGCTCAAGGAACGCCTGGACGGCACCGAGCCGGTCACCGCCAACCGCCGCCTCGAGGGCACCCACGAAACGCTGGACCTGGGCGGCCGACGCATCGAGATCCATTACTTCGCCGACGCGCACTTTCCGGGCGATGCGGTCGTTTGGCTACCACAGGAGCGTGTCGCCTTCTCGGGCGACCATGTCTATGTTGATCGGCTGCTGGGCATCCTGCCGCAGAGCAATGCCGAGACCTGGCTGCAGGCCTTCGAGGGCCTGAAGGCGCTGCAGCCCGCAGTCATCGTGCCCGGCCATGGCGCGGTCACGGACCTCGCCAAGGCCCAGGCCGACACCGGCGACTACCTCGCCTTCATCGTCAGTGGCGTCAAGGCGCTGGCCGAGGACATGGCCGGGGTGGATGAAGCGGTCGCACAACTCGGCGACGCGCCGCAGTTCGCCCGCCTGGCCAACTACGACGAACTCCACCGCGGCAATGTCAGCCGTGCCTACCTGCGGTTCGAATCCGCACAATGAGCCCGTCGTGACAGCGACCACAGCAGAAGGCGCGCACGACATCAGCGCAAAGGGCGGTGCGCTCGCGATCGCGCAGGCGCTCAACAGCGGCTGCGACTGCCGCAGCCTCGACCCCGAGCGCCTGCGCCAGCAGCTCGAAGCCGAACCCGCGCTGCTCGGGCTCGCCGCGGAGATCGAACGCAGCCGCCCGCACCTGTTCTCGGCCACTGCGGTGTTCATGGCCCCCGAGACCCTGCAAGCCATGGCCGATATCGTGGCTGCGGTCGAAACCGTCATCGCGCTGCCTGCCTATCAGGCCGAGGTGCTCGCGCGTGAGCCAAGGATCGCCAGGCTTGACCCCGGGCCGAAAGGCGTCTTCATGGGCTTCGACTTTCATGTCTGCGACAGCGGCCCGCAGCTCATCGAGATCAACACCAACGCCGGCGGCGCCATGCTCAACCGGGCGCTCGCCCGCGCGCAGCAGGCGTGCTGCGCACAGATCGTGCCGCACCTGCGCCCCACCGCCGAGCTCGACGCGCTCGACCAGCGGTGGCTGGACAGCTTCCAGAATGAATGGGCGCTGCAGGGCCGCAGCGGCCGGCCACAACGCATCGCGATCGTCGACGAGGCGCCCGAACAGCATTATCTCCACCCGGAGTTCCTGCTGTTCCAGCACCTGTTCCGCAGCGCGGGGATCGAAGCCGTGATCTGCGACCCGGGCGAACTTGCATTTGACGAGGGCGTGCTGACGCACGCGGGCCGGGCGCTGGACCTCGTGTACAACCGCCTGACCGATTTCTACCTCGAGAGCCCGTCGTCGGCCGCCCTGCGTACCGCCTTCGAAGCGGGCGCGGTCGTGCTCACGCCGCACCCGCGCGCGCACGCCCTTTACGCGGACAAGCGCAATCTTGCGCTGCTGAGCGACCCGGCTTGCCTCGCGGCGCTGGGTGTTCCGCAGCCCACCATCGACCGTCTCGTGGCCGGCATTCCGCGCACCGTCGAGGTCACGCCCGAGCGCGCCGACGCCTTGTGGGCCGCGCGCCGCAGCCTGTTCTTCAAACCCGCCAGCGGCTTCGGCAGCCGCGCCGCCTATCGCGGAGACAAGCTCACCCAGCGCGTGTGGCAGAGCATCCTCGGTGGCGGTTATGTGGCCCAGAGCCTCGCCCTGCCCTCGGAGCGCCGGGTCCGCGTAGACGGCACCGGCAACGACCTCAAGCTCGACATCCGCGCCTATGTTTATGCAGGCGAGATCCAGCTCGTCGCGGCCCGCCTCTACATGGGCCAGACCACAAATTTCCGCACACCCGGCGGCGGCTTTGCACCCGTCTTTCTCGCCAGCGCTGCAGTTCCAGCGGACGCTCGTGCATACCCCGTTGTCGACGATCAGCCACCGCAACCACGCACGCAGCTGAATGGCCTGCAGGCCTGAAGCATCTTTTTGGCGGGTGCCGCGTCTTCAAAGGCAGGTGACCGGCGCGCTGCCCGAGCACATCCTCCTGCGCAGGGCGTTGAGGATGAGGCGGATCGGCCACCCTGTTTCCATCGTCGCCACCGGGATCATCCTGGTCGGCTACATCTTCAACACGGTCCTGTTAGGAGAAACACCATGAAAGACATCAAGGTTCTGGGCACCGGCTGCGCCAACTGCAAGAACACCGTGAAACTGATCGAGGAAGTCTCGGCAGCCAAGGGCGAGCAGATCGCGCTCGAGAAGGTCGAGGACATCCAGAAGATCATGACCTACGGCGTAATGGCGACACCGGCTGTCGTCATCGACGGCACCGTGGTGCATGCTGGCGGCGTGCCCGCGCGCAGCAAGGTCGAAGGCTGGTTCTGAGCATGGCCAAGCTCGAGTTCAAGGTCGTCTCGCGCCGCATCGACGCGCACCGCAGCGAAGCGCGCTGCAAGGCGGCGCAGATCGACCTCGACACCGACCTCGCCGGCAACCCGGACGCGTTCAACCCCGCCGAACTGCTGCTGGCCGCGCTGTCGGCCTGCATGATCAAGGGTATCGAACGCGTGGTGCCGATCCTCGATTTCAAGCTGCGCGGCGTCGAGGTGCGCGTGCACGGCGTCCGTCAGGACGTGCCACCGCGGATGGAGTCGATCGACTACGAGATCATCGTCGACACCGACGAATCGGACCGCCGCCTCGAGTTGCTGCACGAGAACGTGCGCAAATTTGGCACGGTGTTCAACACGGTCGCGCCGGGGACCACGCTCGCGGGCAGGCTACGCCGCGCTGACGCGGTCGGAGCCTGAACACGAACGGCGCGCGGGGCGATCACATACAGGGTTTCAGAACGCTGGCCTGGGAGGCCATCGGCCGGCTGCAGAGCCCGGCCAGCACCGAAGGCATGACGATCATCATCGTTGCCGCAATCGGTGTCGTCATCAATGCCGTCACCGCCGCACTCTTCATGTCGGGCAGCAAGACGGACCTCAACATCCGCGGCGCCTTCCTCCATATGGCGGCCGACGCGCTGGTCTCACTCGGCTTAGTGGCGGCAGGGGTGCTGTATCTGTGGCAGGGCTGGACCTGGATCGACCCGGTGGTCAGCCTCGTGATTGCAATCGTGATTGTCGCCGGGACCTGGAGCCTGTTCCGGCAATCCATCCATCTGCTGTTCGACGGCGTGCCCGAGCACATCGACCTCGAGGCCGTCCATGCCTACCTGAGGGCGCAGCCCGGCGTCGCGAGCTTGCACGACCTTCACGTCTGGGCGATGAGCACGCGTGAAGTGGCGCTCACCGCCCATCTGGTGATTCCGGGCGGCCATCCGGGCGACGCCTTCATCGACGAGGTCGCGGACCGGCTGCACGACGATTTCGACATCGAGCACACTACGCTGCAGATCGAGATCGCACGCTGCGAGCACGGCTGCCGGACGCCGCGGGTCTTTGCGGCGGACGACGAGGGCGGACACGAACACACGCATGCGCCGGCCTGAAACACGATCTGCGAAATCCCAGCGCGTCCAGTGATCGTAATGCCCTGGCCCGGCACTGCGGGCCAGCTCCGAGCGATGGAGAGATCGGAACACACCATGACGAAGCGCACCAACGCCCTACATCAGGACAGACACTGGTACGCCATCGAGGCGGGCGATGCTGCCCAGCATCTGCAGGTCGATCCGGCTCGAGGCCTGGACGCCGCCGAGGTAACCAAGCGACAAGCGCACTGCGGCCCCAACACCCCGTCGCAGCGGCCCGGTCGCGGACCGCTGCTGCGCCTGCTGATGCAGTTCGTCCAGCCCCTGGTGCTCGTGCTGGTGGTCGCCGGCGCCGTCACCGCCGCGCTCGGGGAGTGGATCGATTCGGGCGTGATCTTTGCCGTCGTACTCATCAATGCCATCGTCGGCTTCATCCAGGAGGGCAAGGCCGAGGCCGCCCTGGCCGCCCTGGCGCGCGTGATCGCCACCGAGGCCAGCGTCACCCGCGATGCGCGGCGCACGAGGATCAATGCAGCGCAACTGGTGCCGGGCGACGTCGTTCATCTTGCCGCTGGCGACAAGGTGCCGGCGGATCTGCGCCTGCTGCACAGCCGCGAGCTGCGCACCGCGGAGGCCGCCCTCACCGGTGAATCCACCCCGGTCGACAAGCACCCCGCGGCCTTGCCCGAATCCACTCCACTCGCCGACCGCCGCAACATGGCCTACACCGGCACCCTTGTCGTGGCCGGGCGGGCGACCGGCGTGGTCGTGGCCACCGGCGACAGCACCGAAACCGGACGCATCGCCCGCCTGATTGGCGCCGCACCCGACCTCGCCACGCCGCTCACGCGCAAGATGGGTGTGTTCGCGCAATGGCTCCTGGTCGCCATCCTGGCGCTCGCCGGGCTGACCTTCGTGGTCGGCGTGTGGCGTGGTCAGCCCGCGTTCGACATGTTCATCGCCGCGGTGGCGCTAGCCGTCGGCGCCATCCCCGAAGGACTGCCGGCGGCGATGACCATTACGCTGGCGATCGGTGTCGCGCGCATGGCGAAGCGTCGTGCGGTCATCCGCAAGCTGCCTGCGGTGGAGACGCTCGGCAGCACCACGGTGATCTGCTCGGACAAGACCGGCACGCTCACCCAGAACGAGATGGTCGTGCGCGAGGTCTGGGCGGGCGGCGAGGCCTACACCTTCACCGGCAGCAGCTACGCGCCCGAGGGCCGTATCGAGCACGCCGGCCTGCCGATCGAAGCGAAAGGCGCCCTGCGCGCGACGCTGGTCGCGGCCGCGCTGTGCAACGACGCCCGTCTGCGCCGCGAGCACAACCAGTGGGTGATCGATGGCGACCCGACCGAGGGCGCATTGATCACCGCCGCCCGCAAGGCCGACCTGGACGAGGACACGCTCAACGCGGTCTTTCCGCGCCGCGACGAGCTGAGTTTCGATGCCGCACGCCAGTTCATGGCCACGCTGCACGAGGTCGACGGGCAGCAGATCGTCTATGCCAAGGGTGCGGTCGAGAAGCTCTTGCCCGCCTGCACCACCATGCTCGATGACGACGACGGCCTCGTCGAGGTCGATGTCGCCACCAGCAACAGGGTCGCGGTGCGCATGGCCGAAGAAGGCCTGCGCGTGCTGGCGGTGGCGCGGTCCGAGCTGGCGCCCGGCCATGCGCTCAGCCACGAGCACCTGCGGGAGGGGCTGGTGTTCCTGGGCCTCGTCGGGATGATCGACCCGCCACGTCCGCGGGCGATTACTTCGGTGCGCACCTGTCACGCCGCGGGCATCCGCGTGAAGATGATCACCGGCGACCATCCCGGCACGGCAATCGCCATCGCGCGCCAGCTGGGCATCGTGCGCGACGGCGAGGCGGCCCTTACCGGCCGCGAGTTCGCCGCGCTCGACGACGAGGCCCTGCGTGCGGCTGCTGCGCGCGTCGACGTCTTCGCCCGTGTCGAGCCCGAGCAGAAACTCCGCCTTGTCCAGGCCCTGCAGGCCAATGGCGAGGTGGTCGCGATGACCGGCGACGGCGTCAACGACGCGCCGGCGCTGCGTCAGGCCGACATCGGCGTCGCGATGGGGCTTGCCGGCACCGAGGTCGCCAAGGAAGCCGCCGAGATGGTGCTCACCGACGACAACTTCGCCACCATCGAGGCCGCGGTAGAGGAAGGCCGCGGCATCTTCGACAACCTGGTGAAGTTCATCACCTGGACGATTCCCACCAACGCCGGCGAGGGCTTGGTGATCCTGGTCGCGGTGTTTGCCGGCACCGCCCTGCCGATCACGCCGCTGCAGATCCTGTGGATCAACATGAGCACGGCGATCCTGCTCGGCATGACGCTGGCCTTCGAGCCCGCCGCGCCCGCCCACCTCACCGATCCTGGATCGCCGACTCTTGTGGCGGATACTGCTTGTAAGCCTGTTGATGCTGGTCAGCGCATTCGGCTTGTTTCAATGGGCACTCTTGAACGAGCGCTCGATCGAAGAAGCCCGGACGATCGCGACAAACGTGTTCGTGATGATCGAGACCGCCTACCTGCTCAACTGCCGCGCGCTCGACCACAAGCTCGTGCGCACCGAAAAAACGCGGACAACGCCCTGGATGAAAGCGGGCGTCGCCCTCATGGTTTCGCTGCAGATCGGGCTTACCTACCACCCCCTGGCCAATGCGGTCTTCAAGACTGCACCGATCAAGCTCGCGGACTGGGGGCTGATTCTTATCGCTGCTGCAATGACGTTCGCCGTGGTCGAGGGCGAAAAGGCACTTTACCGCCACCGTCAAAGGAACTGAGTCGGCGACCCGATTGAGTCCTGCACCGCAATGAGGGGTTCCCCCCGGACAAAGCATCCGTGCCTTCCCGCCCCTGTCACGCAGGCGGGAAGCAAGGTCTCCAGGGCCACCTCTGCTGCACGTGTCAGCCAAAGCGGCCGGTAATGTAATCCTCGGTTCGACGATCCTTGGGCACGGTGAAGATCGTATCGGTTGCCCCGTATTCGATCAGCTTGCCGAGGTACATGAATGCCGTGTTGTCCGAGACGCGCGCAGCCTGTTGCATCGAGTGCGTAACGATGACGATCGTGAATTGACCGCGCAGTTCGGTGATCAACTCCTCGACCTTGGCGGTTGCGATCGGATCAAGCGCCGAACACGGCTCGTCCATCAGCAGGATCTCGGGTTCCGCCGCGATGGCACGCGCGATGCACAGCCGCTGCTGCTGACCGCCGGACAGGCCGAGCGCACTCTCGTTCAGGCGATCCTTGACCTCATTCCACAGCGCCGAGCCCTTGAGCGCGCGCTCGCAGGCCTCTTCCAGCATCGCCTTGTCGCTGATGCCCTCTACACGCAGCGGATAGACGACGTTCTCGAAGATCGATTTCGGGAACGGATTAGGCTTCTGGAACACCATCCCCATGCGCTTGCGCAGCGCGATGACATCGACACCCGGCGCGTAGATGTCGTTGTCGTGCACGACCACCTTTCCCTTGATGCTCAGGTTGTCGATGAGGTCGTTCATGCGGTTCAGCGAGCGCAGCAGCGTCGATTTGCCGCAGCCCGAGGGGCCGATCAGCGCGGTGACCATGCCGCGCTGCATTTCCATATTGACGTTGTACAGCGCCTGCGACTCGCCATAGAACAGATTGAAGTCGCGGATCGAAATTGCCGCACCCAGCCCGGACTCGGCGACGTGATAAACGGTGCTGTGGGTGCTGGATTCCTTGACCTGTGCGGCCGGAGCTTCCCGAGTTGCGGTAGTCATGATTATCGATTCCTGAATGTCAGAACTGGCTGCCCGCGAATTTCTTCTTCAGACGATTGCGGATGTAGATGGCCGACGAGTTCATCAGCACGATGAGCGCCAGCAGCAGCAGCGTGGTGACGAACACCATGGGCTTGCCGGCCTCGGAGTTGCGCGACTGGAAACCCACGTCGAAGATGTGGAAACCCAGGTGCATGAAGCTGCGCTCCAGGTGGATGTAGGGGAAGAAGCCGTCGACCGGTAGCTCCGGCGCGAGCTTCACGACGCCCACGAGCATCAGCGGTGCCACCTCGCCGGCGCCGCGCGCCATCGCCAGGATGAGACCGGTCATGATGCCGGGCATCGCGTGCGGCAGCACCACCGAGCGGATCGTCTGCCACTTCGAGGCGCCACACGCGAGGGACCCCTCACGGATCGAGCGCGGCACCGAGGACAGCGCCTCCTCGGCCGCCACGATCACGACCGGCACGGTCAGCAGCGCCAGCGTCAGCGCTGACCACAGAATGCCGCCGGTACCAAAAGTCGGGTTGGGCAGGCGCTCGGGGAAGAACAGCGCGTCGATCGAGCCGCCCACGGTGTACGCAAAGAAACCAAGACCGAACACGCCATAGACGATCGAAGGCACGCCTGCGAGGTTGTTCACCGCAATCCGCACCATCGCCACCAGCTTGCCTTGCTTGGCGTACTCGCGCAGGTAGAGCGCGGTGATCACGCCAAAGGGTGCGACGACGACGACCATCAACAAGGTCATGACGACGGTGCCAAAGATCGCCGGCAGGATGCCGCCCTCGGTGTTGGCCTCGCGCGGCTCCGTGCTCAGGAACTCACCCCAGCGCGAAAAATAGACACCGACTTTCTCGAATACCGAGAGTTCGTTCGCGGGGTAGAAACGGACGATCTGCGACAGCTGGGTGTCCTTGGTCGTCCCGTTCACGTCCTCGAGCACGATCCGGTAGCGCGCATCTTTGGCCTTGATGTCGTTGGCCTGCCCCTGGAGGCGGTCAAAATCACCCTGCAGTTCAGCCAGGCGCAGTTCAGCGTCCGCCTGCGCGCTGCGGTATGCGGCGCTCTCCAGGCCCTCGGCGAGCTCGATACGGCGCAGCTCGAGTCGGATCTGGTTGATCTCGTGGTTGATGACCCCGATGTCGCTGCGCTCGATCCGGCGAATCTCTGCGAAGCGTTCGCGCGCAGCCTGCTGCTCCTTGCGGATACCTTCCAGGCCCAGCGCCTCGGGCGATTGCTCGACACCGTCGACCACCACCGACTTGATGCGACCGATGAAGGGACCCCATTCCTGGCGCTCGAGGTAGTAGAACGCCGGATCACGCTCGACCTTCTGCACGTCGAAAGCATTCACCCAGCGGAAATCCTCGTTGTACAGGTCGTAGTTGCCGATCCGGTACAGGGTGCGTTCGGCATAACCGTCATTGCGCTCGATGTCGGCCTTGACCGCATCAGACAGGCTGGCGAGGAACGCGCCCTCGGGGCGATAAAGGTTCTCACGCGAGGGCTCTCCAGCCACCATCTGGCCGTTCGCCAGGGTCACGATCTCGATCGGTTTGGGCCAGAAGGTGGTGATGCCGTTCCAGAAGATCGCCAGCAGGAAGCCGCAGATCAGAATGATGCCCAGCGCCAGCGCGCCGCCGAAACCCCACAGCGCAGGCTCACCCACCGCCGAGAGGTCGGCGGTGTAGCGGCGTACCGCTTTTGCTTCCTTGTCTTTACTCATGATTCGGGTCTGTACTTCCGCGATTGTGCTCATCATGTCTCTCGTATCTGTCTTCCGCACTCAGAGCTGGAAGGCGCGCTTGCGGAAACGCTGCCGGATCACCTCGGCAACCGTGTTGATGACGAAGGTCATGATGAAAAGCGACAGGGCTGCAAGGAACAACATCCGGTACAGCGTGCCCCCGATCACGGCCTCGGGCAGCTCTACCGCGATGTTGGCCGACAGCGTGCGCAGGCCGTTGAAGATGTTCCAGTCGAGCACCGGGGTGTTGCCGGCGGCCATCACGACGATCATGGTCTCCCCCACCGCGCGGCCCATGCCGATCATGCAGGCCGCGAAGACCCCCGACATTGCCGTCGGCAGCACCACCCAGATCGCGGTCTGCCAGGGCGTGGCACCGGCGGCGAGGCTGGCTGCGCGCAACTGGGAAGGCACCGAGTTCAAAGCATCCTCGGCCAGCGTGTAGATGTTGGGAATGATCGCAAAGCCCATTACCATGCCGACCACCAGCGCGTTCCGCTGCACATAGGTATCGACGACGCCACCGCGCGGATCGAAGCCCGCCGCCGTCAGCGCCATCGCCACGCCGAAGGACAGCCCGGCGGAGGCAAGCAACATGACCAGCCAGCGCGCACCGTCGAGCATGCCTGCCTGCTGGCGGCCGAGACCCCGCACATGCATGCGGTAGGCGGTACCGACGGTGCGGTTGAACACCATGGTCAGCACTACGAAGGCGGCCGGCCACAGCAGCAGGCCCATGAAAGGCGTGCCGGTGCCGACGTCATGGTTCGTCCACGCCTTGAAATCGCCGTAGAAGAACACCCGCTCGAAACTCGGGCCGAGCAGCCACGCCAGCCACGCCGCGACGGCGATCACCACGAACATGAACAGGAACTTGGGGACGCCGTTGAGCTTGAGGGCCAGCGCCGGCGGCAGCATCTGCCAGGCATAGGCGGCAATCATCAAGCCGAGCGGCAGGGCGATGAAACCCAGGATCACCGCCGAGAGCCAGCTCTCGACGATGGGCGCCAGGATCAGCGCCGCGATGAAGCCGAGCACCACCGTGGGCAGAGACTCCATCATCTCCATGACAGGCTTGACCGTCGCACGCACCTTGCGATGGACGAACTCCGAGGTGTAGATCGCCGCCAGCAACGCGATCGGCACCGCGAACATCAGCGAATAGACCGTTGCCTTGAGCGTGCCGAAGATCAAGGGTACGAGCGAGAACTTGGGTTCGAACACATCGGTGCCCGACGACGACTGCCAGGTGTAGCTCGGCTCCTGGTAGCCCTCGTACCAGCTCTTGCCGAAGATGGCCTTCCAGGTCGTCTCCGGATGGGGCACGTAGAAGGCCCAATGATCGACCACACCGCCCGCGTTCATGGCCACCGCACCATCGTCGCGCGGCATCAGCATCAGCTTCAGGCTGTCGTCACCCACTGGGGCGTGCTGCTTCAAGCGCAGCAGCACCTGCTCACTCGTAGCATGCCGGAACCACAGGTTGCCGGCGGCGTCGAGCGTGACCAGGCTCTTGCGCCGCTGCGACACGTCGTAGGCGACAATGCCCGCCGGCTGCGCCTCAAGCTCGCGCGTGAGCACCATCTTGTAGCCGTCGACCGTGCCGGCGTTGTCCGGCTGAAGACGGAAATACATGCGCAGCGAGCCATCGGTACCGCCCACGACGATGGTCTGATCACCGATCAGGAAGCCGAGCACGCCAAGGCCAACGCCCTCGGGCGTCAGTCGCGCCGTCTCCGCGAGCACCGGGTTGTTGAAATCACGCGTATCGAAGCGCAGCACCGTACCATCCGCGCTCCCCACATAGACCTGATCCGCCTGGGCGGTCAGCAGCACCTTCGAGGCCACCGTGCCGGCAGGCAGGGCCGGCAGCGTGGTGGTGCGCGACGACACGGTCTCGGCGCGCGTCATCAGGTTGATTCGCGTCTCCGAGCGCGTCAGGCGCCCTACGCCCTCGGCATCGAACGTGACATAGGAGCGCGTCGGCCGCTCGACGGTGCCACCGAGCGCGAACGCGACGGCCTTGATCGCCACCCCTTCGGCAGCGATCTGCTCTGGCGCCGCTACTTTCGTCTCGACATAGATGCGCCGTACCTGGTTGCCAGGAATGCGCCGATAGACCGATTCGCCATCGGTGAAATCATCGTCGTTGAGCTGCGTCAGCCCCTTGGGCATGTCTTCAGCGCGCAGCACTTGCGCGGCAAGGCCGATGTGCGCGAAGCGCACGCTGCCATCGGCAAAGCCAAACACCATGTCGTTGCGGTTGTTGGTCGCACCGATCGCGGTCGCGACGTCACCGCCGAAGTCGAGCTCACGCGTCGATAGCGGACGCCCGCTATCCACATGGAAGCTATCCACACGACCATCCTTGCCAATACGCAAGCCGACGGTCTGATACTCGTCCGCGGTGGCCCAGATCAGACCCGGCATGGGCTGCAGTGCGTAAGACTGCTCTTTCTTGACCTCTCCGCCTGTAAAGAGCGGAACCGCCTCCTTGGCGAGGAAGGCGAGGATGCCGAACACGGCAATGATGACAAGCAGACCGCCTACGGTGATCGTCAGGTCAGCGGCGCGGTCCGCAAACAGCACCGACCTGCGGGTGGTCCGCCCGACGGGCAGCAGGCGTTTGTAGCCTTCCTTGACCGACGCCTGACCGGCCGAATTTTCACTCATGGGATCTTCCACACGAACATTCAAACAGAGCAGGCGGATACGGACGCCCGTATCCGCCTGCTGGCATTACCCTATGTGATCAGGGCCTTACTTGGCCAGACCGAAACGGGCGAGATCGTCGTCGGCGAGCGCCTTGACCACCGGGAAGTAGCCATCCTTGACGACAGCCTCCTGACCCTGCTTCGAATAAACGAAGCGGATGAACTCACCACGCACCGGGTCAAGCGCCTGGTTCGGGTTCTTGTTCACGTAGATGTAGAGGAAGCGCGAGATCGGGTAGTCGCCACTCGACGCGTGCTCGGCACTCGGCTCGTAGCAGGTTGCGCCCGGAGCGCTCGCGAGCTTGATGAACTTGACGTCGGCAGTCTTGTAGCCCACGCCGGAGTAACCAATGCCACCGATATCCGAGGCGACGCCCTGGACCACCGTCGACGAACCCGGCTGCTCCTTCACTTCATCCTTGTAGTCGCCGTCGAACAACGCGACTTCCTTGAAGTAACCGTAGGTACCCGAAGCCGAGTTGCGCCCATACAGCGAGATCGGACGGCTCGCCCACTCACCCGTCACACCGACATCACCCCAGGTCTTGATGTCCTTGTCCAGGCCGCCCTTGCGGGTCTTGGAGAAGATCGCATCGACCTGCTGCAGGGTCAGGCACTCGATCGGGTTGTCCTTGTGCGCATAGACGGCGAGCGCATCGATCGCGCCGCGGATCGCGGTGGGCTTGTAGCCGTACTTCTTCTCGAAGTCGTCTTCTTCCTTCGACTTCATCGGGCGCGACATCGGGCCGAACTGGGCAGTACCGGCGATCAGCGCGGCCGGCGCGGTGCTCGAGCCCTTGCCTTCGATCTCGATCTTGACGTTGGGGTACATGGCGTTGAAGCCTTCGGCCCACAGCGTCATCAGGTTGTTCAGGGTGTCCGAACCGATCGACTTCAGGTTGCCCGAAACGCCGCTGACCGGCTGGTAGGCGGGCAGCGCCGGATCGACCTGCACCTGGGCCTGAGCGGCAAACGAGGCGGTCATGGCCACGACAGCGGTCGCGATGAGGCTCTTCTTGAACATGTACAGACTCTCCAGTTTCGTGAATACATCTTGCCCCTGGGGGCGGCTGCCCCCGTGTTTCGGGAACGAACCGGATTATCAAGACCCAAGATGACAGTTCTGTTAAACGTCACGAAACAATCGCTTATGCCTTAATACTCCGGCGCCGCAGTTGCGGCCTGGATCGTCAGGCACCCGCGCGCTCGGTCCACATCCCGAACAGCATCCCGCACAGCGTCGCCATCACGACGACCAGCGCAACGAAGGTCAGTGTCTTTTTGGTCCCCAGCACGCTACGGATCACCAGCATGTTGGGCAGCGACAGCGCCGGCCCGGCCAGAAGCAGCGCCAGCGCCGGCCCCTCACCCATGCCGCTGCCGATCAGGCCCTGGACGATCGGCACTTCGGTCAGGGTGGCGAAATACATGAAGGCTCCCGCAAAGGCGGCGAAGAAA
Source organism: Thauera sp. (assembly GCA_003446655.1). Lineage (GTDB taxonomy): Bacteria > Pseudomonadota > Gammaproteobacteria > Burkholderiales > Rhodocyclaceae > Thauera. The sequence continues at coordinate 43,706 of DMCZ01000039.1, read as the reverse complement.
TTGGCTGCCAGCGAATTGCCGCCCACTGCCCACGCCACCCATTCGGACGGGATCAGTCCCTCCTCGCCGGGTCTGCCGAGCAGCGCGCCGGCGATCAGTACGCCGATGAGCAGCAGCGGCAGGATCTTCTTGGCGTAGTCCCATGACGAAGCGAACCAGGTCGCGCCCTCGCCCTTGTCGGTGCTGGTGATCCACGACAGGCCAATCACGAGCAGCGTGAAGGGTACCAGCGGCTGCTCGCCGAACAGGATCGCCGCCGCCACACCGGCTGTGGAGACCAGCAGCACCCGCACCGCCGACATCTTCATCCAGCCGATCAGGATGGCGGCGAGCGCGATGCCGAAGAAGCCGGTGATCCACCACTTCGCGCGGTAGATCGCATGCCAGGCGCCCTCTTCCGTACCCGACCGCGCCCAGTTGGCAAAGACCAGGATGGCGACCAGCACGCCGAAGAACACCGCGTTCTGCCACAGCGGCCGGCTGGGCGCGTCCTCCGGCATCACGAGTCTGTTGTTGAGCTTCTCGAGCTCTTCCTTGCGAAACAGGAAGGCCATCATCAAACCGATGGCCACACTGAACACGATGGCGCCGACGCCACGAGCGACGCCCAGTTCGGGCCCCAGGATGCGCGCGGTGAGGATGATCGCCAGCACGTTGATCGCCGGCCCGGAATACAGGAACGCGATCGCCGGCCCGAGTCCTGCGCCCATGCGGTAGATGCCGGCGAAGAGCGGCAGTACCGTGCAGGAGCACACCGCGAGGATGGTGCCGGACACCGAGGCCACACCGTAGGCCATGCCCTTGGGGGCGGTCGGCCCCAGGTACTTCATGACCGCCGCCTGACTGACGAAGACCGCGATCGCACCGGCAATGAAGAAGGCCGGGACCAGACATAGCAGCACGTGCTCTTCGGCGTACCAGCGCACCAGATAGAGCGCTTCCCAGAAGGCGTTATGGAGTCGGTCCCAGCCCTGCAGCGCCTCGACCGGGAGGTAGAAGCAGGCGATGAACACGCCCACGATCAGCGTCAGCGCTTTCCATTCGCTGCGCCAGAAGCTGTTGCCGTCTCCGCTGCCGTCCATTTGACACCTCGTTGCGCGCCGTCTGCCCCGCGACAGGCTTTTCCGGTACTACGGCGCATTGATTGCTCTTGTATTCGAAGACGCAGAAGCAGCTGAAAGGATGCAGCCGCGCACTGCATAACAGGATCAGGCAACCAGTGAATGTATTATGCGGGGCCACCTGACCACCACCGGCCTTCCCTGCACCCGCACGGCTTGCTGGCCTTGCGGGTTTTCCCTTTTCGCGCCATCGGCCTGCCCTGATCGCAGGGCCCACTCTTGGCGCCGCGCCGGGGGCAAGTGGCTTTATCATCGCCGCACCCGGCACTCCCGTCCCTGCAACAGCGGAAAGACCCCTATGACGACCCTCCCCAACTGCCCCGAATGCGGCTCGGCCTACACCTATGAGGACGGGGCGCTGCTCGTGTGTCCGGAATGCGCGCATGAGTGGAACCCGACCGCCGAGACTGCACTCGAGGCAGCGCGCGTGTGGAAGGATGCCAACGGCAACATCCTGCAGGACGGCGACAGCGTCACCGTCATCAAGGACCTGAAGGTCAAGGGCTCGTCCTCCGTGGTCAAGGTCGGCACCAAGGTCAGGAACATCCGCCTGATCGAGGGCGACCACGACATCTACTGCAAGATCGACGGTTTCGGCTCGATGCAGCTCAAGTCCGAGTTCGTCAAGAAGGCGTGACCGCGATGCGTCACCTCCGGACCCTGCTGGCTGCGGTGCTGCTGAGCGTGCTGGCGATGTCGGCCCAGGCAGAGAAGTTCGCCATCGCCGCCGCGTCCGATCTGCGCTTTGCGCTCAACGACATCATCGCGCTCTACCGCGCCCAGCACCCCGAGCACGAATTCGAGGTGATCTATGGCTCCTCGGGCAAGATGACGACGCAGATCCTGAACGGAGCCCCCTACGACCTCTTCTTCTCGGCCGACATCGCATTCCCGGAGCGCCTGAAGACCGCCGGGCTCGCCGCCACCGACCCGGCGGTCTACGCGATCGGCCGCATCGTAATCTGGAGCAACACCATCGACGCTGCCGGGCTGACGCTGCACGACCTCGCCAGCGACCGCGTCCGTCGCATCGCGATCGCGCAGCCTGCGCACGCCCCCTACGGGCTGCGCGCGCAGGAAGCCATGCAGGCCGCCGGCGTGTGGGACAAGGTGCAGGACAAGCTCGTGTTCGGCGAGAACATCGCCCAGACCGCGCAGATGGTGGAATCCGGCGCGGCAGACGTGGGCATCATCGCCCTCTCGCTGGCGAAGTTCCCGGCACTCGCCCGGCACGGGCACCACCTGATTGACGATGCCCTGCACGACCCCCTGACCCAGGGCTACATCGTCACCAAACGCGGTGGAGACAAACCGGCGGTGATGAACTTCGCACGATTCATGGAGACCGAGGCGGCGCACGCGGTCATGGAACGCTACGGTTTCGTGTTGCCGCGCTGAGCAGCCCCCTTCCAGCATGCCCGCACTGAGCCCCGCAGACTGGCAGGCCATCGAGCTGACCTTCAGGCTCTGCCTGTACACCACGATCATCCTGCTCGCGCTCGCCACGCCGCTGGCGTGGTGGTTGTCGAGCGGCCACTCGCGCACGCGGGTGGCCGTGCAGGCGGTGGTGGCGCTGCCGCTGGTGCTGCCGCCGACCGTGCTCGGCTTCTACCTGCTGGTCGCGCTCGGGCCACGCGGCTTCGTCGGTCAGACGCTCGAGCACATCGGGCTCACCCACCTCGCGTTCTCCTTCGAGGGCATCCTGGTGGCCTCGGTGCTGTACTCGATGCCCTTCGCGGTGCAGCCGCTCAACGAGGCCTTCACCCAGCTCGGGCGCCGCCACGTCGAGGTGGCAAGCGCCCTCGGCGCCGGGCCGCTCGATCGCTTCTTCAGCGTGATCCTGCCGCTCACCCGCGGCGGCTTCGTGGTCGCCGCCACGCTCACCTTCGCACACACGCTGGGCGAGTTCGGCGTCATCCTGATGCTCGGCGGCAGCATCCCGGGTGAGACCAAGGTGCTCTCGGTGCTGATCTATGACCACGCCGAGGCGATGAACTACGACGCAGCGCACCGACTGTCCCTGGTGCTGCTGGCGTTCGCCTTCATCACCCTGTTCATCGTCTACAGCGTCAACCGACGCTTCCGGGCCACCCAGCCATGACACTGCAGGTCCGTGCGCACTGGCGGCGCGATGCCTTCGAACTCGATGTCGACTGCCGCCTGCCGCTCGAGGGCGTCACCGCGCTGTTCGGCCGCTCCGGCTGCGGCAAGACCAGCCTGTTGCGCGTGATCGCGGGGCTGGAGCGCCTGCGCGGCGTCGAGGTACGGCTGGGCGACCTGGTCTGGCAGCACGACCGCCAGTTCGTCCCGCTGCACCGGCGCCGAATCGGCCTGGTGTTCCAGGAGCACAGCCTGCTGCCGCATCTGTCGGTGCGCGACAACCTGCTCTACGGCTACACGCGCACGCCGGCGGCGGAGCGCCGGCTCCATCTCGACGAGGTCGCGGCCATGCTCGGCATCGAGGGGCTGCTCACACGCGCGATCGACCAGCTCTCGGGCGGCCAGCGCCAGCGCGTGTCGCTCGGACGTGCGCTGCTCACCAGCCCGCGCCTGCTGCTGCTCGACGAGCCGCTGTCGGCGCTCGACACCCAGACCAAGCGCGAGATCATGCCCTTCCTGTCGCGTCTGGCGAGCGAAGCCGGAGTGCCGATCATCATGATCAGCCACGCACCGGACGAGGTCGAGCGCCTGGCCGACCGCGTGGTGTTCATGCGCGAGGGCCGCATCGAGCGCATCGAGACGCTGCGCGAAGCGCTCGCCCGCCCCGACTCGCCGCTGTTCGACGAGGACGGCCCCGCCTCGGTGCTGGAGGGGACGCTGCAGGCGCCGGCGGACAACGGCCTGCGCCCCTTCGTGACGCCGGCCGCCCGGCTCTGGCTGGTCGGCGCCGCCCACCGCCCCGCCGGCCACGCGCGCCTGCGCATCCTCGCCCGCGACGTCGCGCTGGCGCTGGATCCGCCCGGGCGCATGAGCGTGCTCAACCAGTTGCCGGTCACCATCGTGCGCATCGACCCACCGGCGGACGGCCGCGTCACCGTCGCCTGCGCGCTCGGCGACGGCCAGGCCCTGCTGGCGCAGATCACCGCCTGGTCGGCGCAGACGCTGGCGCTGGCACCTGGCGCACAGGTCTTCGCGCTGATCAAGTCGGTGGCGCTGATCGACTGACGCGGCACCCACTCGCGTCCGAAGTGTTAATGGCATTAACACGCCCACCTGCCCTATTCACAAATCTCCGCTCGACGTTAACACCCGATCACTAAGATCGGGGTGTGGTTATTTGGCCGGACGCATCTACGCTTCAGACAAGCCGCCCCCGCAGGCAGGTACGGTGAGTTGGCAGTAGTTCCTGTTTGGCGATTTCTGAGCACGGAGACTGAGACGTGAACAATCAAGCAAGCGGGGGCGCGGCCCCTTCTGCAGCAGAGGGCACCCGGCCCGGGAAAGAGTGGCGCAAGTTCCTGCTGCTCGCCTTCGTCGGCCTGCCGATCACGATGACGCTGGCGATCGCGGCCTACGGATTCGTGGTCTGGTTCCTGCAAATCCTGTTCTTCGGCCCCCCGTCCTGATTCCTCCCTACGCACGGACAGGCCCCGCGGCAACGCCGCCGGCCCGCGAATCGGACAACAAGCAGGAGCATTGAAATGAAAAAAATACTACGGTCCCTCCGGGACCTCTTCCTCAAGCCATCGGTGCGGATTGGCCTCGGCGTGCTGGTCACCGGCGGTTTCATCGCCGGCGTGCTGGCCTGGCAAGGGTTCAACACCGCCATGGAAGCCACCAACAAGGAAGAGTTCTGCCTGAGCTGCCACACCATGCACGACAACCTGTTGCCCGAACTGCAGAAAACGGTGCACTGGAACAACCGCACCGGCGTGCGGGCCCGCTGCCCCGACTGCCACGTGCCGCACGACTTCACCGACAAGGTCGCGCGCAAGATGCAGGCCAGCCGCGAGGTGCTGGGGCAGATCATCGGCACCATCGACACCCGCGAGAAATTCAAGGAACACCGCATCGTGCTCGCACAGCGCGAATGGGCACGCTTCTCGGCCAATGGCTCGAAGGAATGCCGCGCCTGCCATGACTACAAGGACATGAACTTCGACAAGATGCGCCCCGCCTCGCAGGTGGCGATGCGCAAGGCGGCCGAGCGCAACCAAAGCTGCGTCGACTGCCACAAGGGCATCGCCCACCAGCTGCCCGAGATGAAGGGCGCGCGCAATCCGGCCTTCGACACCCTGGTGTCCTCCGCCGCCGGCCAGAGCGTGGATGCAGGCAAGGACTACTTCCTGGTCGTGCCGCAGGACCTCTACGCCGACGAAGGCATGACCCAGCGCATCGGCGCGATCGAGGTCGCCACCCAGGTCAAGGTGGTCGAGACCAAGGGCGACGCACAGCGCGTCGAGCTGGCGCTGTGGCGCAAGAACAAGGGCTACGGCCGCGTCTGGTACAGCCACTTCGGGCTGAACATCACCAGCGCCGTGCTCGACAAGGAAGTCGCACAGGACGCCAGCTTCGTGAAGGTGCTCGACACCAGGGAAGACCCGATGACCGGCCTCGAATGGCAGCAGGTCACCGCCACCGCGTGGATGCGCAAGGGCAGCGTGCTCGACAGCGTCGAACCGGTGTGGTCGATCGCCCGCGCCAGCTACAACAGCAGCTGCAGCGTGTGCCACCGCCAGCCCGAGGAAGCACACTTCGACGCCAACACCTGGCCGGGCCTGTTCGGCGGCATGGTCGGCTTCACCAGCATGGATGAGGACACCGCCCGCGTGGTCCTCAAGTACCTCCAGACCCATTCGTCCGATTTCAGCAAGTCGCATGGCGCCGGTTCGCCCGATTCCGCCCTGCAGACCGCGCGTCCCTGATCAGGAGTTGAACACCATGAACTACTCTCGGCGAGGTTTCCTCAAGGCCATGGCGGCCATGTCGGGCAGCGCGCTGGTCGCGCCCGGCCTGCTCACCAGCCGCTCCGCCCTGGCGGCTGGCGAGGCGGCCGCGGTCAGCGACGACATCACCACCTGGAAGATCACCGGCTCGCACTTCGGCGCCGTGCGCGCCAAGGTGGTCGGCGACCGCGTGGTCGACATCCGCCCCTTCGAGCTCGACAAGCACCCGACGGAGATGGTCAAGGGCCTGCTCGGCCTGATCTACAGCCCGTCCCGCGTGCGCTACCCGATGGTGCGCCTGGACTGGTACCGCAAGCGCCACCTCAGCGACACCAGCCAGCGCGGCGACAACCGCTTCGTGCGCGTGAGCTGGGACGAGGCGCTCGACCTGTTCTACGAAGAGCTCGAGCGCATCCAGAAGGACTACGGCCCGTGGGCGCTGCACACCGCCGGCGTGGGCTGGCGCTCGGTCGGCCAGGTGCATAGCTGCGGCAACCACATGGTGCGCGGCATCGGCATGCACGGCCGCAGCGTCGGCACGATTGGCGACTACTCGACCGGCGCCGGGCAGATGATCCTGCCCTACGTGCTCGGCTCGACCGAGGTGTACTCGCAGGGCACCTCCTGGGACCTGATCCTGCAGGAGAGCAAGCTCGTCGTGTTCTGGGCCAACGACCCGGTCAAGAACCTGCAGGTGGGCTGGAACACCGAGACCCACGAGTCCTACGCCTACTTCGAACAGCTCAAGCAGAAGGTCGCCGACAAGTCGATCCAGGTGATCTGCATCGACCCGGTCAAGAGCAAGACGCTGAACTACCTCGGCGGCGCCGAGCACCAGTACATCAACCCGATGACCGACGTGCCGCTGATGCTCGCCATCGCGCACACGCTGGTCAAGGAAGGCCTGCACGACCAGAAGTTCCTCGACAGCTACACGCTGGGCTTCGACAAGTTCCTGCCCTACCTCGAGGGCAAGACCGAGGACATGGTCGAGAAGACGCCCGAGTGGGCGGAAAAGATCTGCGGCGTGCCCGCCGAGCGCATCCGCGAGCTCGCCCGCCTGATGGCGAAGCACCGCACCCAGCTCATCTTCGGCTGGGCGGTGCAGCGCCAGCAGCACGGCGAGCAGCCCTACTGGATGGGCGCGGTGCTCGCCGCCATGCTCGGCCAGATCGGCCTGCCCGGCGGCGGCATCAGCTACGCCCACCACTACAGCTCGGTGGGCGTGTCCTCGTCGGGCGCGGCCATGCCCGGCGCCTTCCCGCTCAACCTCGATCCGGGCCGCAAGCCCAAGCACGACAACACCGACTACAAGGGCTACAGCGCGGTGGTGCCGATCGCCCGCGTCATCGACGCCCTGCTCGAGCCGGGCAAGGAGATCGACTTCAACGGCGGCAAGGTCAAGCTGCCGCCTTACAAGATGGCGATCTTCAGCGGCTGCAACCAGTGGCACCGCCAGCCCCAGCGCAACCGCATGAAGGAAGCCTGGCAGAAGCTCGAGACCGTCGTCGCCATCGACTACAACTGGACCGCCACCTGCCGCTTCGCCGACATCGTGCTGCCGGCGTGCACGCCCTTCGAGCGCAACGACCTCGACGGCTACGGCTCGTACAGCAACCGCGGCATCCTCGCGATGCAGAAGCTCATCGACCCGCTCTTCCACTCGCGCCCCGACTTCGAGATCTTCCGCGGCCTCACCCGGCGCTTCAACCGCGACGCCGAATACACCCGCGGCATGGACGAGATGCAGTGGGTGGAGAAGATCTACGAGGACTGCCGCAAGGAGAACGGCCTCAAGGACATCGCCATGCCGCCGTTCGCCGAGTTCTGGCAGAAAGGCTACGTGATGTTCCCGGAAGGCAAGCCCTGGGTGCGCCACGCCGATTTCCGCGACGACGCCGAGGTCAACGCGCTCGGCACGCCGTCAGGCTTCATCGAGATCTTCAGCCGCAAGATCGACCGCTACGGCTACGCCGACTGCAAGGGCCACCCGGTGTGGATGGAGAAGACCGAGCGCTCGCACGGGGGCCCCGGCTCCGACCGCTACCCGCTGTGGCTGCAGTCGGTGCACCCGGACAAGCGCCTGCATTCGCAGCTGTGCGAATCCGAGCCGCTGCGCGAGACCTACGCCATCGCCGGCCGCGAGCCGGTGTTCATCGGCCCCGAGGACGCCGCCGCGCGCGGCATCAAGCACGGCGACCTGGTGCGGGTGTTCAACGACCGCGGCCAGTTGCTGGCCGGTGCGCACGTGTCGGACAACTTCCCGCGCGGCGTGGTGCGCATCCAGGAAGGCGCCTGGTACGGGCCGACCGGGCCTGAGATCGGCGCACTCGACACCTACGGCGATCCCAACACGCTGACGCTCGACATCGGCACCTCCAGCCTGGCGCAGGCCACCAGTGCCAACACCTGCCTGGTGCAGATCGAGAAGTTCGTCGGCACGCCGCCGGCGGTGACATCCTTCGGCGGCCCGATCGAGGTCGATCCGGAAGGGCGGGAGGTCAAGGCGTGATGAGCGGGCCCGCGCAAGCCGGCGCTGATGCGGCGCCCCAAGGCACGTCCAAGGCGCCTGCAGGCACCCACCCCGAGGTAGCGCCCGGGACGGCTCCGGGTGCTGCCGACGCAGCCGATTCGGCGGCGCTCTCGCCCGCGGAATGGCAGTTCGCCAGCACGCAGCGCGCCGGGCTGTACGGCTGGTTCGCCCGGCTGTACGCCCAGGAGGTCTCCGAGGACATGTACCGCAGCCACTTCGCGGACGGGGGCTTCGCCCCCTTCGCGGGGCTGGCCGAGCTCGGTCTCGCCACTGAGGTCCAGCGCCTCGACGCGGCCATCGCCACCCTGCGCGCGGAGCAGCTTCCGCGCCTGGAGCTGGCCGCCGACTTCGCCCAGCTCTTCCTGCTCGACGGCAAGACCAGCGCCCTGCCCTACGCCTCGGCCTACGAGGGCAAGGACGCCGGCTCGCCGCTCTACGGCGCGGCGGAGGCGCGCATGCGCGAATTCCTGGCCGCGCGTTCGCTCACGCTTCAGGCCGACTTCCGCGAGCCCGCCGACCACCTCGCCGTGCCGCTGGCGCTGATGGCGGATCTGGCGGAGAAGGATTTGAGCGCCAACGACATCCCCGTCGCGGCCGGTGCCCAGGCGGAGTTCCTGCGCACCGCGTTGCTGGAATGGCTCCCGCGCTTCGTCGCTCGCTGCCAGCAAGCTCGGCCGCGCTTCGACGTTTACCCGGCACTGGCGGCCCTGCTGCTCGGGTTCGTGCGCGCGGATGTGGCGTTTCTGGAGGACGTGGCCGGGGGATCGGAACCCGCTCTCCGCTGAATCATGAGCAGCGGTCAGGCGTTCATCGCTGTGGCCGCAGGCTGCATCAAAGGCGCACCCACCGCGCGGGTTTTCCAGGGGTCATGGCCAAAAAAGATCGAGGCGACCTCACTCCTCCATGCAAAGGCTGTATAAAATACCAGTCCTCCAGGAGGACTGAAGATGACTCACGATCAGATGACCCTGTTCGCGGGCCCAGCCGCGCAGGCCGAGTCGCCGCCCGCGCGTCAGAAGCCAGCCCGTAAACCTGCCGCCAGGCGCGTGCGCGCGGGAGACGAAGCGGCGGTCGCGCTGCTCGCCCTGCAAGCGACCGCCCCGCTGTGCGCACTGCCCGACGCCACCGTTGCCGCACCCATCACGTTGGCAGACGCCGCCGCGTCGCCCGCGGACACACTGCCGCAGCGCTCGTCCATTCCCCTCTTCGAAGCCCGGCCCACGATGCCCGAACACCACGACACCACCCCCACGGCCCCTGCCGCCGACGACGCCCCCGCCACCCTCCGCACAGACCGCCTGTGGCAAGTCGACGGCTGGACCGCGCGCGTGATCAAGAACCAGGACGACGACGGCTGGGCAGTGGAAATGCTCAAGGACGGCGAGGCCGAGCCCGCGCTGGTCGGCCCATGGACCATGGGCCGCGACAAGAAGAACCCCAAGCCGCTCGACCAGTCCGCGTTCAACACCCTGGTGAAGACCGCGTCCGAAGTCCTGCAGCGCCATGCGCAGCAGGCACACGCCATGCTGCACAAGTCGCTCACCGTGTTCGCGCTCGATGCGCAGTGGGAGGTCCGCCTCGACATCACGCCCGACGAATACGAGCCCTTTGCGACCCTGAGCGCCTTCGACGAGGGCGGCGACGAGGTGGCGCAGGTGCGCGTGGCGCCCGACTTCCGCCTCAGCACCTCGAGCGCGACCGCCTGGATCGTCGGCGGCTTCGCCCGGCCGGGCGGCAAGGAGGCGTTCGACTATTAAGGCCGACGGCCGCGGCGCCGCAAACGCGGCATCGTCTCCGCGCGGGCAACTTTTCTCGTGCAAGCGACGTGATCCGTGCACGGCCTTTGCCGGCAGCTTGAGCAGTTCGCTGCCCTTACAGCCTAGAATAGCAGGCCGTTCGTGAGCTCCCCCGAGTATGTCGCTGAACCCCGACGCCAACGCCAGCCTGCTGATTGTCGACGACGACCTGGTCACCCAGACGCGGCTGAACGCCTACTTCTCACAGGAGGGGTATCGGGTGCTGCTCGCCGGCGACGGCGAGGCCTTCTGGCGCCAGCTCCAACACGCCGCGGTCGATCTGGTGCTGCTCGACATCAACCTGCCCGGCCAGGACGGCCTGTCGCTGGCGCGCGAGCTGCGGGCGCGCGACCCGGCGATCGGCATCATCCTGCTGACCAGCCGCAACGACGACATCGACAAGATCGTCGGCCTCGAGGTCGGCGCGGACGACTACGTCACCAAGCCCTTCAACCCGCGCGAGCTGCTGGCGCGGGTGAAGAGCCTGCTGCGGCGCACGGGGGCGCGGCGCGGCGGCGGGGAGGACGAGGAGATCTTCCGCTTCGCCGCCTGGACGCTGAACCTGCCGCGCCGCCGGCTGTGCGACCCGCAGGGTGCAGACGTCCCGCTGACCCGCGGCGAGTTCGAGGTGCTCGCGCTGCTGGTGCGCCACGCCGGCGAGGTGATCAACCGCGACCGCCTGTCGCGCGCCATCAACGGCCATGACTGGTCGCCGCAGGACCGCACGGTCGACGTGCTGGTGCGCCGCCTGCGCACCAAGCTCGACGGCGACGACAAGCCCGACTCGCTGATCACCACCGTGCGCGGCGAAGGCTACCGGCTGGCGGTGGACGTCGAGCGCGCGCGCGGCTGATCGGACTGCGCTACTTGCGGCCTTCCCGGTGGGCGCAGACGTCGCGTACGCGGCTGATCGAGGCGTCCGCCGCGCAGGCCGCCTCCCGGCGCTGGCCGGGGCGCCCTCTTGCGCAGCCGGCCTCAGGCCGGGTCCGCGTCGGGCTGTCGAGGCGCCGCATCGAGGATCTCGGCCAGCGCCGTCATCGTCTGTCCATACACCCCGACGAGGTCCTGCACGCGCACGGCCAGCGCGCCGTCCGCCTCGATCTGCCGGATCTCCTGCTCGAGGCGGGCCGCGCAGTTGCCGAGCCGCGCGAGCCCGAGGTTGAACGCCGCGCCCCGCAGCTTGTGCGCCAGTCGCGCGCACTGCTCCGCATCGCCCGCCCGGCTGCCGGCGATCAGCGCGTCGGTCAGCGCCTGGCCCTGGGTGCGGAACACGCGGACGATGTCGTCGAGCACCGCGCGGCCAAGCGCCTCCTCCTCCGCGCGCAGGAAGTCACGGTCCACCAGCTCGGCGGTCGATCCCGCCGCTTCCGCCGCCGGCGCTGACCCGCGCGCTGCATCGGCTTGCGGCCCCGTGCCGGCCAGCAGACCGGCGAGCACCGCACGCAGGCGGGCGCGCGAGAACGGTTTGGACAGGAAGGCACCGAACCCGGCCGCAAGCAGGGCATCGACCTGGTGCGGGGGAATGTGCGCCGACATCAGCACCGCGGGCGTATCCGTGTGCGGGGCGAGCGCCCGCATGCGGGCGAGCATCTCGCGTCCGTCGCCGTCGGGCAGGTTCATGTCGATGAGTACGAGGTCGACCGCTCTTTCGTTCAGCACCTGCAGCCCGGCCTGAATGTCCGAAACGCAGATCGACCGCTGATCGAGCCCGTCCAGGAAGCGCTCGACCACCATGCGGTTGACCTCGTCGTCCTCGACCACCAGCACGCAGTGGCCGGGCGCGAGCGGCGCGGGCTCGTGTTCCGCCACAGGTCCGGCCTGCTCCGCGACCGGTCTGGGCGCCACCGGGAGGGTCAGCTCGAAGCTCACCGTCGTCCCCTGCCCCGGCGCACTGACCAGCCCGATCTCCCCGCCCATCGCCCGCACCAGCCGCCGGCACACCGCCAGCCCCAGCCCGGTCCCGGCGTGGTGGCGACCACCTTCGCGCACCTGCACGAAGGGCTCGAACACCTCGGCCTGACGCGCCGGATCGATGCCGATGCCGTGATCCTCGACCGCGAAGCACACCACGTCCGGCTGCGCGCCCCGGCTCACGCGCACGGTCACCGCGCCCTCGTCGCTGAACTTGATCGCGTTGCCGACCAGGTTGAGCAGGATCTGGCTGAGCTTGCGCCGGTCACCCACCACCACGTCGGCCACCCCGGGATCGATGTCCGCCACCAGCGCCAGCCCGCGCGCCGCGGCGCGTGTCCCCTGCACCGCGAAGACGTCGTTGACCGCGTCGCGCAGGCTGAACGCGAGCGTGTCCAGATGCACGCCACCGGCCTCGATGCGGGCGAAGTCGAGCATGTCCTCGAGGAGTTCGAGCAGCAGCGTGGCGGCGGCGCGCATCTGCGCGAGGTAATGCGAGCGCTCGGCGTCGGGCGGCGAAGTCTCGAGCAGCTCGAGCAAACCCAGGATGCCGGCCATCGGGGTGCGCAGCTCGTGGCTGACGGTGCCGAGGAAGGCCGTCTTGGCGTGGTCGGCCTTCTCGGCGGCGACCCGGGCGGTGGCGTGCTCGGCCGTCTCGCGGGCGAGCGCGGCGTTGGCCTCGCGCAGCTCGGCGGTGCGCGCCAGCACCTGGTTCTCCAGTTCCTGCTGCTGCAGGCGCAGCGCCTCGGCGAGGCGGTCGCGCTCGATGGCGTCGTTGCGGAAGCGCTCGAGCGCGCGCGACAGCGAGGCCAGCTCGTCGTCGCCGGAGGTGTCGATCGCCACGTCGCGCTGCCCACCGGCGAGCGCGAGCGTGGCCCGCTCGAGCGCGAGCAGGCGGCCGAGCGTGTGCCGGCGCAGCACGTGCCAGCTCACCGCGGCGGTGACCAGCAGCAGCGCGGCGGCGATGACGCCGAAGGCGATCAGCCCGGAGGTGGCGCTGCGCTCGGCAGCCGAACCCGCCGAGGCCAGGATGCGCCCGCCGCGGTGGATCAGCTCGCCGGCGAGGGCGTCGAGCTCGGTGGTGAGGCTGCCGACCTCGTTCTGCAGGCCGTCGCTGCGTGCGCGCAGTTCGATCTCCAGCGCGCGCAGATCGACCGCGCCGCCGTCGGCGAGCGCGCGCGCCACCGCGTCATGCAGCTGCAAGCCCTGCGCGCGTGCGCCGGGGTCCGGGATGTCGCGCACACGGCGCTCGAGCAGGTTGAGGTGGCGGGCGAGCTCGGCGCGCGCGGCCTGCAGGCGGGCGGCGGAGTCGACCTCGTCGAGGCGGTCGATGAGGAAGGCCAGGCCATGCACGGTGAGGGTGAGCTCATGCATGCGCTCGAGCGTGTCGAGATCGAGATCGAGCAGGCGGTCGCGCGCGGCGGCGCGCTCCGCCCCGGTGACGGGCGCGGGCGCCGCGGCGGCGCTGTTCGCAGGCGGCTGCAGCAGGCTGGTGAGGGTGGTTACCAGCAGCGCGGTGGCGTTCTCGGTGTGCATGCGCGCGAGGCCGTCGAGGGCGTCGATGGCCTCGCGCAGCGCCTCGGCCTCACGCGCGCGCGAGGCGCGCAGCGCCAGGCGGGTGGCAATGGTGTCGCCCATCGCCTCCAGGCGCACCGCCAATGCCTCGCCGGTGGCCTGCAGGCGAGTGCGCAACTCGGGCTCCACGTGCGGCGACTGCAGCGCCGCCAGGCGCTCGCGGATGCGCGCGGACTCGTCGGCGAGCAGCGTGCGCAGCTGCGCCAGCTCCGCCCCCGACTCCACCCGCGCCAGCCGCGGCGCAAGCGCCGCGAGGCGGGCGTTGCCGCGCACCGCCTCATGCAGCGCATCGGCGGCCGGCAGCGTGTCGCGGATGATCGCCTGCTGGCTGCCCACCACGCGCTGGAAGCTGATCCAGCCCACGACCGCCACCAGCACCGTCGCCAGGGCACCAAGGAACAGCGCCACGAGCAGGCGTTCGCGCAGGCCGAAGCGGCGGCTGGGCGCGGGATTCACGTAAGATTGGGCGCTCATCGGGCATGGACGGCGGGGCGCTCGAAGGCCTCGCCCGCAGAAAGAGGAAACATGGCCTCATCTTACCGGCGCCAGCGCACCAGGGCCGCAGCGGCGGCGACGCTGCTTGCACCCGCACTGGCAGGGCTGCTGCTCTGCACCCGGCTGGCCGGCGCGGCCGACGACGGCGTCTCGCCTTCCGCGCCGCCCGCTCGCGCCGCCGCGGCCCCGTCCTGGCCGATCGAGCGCTGGTCGGGCGATGCGAAGGCCGCGGCCGATGCGCCGCCGCCTGCCCTGCCGGCGCTTGCGGCTTCCCAGCGCTGGCGCCTGTGCGCGGTGTATCCCCATCTCAAGGACAGCTACTGGCTGGCGGTGAACTACGGCATGGTCGAGGAGGCGCGCGCGCTCGGCATCGGCCTGCGCGTGCTCGAGGCCGGCGGCTACGAGCATCTGGCGCGCCAGCGCGAGCGCATCACCCAGTGCATCGGCGACCCGGCGGTCGACGCCCTGCTTTTGGGCACGGTCAGCTTCGCGGGGATGAACGATCTGCTCGCGCCCTACCTCGCCGGCCACCCGGTGATCGGCCTGATCAACGACATCGACGCCAGCGTGGTCAGCGCCAAGGTGGGCGTGCCGTGGTACCAGCTCGGCTGGCAGGTCGGCCGCTGGCTGGCCGAGCGCCACCCGGCGGGCAGCGCCCCGGCGGACATCGCCTGGTTCCCGGGGCCGCAGGACGCGGACTGGGTGGGGTTCATCGACCGCGGCTTTCGCGCCGCGCTCGAGGGCAGCGCGGTGCGCATCGCCGTGGTGCGCCATGGCGACACCGGGCGTTCGATCCAGCGCCAGCTCGTCGAGGAGGTGCTCGACGCCCAGCCGAAGCTCGACTACCTGGTGGGCAACGCACCGATGGCCGAGGCGGCGATCGCAGAAGTGCGCCGCCGCCAGCGCGAGGAGACGCTCGGCATCGTCGCCTCCTACGTCACGCCGGGCGTCTACAGCGGCATGATGCGCGGCCGCATCCTCGCCTCGGTGACCGACTTCCCGGTGCTGCAGGGCCGCATGGCGATCCGCCAGGGGCTGCGCGCGCTCGAGGGGAAGACGCTCGAACCCTACCTCGGTCCGAGCGTGGAGCTGGTCGAGCCGGCCACCGTCGGCCGCTACCCGATGGACTGGATGCTGCCGCCCGCCGGTTTCGTGCCCGCCTACGACGTGGCGCCGAGCCGGCCCTGAGGCCCGCTCGGCGCCAGCTTCCCGGCCGGGCGGCGGGCGCGGCGCCATGGCCGCGCCCGCCCATCCACCGCTTCCGCGCTCACATCGGCTTGGCGTTCTTCTCCAGGAACTCGAGCACGAGCTTGCGTTCCTCGTCGGACAGGCCGGCGCGCGGGAACATGCTTTCGGTGATGCCATGCCACTGCTTGACGGTGTAGTCACCCGGTTCGCGCGGCACATGGCACAGCGTGCAGCGCTCGTAGAACAGCTTCTCGCCCGGGCTCAGGCCGGCGGTGGCGGCGGCCTTGGCGTTCTGCGCGCGCTCGGTGAGCGCGAGCGCGGCGGCTTCGACGCGGCCGGTCGTGGTCTCGACCACTGGCGGCTCGTAGGCGCGGTTCGGCCCCTCGGCGTCGGTGCATTTGCGAAAGTACGCCAGGCAGGTGTTGGCGCTGGTGGCCTGGCTGAGGTCGCTCGCCGCCACGCTGGTGGTGAGCACGTTGATCGCGCCGCTATTGCAGCGCCCCTTGCTGTCCTTCGACAGCCAGGCGCCCTCGTAGATGCTGATCACGCCCTTCATGATGCTGGACGACACGCGCGCGCCGACGATGACCGCGCCGCGGTCGTTGTACACCTCGATCAGGTCGCCGTCCCTGACCCCGCGCTCGCGCGCATCTTCCTCACTGACCAGTGCGAACTCGCGGCCCTGGATGTTGAGGTGCTTAGAGCATTCGGCGTTGGCCATCTGCGAATGCACCCGCATGAAGGGGTGCGGGCTCACCACGTGCACCTGGCCCGGCTTGGCGTTGCCGAGGAATTCGGCCGGCTCGAGGTACTTCGGGATCGGCGGGCATTCCTTGGTGCCGAAGCGCTCGAAGGCTTCAACGTACAGGCCGATCTTGCCGGTGGCGGTGTGCAGCGGGTTCTTCACCGGGTCGGCGTAGAAGTCGCCATGACGCACCCAGCGGCGGGCCGCTTCCGGCACCTCCATCTCGGCCACGCCGGTCTCCCAGAACGCTTCGAAGGGGAGCTTCGCGTCGGTGTTGGCGTAGCTCTTCCTGACGATGTCCATCACCGTCATGCCCTCGGTGAAGCCGTACTCGACGCCGAACAGCTCGGCCAGGCGGCGGAAGATCTCGAAGTCGTCCAGGCTCTCGCCGTAGGGCTGGATCACCTGGCGCATCGCCCAGATCTTGTCGTTGCTGTAGGTGCCGCCGGTGCTGATGTCGTCACGTTCGAGGTGACTGGTGGCCGGCAGCACGATGTCGGCGTAGCGCGACGAGGCACACCACCACGGGTCCTGGTTCACCACGGTGTGTACCTTCTTCGCCATCGCCTCGATCAGCTCGTTGGTGTTCTGCTGGTGATGGACGAAGTTGTTGCCGGCGTTGTAGATCATGTGCACGTCGGGAAAGGTGAAGTTCGCGCCGTCGCGGGTATAGGGCTTGCCGGGGTTGAGCAGCATTTCCGAGATGCGCGAGGCCGGGCAGCGCCCCTTGGCCGGGTTGCGCCCCTGCGGGATGCCCACCGCGCCACGCTTGCCGGAGACCGGCATGCCGCCACCACCGTAGTGCCAGGAGAAGCCCACGCCTTCGCCCGGCTTGCCGATCTTTCCGGTCATGGCGGCGAAGGCGATGATCGCCCAGTGCGTCATCTCGCCGTGGTGGGCGCGCTGCAGCGCCCAGGCGCCGGCGAACTCGGTGCGCTTGCTGGCGAACAGGTCGGCCAGCTCGACGATCTTCGCCGCCGGGATGCCGGTGATCTTCGCGGCCCATTCCGGGGTCTTGGGCGGCGTGCCGTCGGCGTCCTTGCCGAGCAGGTAGGGCAGGAACCGTTCGAAGCCGACGGTGTATTTGTCGAGGTAGGCCTTGTCGACCTTGCCGGTCGTATACACGTGCCAGCACATCGCGAGGAACAGCGCGGTGTCGGTGTTGGGGACGATCTTCACCCACTCGGCGCGCATCGCCTCGTCGGTGGTGGTGCGCTGCGGGTTGATCGACACGAACTTCACGCCGGCGTCGCGGATCGCCTCCCAGCGCGAATACATCTGGTGGTCGGCCACCGTGTATTCGATGCGGTTGTTCTTCCACGGGTCGCAGCCGACGAGCACGAAGACCTCGGTGTGGTCGCGGATCACTTCCCAGGCGGTCTGCGGCGAGTACACCTCCATGTCGCCGATGATGTGCGGCAGGCTGACCTGCGAGGCGCCGCCCGAGTAGTCGCCGGTGGTCACGCTGTGGCCGCCGATGAGGCCGAACAGGCGCCCCTGCAGCACCTGCGGGCGCAGCACGCCGGCGTGCGACCAGCCGCCGTAGGACGAGCTGAACAGGGCGTCGTTGCCGTGCTGCTCGATGGTGCGCAGGCTGGCGTCGGCGACGAGCGCGAGCGCGTCCTCCCAGGACACGCGCACGAAGGGCTCCCTGCCGCGCAGATGCGGTCTGGTGTCGCCACGCGGATTGGCGAGGTAGGAACGGCGCACCATCGGGTACATGACGCGGGTCGGGTGGTAGGTGCGGCTGAGCACCCCCTCGAGCAGCATCTGCGTGGGCATCGGGTCGAAGCCGGGCAGCGGCTGCACGCCGATCAGCACGCCGTTCTTCACCACCGCCTTGAACGGGCCGTAGTGCGAGGCATGCGGAATCAGCACGGTGTCGGCGGCGAACACCTCGTTGAGACCGAACAGCTTGAGCCCGCCGCTGGCGACTGCGATGGCGGCGGTGGACTTGAGGAAGGCGCGGCGGCTGAGCGACATGGCGGGTCTCCTGGTTCATGTTCCGGCCAGGTACGGCCGGAGTTCTTCATGAGCCCGATCCTCCGCCACCGGCGTTAACCCCGGCTGCAGAATTGCTAACCACGTGGACGGCTTTGTTAATGGCGTTCACGTGGGCGCCGCGCCCTGGCGGCGCTTGCCCGGTGCCACTCGCCCGGCGACGCTCACGCCCGGGCGCTCACCCGCGCGGCTCGCCTGCGAACAGCGCCCCCACCACGTCCGACTGGGTGATCATGCCGACCACTCGGCCGGCAGAATCGGTCACCGGCATGTGATGCAGGCCGCGGTCGGCGAAGTCGGCGATGAGCTCGGCCAGCGGCTGCTCCGGACGGGCGCTGCGCACCGCGGCGGTCATCGCCTCGCCCACGGTCCGCCCGCTGCGCATGGTTGCCGGCGGCTCGCCGGGCGCGCCGGGGGCGACGAAGAAGTCGCGCACCGCGATGATACCGACCAGCCGGTCGCCCTCCTCCACCACCGGCAGCGCCTTGATCCGGTGGTGCGCCAGCAGCGCCCAGGCCTCGCCGAGCGTCGCCTGCGGTCCGATCGCCACCACGTCGCGCGACATGACGTCGCCGCAGCGCACCGCCCCCCAGTGCCGCCGGCGGGCGTGCATCTGCGCGCGCACCATGATCTCTTCCAGGTCCTCGCGGTCGATGTCGAGCACTTCGCCGAAGGACGCGAGCGCGGCATCGAGGTCGGCGGCGTTGAAGCCCACCCGCTCGCTCGGCACCGGGTCGCGGGTGGCGTGCGGATGCGGCCGCGCCGCGGACTGGTGCGGGTAGCGCCGCCCGGCAAGGTTGTTGAACAGCGCGGCGAGCAGCAGCATCGCGACGGTGTCGACCATCACCGGCGCGAGCGCGAAGCCGTAGCCGAGCTCATGGACGGCCGGCCCGCCGAGCACCGCGGTCAGCGCCATCGCGCCACCGGGCGGATGCAGGCAGCGGAGCAGGAACATGGTGCCGATCGCCAGCAGCCCGGCCAGCGCGAGCGCCATGCCGGTGTCGCCCAGCAGCTGGTGACACGCGACCCCGATCACGGCCGACAGGGTATTGCCCGCCAGACAGGGCCAGGGCTGCGCCAGCGGGCTGGCGGGCACGCAGAACAGCAGCACCGCCGAGGCCCCCATCGGGGCGACGAACCAGGGCAGGCTGTGGCCGAGGATGAGCCGCCCGACCCACTCGGTGAGCAGCAGGCCCAGCCCGGCGCCGAGCGAGCCAAGCAGGATCTCCCGCGGGCCGGCGGCGAGCGGGGCGGGTAGCGTGAAACGAGGCCAGAACGACATGCGGGGGTCCGGAAGCGAGGGGCGCGGCGCGCGGCGGGCACAGGCACGCGTGCGCGACGGCGATGGGAGGGACGGTGCTGGAGTTAAGGGGCGAGAGGGGGGTGCTGGAGGGGGGCGGTGTGTGGAGCCGTGGGCGGAAAGTCTCGGCGGGACCGATGCCTGCCGCCGCCGGATGGGGGCGAATTAGATCACAAAATGATCTTTACCGCGTACGGAGCCGTGCGCCGCTCACCGGCGGCCTCCCCGGCTTTTCCTGCCCCCGCCTTCCCTCACCTTTCCCCCGCCCCGCTTGTCTCCTACATTTGCGTCAGGGAGGCCGCGCGCGCGGGCGCGAGCGCGGCGCGAACGCATACAACCGGGGGAGGACGCGATGACGATTCAGATCGGTGGACAGAACAAGCGGATCGGGCTGGCGCTGTCGGGCGGCGGTTTCCGCGCGGCGGCATTCCATCTCGGCGTGTTCCGCACGCTGCACGAGCTGGGCCTGCTGTGGAAGCTGGATCTGCTGAGCTGCGTCAGCGGCGGCAGCATCGCCGGCGCCTTCCTCGCCAGTCACTGGGAAGAGGAGGACGCGCTCGACAAGCTCGAGCGCTACCTCGCGAGCACCTCGATCGCGGTGTCCTCGGTTATCGGCGGCATGCTCGACCCCTTCCACAGCCGGCTCGACAAGCTCGCCGCCAGCTACGAGCGTGACCTCTACGGCAAGCGTTCGCTCGGCTCGCTCAAGGGCGGCCCGCGCCTCTACGTGAATGCCACCAACCTCGCCACCGGCAACATGTTCTTCTTCGTCACCGGCGGCAACCTGCCGGCGGAGATGGGCGAGTGGCAGCTCGGCGCCGCCCCCGCGCACGACTTCCGCCTCAGCCGCGCGGTCGCCGCCTCGTCGGCGTTCCCGCCGGTGTTCCCACCGCTGCGGGTGGACCAGAGCGAGTATCCGGCGGCCGGCGTCGACTACGTGACGCTGTCCGACGGCGGCGTGTATGACAACCTCGGCGTCAATCCGCTGCTGCGCGCGCGCAACGCGCTCGACTACGTCATCGTCAGCGACGCGGGCAAGCCCTTCCGCATCGACGAACGTCCCACCGAGGCCGGCTCGGCGGTGCTGGTGGAGGCGCTCGACATCATGATGGAGCAGGTGCGCGGGCTGCAGTTCAAGCGCCTGGAGCTCAACGCCGCCAAGCCCGGCGGCGCGAAGCCCGCATGGTTCTCGATCGACAGCGTGGAAGGCGAGGCGCGCGCGGGCGATGCGGCGTTCGCGTCGGCGATCCGCACCAATCTGTGCAAGCTAGCCCGCGCCGAGATCGACGTGCTCGCCCGCCATGGGGGCGCGCTGCTCACCCATCGGCTGCAAACCTATGTGCCGGAAGTGCTGGGGGCGTAAGGATTCATCCGCCGAGCACGGGCGGCGCCACGGGACAACGAGCAGGAGTCAAACGCCGCACGCACGGAGAGCGCAAGATGCCCGATCCATCCGACCAGCGACACCTCGACGCGCTGCTCAACCTGGTCGAGCGGGATGCCGACCCGCGGGTTCGCCTGGCGGCCCTTGAGGCCGCGGCCCGCTTCGCGCTCGGCGCAGCGCACTGGCTGCGGATCGCCCGCGCGGCATGGCAGATCGCGACCACGCTGCCGCCCGGCGCGCCGATGCGTGGCGAGGCGCTCGCCTTCGCCGCGCGCTTGCCGGTCCGCTCCGTGCGCGAACGCCTGCTCGAGATGTCCGGCGACGCCTCCGAACCCGAGCGCGAAGCCATCGCCCACGCGCTCGATGAGGTTGCCGAGCCGGGGCGCATCCCGGCCCTGGTCGCAGGCCTGGCGCGCGGCGAGCAAGCCAACTATCGCCCACTCGCTGCGATGCCGCTCGAGGACGCCGGGCTGTCCCCGCTCGATCTCCCGCCGCCCGTGCCAGGCGACTACCCCGCCGACATCGACTTCTGGTGGGCGCTCTGCCGCGCACGTCTGGGCGACTTCGGGCCCTTCGATGCGCTCTTTTCCAGTCGGGCCGTGCGCAACGACTGGCGCCCGCCGACGCTGTTCTGGGGTAGCCCATGGACGGCCTACGCCGAGATCGCCTCCATCCGCCCGATTCCCGCAGCGATGCGCCAGCACCTGCTGACAACCCTCGAGCAGTGGGGCACGCAGGACGATCAAGCAGGCGCCGACCACGAACGCGTGCGCGCACTGGAACTCACGGTGCGCGCGGCAACCGGCATCGCCGATGCACAGGGCCTGGCGCTTGAGCGCGCGCCTGCCCCCGACCCGGTTTCCCTGCCTGCGCCCTTCGATCCACCCGAATCAGCCGCAGCACTTGCCGAGCGCCAGCTGCGGTCCAAGGACGACGACGTCCAGTTCGGCTGGATCACGCCAGACGACAGCCAGCACAGCCCCACGCAAGCGCGCTTCGATGACGCGCAGGTGGGCTGGATGATTGCGCGCGAGCCCGCCGCCACCTTCGTACCCGCGCTGCTCGCGCTTGACAGCCCCGGACTGGAGCCCGCGTCGCGGGTGCGCCTGCTGCGATTGATCGGCCTGGCGGCCGATGCGCAGGCAGGGCGCGCCGCATCGCCCTGGCGCGGCGCTGCCGCCGGCCCGGGGGACGTGATCGTCGAGCGCCCGGCGCTGATCGATGACCTGCCGCGCGCAGCAGCACGCGGCGTGGCACCGCCCCCCCTCGACCCGGACGCAGCCACCGCATCGGTGGAAGCCGGGAAGGAGAACCGCCGCGTCAATGCGCTGCTGCTGCACGAGGGCCGGCAGCACAATTATTTCGTCGCCGGTGCGCGCACCACCGTGCGCTGCTGGATCGGGCTCAGGCAAGCCGGCATCCCGAGCGCGAACGCGCCGATCCAGCAGGTGGATCTGCCCTCCGACGGCCTCGAGCTGGTGGTCGAGCTGTGCTGGACCGGCCTGCGCAACGGCCAGCCCACCCGCCACGGCGACGGTCCCGCCGGACGCATCCGCCTGCCCGCCGACCGCCGCGCGCCGAGCGACCCCTGCGAGCTCGCCATCGACGTGCCAGCGGACATCGACCAACTCGCGGCGCAGCTCATGTTCCGCTACCGCGGCAAGGTGTTCGAGGCGGTCTCCATCTCGGCACCGGTGCTGCCCGCCGGCACGACGGACGACGGACTCGAGGACCCGCGCATCGATGTGAGCTTCGGCCAGCGCGAGGTGATCCGGCTTGCCGAGCGCACCCCGGTCGATGCCACGATGGTCTTCGGCCCGCGCCACCTGCGCCTGTTCGGCGGCAGCGGCGGCAGGATCTTCGACCTCGGCGACACCGCCGGCCTGATGGGTTTTCTCAACGACAACCTGTTCCTGACCGAGAAGACCATGGTGCGCCGCCGCGCGCAGCGCGGACTCGATGAGGGCGAGGCGCTGCTCGACGCCGAAGACGCCGAGGTCGCGGCCTTCCTTCGCCTGCTCGCCAGGCATGGATCCGCGCTGTTCCAGCAGCTCAGGCGCCAGGGCTTCACCGACCCGGGCGACCGCATCCAGGTGATCAATCTCGACGAGGAGCGCGTCGTCCCGCTGGAATTCATCTACGACCGCGCCATGCCGGATTCGGATGCGAAGCTGTGCGCGGGCTGGCTGAACGCACTCACGGGCGACGGCAGCCGCTGTGCGGTCTGCGACGCCGCAGGACCCGGCAAGAACTCGGGCGCGACGATCTGTCCGCTCGGTTTCTGGGCGATGCGCAAGGTCGTCGAACGCTTCGACACCGAGCGCCTGACCGACCTGTCGCTACCCGCCCCCGAGCGGCGCAGCTTGCGCCCCTTCGACGCCGCGCTGTGCGCGAGCATCAGCACGGTGCCCGAGCGCGAACGCCAGCTGCTGCATGCGGCGCTCGCCGCACGCATTCCCAGCCCGAAGATCGTCGACGACTGGAACCAGTGGGAGATCGAAGTCGCGCAGCACAGCCCGCCCTTGCTGATCCTGCTCGCCCACCATGACCTCGACGCCGGCCTCGACTACCTCGAGATCGGCGACGAGAGCTTCGAGGAAGACCGCCGCTGGCGCTTTCGCCCGCAGCTCAACGAGACCCTGATCAATCCCGCCCCGATCGACCCCGGCCCGATCGTGCTGCTGCTCGGCTGCGAGACCGAGAAGAAGGTTGCGGAGACCGGCTACGGCAGCCTCGCCGCGCAATTCAAGGACTTCCACGCCAGTCTGGTGCTTGGTACCACAGCCAAGATCCTCGGCCGCCACGCCGCCGTGCTGGCCGCCGAACTGCTCGCGGAGCTCTCCTCGGTCGATACGCCCGACGCCGACTTCGGCACCGCACTGCGCCGCATCCGTCGCCGGCTGCTGGCCCACGGCGTCCTGATGGCGTTCGCACTGGTGGCGATCGGCGATGCGGACTGGCGCCTGCCGCGGCGCCGGGACGCACCGCCCGCGCACGCGCCCCGTTCCGCCACACCCTGAACCCGAGAGGCGAACCGCCATGCTCCGCATCGAAATGCTCCCCGCCGCGCACGGCGACTGCCTGTGGATCGAATACGGTAGCGGCACGACCGTCCATCGCATCCTGATCGACGGCGGCCCCGCCCACACCTACCCCACCCTGCGCGAACGCATCCTCCACCTGCCCGCCAGCGAGCGCCGCTTCGACCTGCTGGTGATCACGCACGTGGACGCCGACCACATCGAGGGCGTGATCCGCCTGCTCCTCGACGCCGAGGCGCTGCACTGCCGGTTCGATCGCATCTGGTTCAACGGCCGCGACCAGCTCAACGCCGTACCGGACCCCGCTGGCCAACCGCTCGGCGCACTGCAGGGCGAGATCCTCGGCATGCTGATCGCCGATTACGAGGCGCGCACCAACACTCAGGTGTGGAACCTCGAGTTCGAGCGCGGGCCGGCGGGCATCGACCACACGCTCGGCAAGCTGCCCGTCGTGGAGTTGCCCGGCGACTGCCGGCTCACCCTGCTGTCCCCCGACCACGAGGGCCTGCTCTACCTGAAGGACCGCTGGAAAAAGGAACTCGACCGCGCCCGCGTGCAATCGGGCGACATCGCCGCGCTGCGCCACAAGCTCGCCGCCAGCCGTAGCCTGCGGCCGCTCGGCGACGTGCTCGGCACCTCGGCGGATGACGAGTTCGCGGCTGCGGGCGAGCGGCGCTACGAGCTGCCTGCAGACGACGACAGCGACCTCGACGTGGAGCTGGAGGACACCCTCGGCCGTGGCGGCGGCGAACCGGGTGCCGATGCGCCCTTCGGCGGCGACGCCAGCGCCGCCAACGGCAGCAGCATCGCCTTGCTGCTCGAATACCCCGCCACCTCACCCCAGGTTCGCCTGCTGCTTGCCGGCGACGCTTGGCCCGGCGTGCTCGAGCGCTCGATCGCCGTCCTTACTGGGGACACGGGCAATCGACTGACGCTCGACGCTTTCAAGCTGCCGCACCACGGCAGCGTCGCCAACCTCAGCGCGAGCCTGCTCGAGCGTCTGCGTTGCAATCACTACCTGGTGTCGACCAGCGGCGCCCTGTTCCGGCATCCGCACAAACGCGCCCTCGACCTCATCCTCGAACACCATGCAGGCCCGGGCCGCCCGACGCTGCACTTCAATTACCTGACGCGCTGCACCGCCCCGTGGAGCGAAGAGGCCGACCAGGCGCGCCGCGGCTACCGCGCACACCATCCAAAGGGGACTTCCATATTGTTCTGAAGAGGAGGCCGCCAGCCAGGGAAACCTACCACGCGCGAAACACTCTCAGTGCCAGTGAGGAGGCGCCCCCGGGCCTTGATCCTCGACAGGGCAGGAAGCCGGGCGGGCGACGTATCATCCTGTTCCCTGCAACCCACCACGGCCCGGCGCGGGGTGCGCCGCCTGACCCCGATGATCGGTCCCCACCTGCTCCCGCTGCTGCTGCTCTACGGGCTGATGCTCCCGGTCACCGGCATGGTGCCGGTGTTGGCCGACTTCACCGCCGAGCGCTTTCCCGGGCTCGGCCAGTTCGCCAGCCACCTGTTCATGTCGATCAACATGATCGGCGCACTGGTCGGCGCACCGGTGGCGGGCGTGCTGTCGGACCGGCTCGGACGGCGCAAGGCCCTGGCGGTCGGCGCACTGGCGATTAACGGCCTCACCCTGCTCGGCATCGCCTGGGCCTACCGCAGCGCGGAAAGCTATGGCCTGCTCCTTGCGCTGCGCCTCGTCGAAGGCTTCGCACACATGTCGGCGCTGTCGCTGCTGATGGCGCTGGGTGCCGATCACGCCGGCAAGGCGGGGCTCGGTGCGCGCATGGGCGCCGTCGGCGCCTGCATCAGCCTAGGCGTGGCCACCGGCGCGCCCCTGGGCGGCTTCATCGGCAGCATCGACCCGCTGTGGGTCCCCCTGGGGGGAGGCCTGCTCTCGCTCGCGCTGGCAGCGGCGGGAGTCGTCGGGCTGGCCGATGGCACGACCGTGCGCCCGCGCATGGCGGCGGCCGAGATCGTCGCCACCTTGCGCCGCCGCCGGCAACTGGTGATTCCGCTCGCGTTCTCGTTCGCCGACCGCCTGACGGTGGGCTTCATCGTGTCCACACTGTCGCTCTACCTGGGGCTGGTGATCGGTTTCGATGCTGGCCAGATCGGGCTGGCGATGGCAGCCTTCCTGGTGCCCTTCTCTTTGCTGACCTGGCCCGCGGGCCACCTGTCGCGGCACTGGGACCCGCTGCTGATGATGGTGATCGGCAGCGTGCTGTACGGCGTGTTCCTTGCCATACTCGCCTTCCTGCCCGCCGAGCGCATCGTCTCGGCGATGGCCATGGGCGGGTTGATCGCCGCCCTGATGTACGCGCCCTCGCTGGTGCTGGCGGCGCAGTACGGCGGCGCCGACTGCCGCGCGAGTGCACTGGCGGCCTTCAACATGGCGGGCTCGCTGGGCTTTGCTGCCGGGCCGGTGCTCAGCAGCGTGCTGCTCACGATCTTCGGCTGGTTCATGGCGCGCCCCTATGCCCCGGTGTTCGTCATCATCGGCGCCATTGAAGTCGTGCTCGCGCTCGGCGTGCTGGTGCTCGCGCGCAGCGGGCGCCTCGACGAGGCGGGCACGCGCGCCACCACCCCCATGGCCCCCTGACTCGACGCGATCCGCACGATGAAACTCACCCGCCTGTTCCGCCCGAATGACCGCCGATTCTGGCTGATGATCCTGCTCAACCTGTTGTCCGCGATCTTCGCCTGGGTGTTGCGCACCTATCCGCTGGTGCCCTTGGCGAGCGCGATCGTCGCGGTGTTTGCGCTGGGTAATGCGCTGCTCGGCATGTTCATCGCGTACGACCTGATCCGCGACGAGTCAGCGGACACTGCGCACCGCCCCGACGGCCCGCGCTGAAATCGCCACGGACGCAGGGCCCGGGTTCGCGGGCGCGCGCCGCCGCTGCGCGCGCGGTTCAGATGTCCGGGGTGAGATAGATCCGCTCTTCCTCCATCGCCTGCGGCGCCCGCGCCCGGGGTCCGCGCACACGCTCGAACTGCGGCCGCGGCAGCTCCTCCGGCGCTGCCAGCGCCGGCAGGGGCTGGCGGACTGCGGTGCCGTTCACGCCCCAGTGCACCACCTCGATGCGGCCATCGAAGTGCTCGACGACGGCACTGCAGGTATCGACCCAGTCGCCGCAATTGAGATAGCGGACACCGCCGATGCGACGGTCGGCTGCCGAGTGGATGTGGCCGCAGACCACGCCATCGACGCCGCGCTGCGCGGCCGCGTGGGCGACCGCGTCCTCGAAGTCGAAGATGAAGCTGACCGCCTTCTTCACCTTCTGTTTGGCGTAGCCCGCCAGCGACCAGTAGCCCGGACGGCGAAGCATGCGCCGCACCCGCGACAGCACCAGGTTGATGCGGACCAGGGTGTTGTAGCCTACGTCGCCGAGCACGGCCACCCAGCGATGGTGGCGGGTGACCTGGTCGTACTCGTCGCCATGCACCAGCCAGTAACGGCGGCCGTCCAGGGTCTCGTGGATCCATTCCGATTCGACACGGATGTCGCCGAATGCGACGCCCGCGTACTCGCGCAGGGCCTCGTCGTGGTTGCCGGGGATGAAGAAGACCTTGCATCCGTGGCGGGCGCGCCGCAGCACCTTCTGCACGACGGTGTTGTGCGAACCCGCCCACTGCACGGAGCGGTTCATCGCCCAGAAGTCGATGATGTCGCCAAGCAGGTAGAGGTACTCGGACTCGTGCTCGCGCAGGAAGGCAAGCAGGCTCTCGGCCTGGCAGGCGCGCGTGCCAAGATGGACGTCGGAGATGAAGATCGTGCGGACAGCGGGCATCAGCTTTCGGCCTCCCGGGTACGCAGCCGCGTCGTGGCTGCCGGCGCATCCGCTGCGGCGCGCCAGGCGCCGATCAGCGCATTGGCAAAGCTGTCATTGACGCGCTCCCAGTCGATCTTCTCGGCGGTACGGCGCGCCTCGTGGGCGAGCTCGACACGCAAGCCGTCGGCCAGGCCGAGCTGAACCGCGCGCGCGATGAAGCCCTCTTCGTCACCGCAGCGCACCGCGGCGCCATTGCTCAGATCGCGGATCACCTCCGCCGCGGCAGCGTAGTCGTAGGCTACCGGGCATACGCCGCTGGCCATGGCCTCGAGGGTGACGTTGCCGAAGGTCTCGGTCAGGCTGGGGAACAGGAACAGATCGGCGGATGCGTAGTGCGCCGCGAGATCCTCCCCATGGCGCATGCCCGCCAGCACGACCTCGGGATGTGCGCGGGCGATGGCTTCGCGCATCGGGCCATCGCCGACGACGACCATGCGCGCATCCGGTCGCTGGTGACGGATGGCGGCGAAGGCGCGCAGCGTGAGGCCGAGGTTCTTCTCCGGCGCCAGCCGGCCGACGCTGACCACCGCGAGCCCCTCCGGCCCCACTCCCCACTGCCGGCGCAACTCGGCGCTGCGGCGGGCAGGCGAATACAGGGCGGTGTCGACCCCGCGCGAGATCACCTCGACACGCTGGTAACCCTGGGCGCCAAGACTCGCGGCAAGCTCCGCGGTCGGCACGTAGGTCGCAGCGGTGCGGTTGTGGAAGCGACGCAGGTAAGCGGCGACAGGCTGCCGGAGCCAGCCGATGCCGTAGTGGCTGCTGTAGTGATCGAAGTTGGTGTGGAAGTCGGAGGTGACCGGAATGCGCAGCTTGTTGGCGGCGGTCACCGCGGTCCAGCCCAGCGGCCCCTCGGTGGCGACATGCACCAGATCGGGCCGCTGGCGCGACCATTCCCGGATCAGCCTGGAACGCGCGGGGAGCCCGAGCTTGAGGCCGTCGTAGCGCGGCAGCCTGAGACCGCGCGACAGCACCTCCTCGAGCTTGTCCGAGCGCTGCGCGGTGTCCGTCGGCGTCTGCCGCGGACGGATCAGCTGCACCCAGTGGCCGCGAACGATGAGGCCATCGACCATGCGCTTGAGCGTCATCGCGACGCCATTGACTTCCGGCGGCCAGGTCTCGGTCACCAGCGCGATGCGCAGGCGCGGGACCTGGCAGAGCTCTTCGGTCCTGTAGTCGAGCGTTCTCATGGCGCCGCAGCTTAGGCGGCGCAAAAGACAGCGGCGTTAAGCGCGCATTGCCGGCAGGTTACGCATGCAGAGGCCGCCCGCTGCGGCGCTCAACGCGGCAGCGCGCTGCGCTGCGTCGCCAACGCCCGCAGGATCGGTTCGTCGCGGCCGTAGAGGTCGTTGCGAAGCTGCAGCCGACCCTGCTCGTCCAGCGCCGCGGTGCTGTAGTGCAGCAGCACGGTGACCTCGCGCCCCACCGGAATGGTGCGTGTGCGGCCACTGTCGAGCGCCGCCTGGAGCGCCTCGGCGCTCCAGGCCACCGGGTCGTCGAGCAGCAGGCGCGCAAGCTCGTAGGGCTTTTCCACCCGCACGCAGCCCGAACTCAGCGCGCGCTCGGCGCGCCCGAACAACGAACGCGCGTTGGTGTCATGCAGGTAGATCGCATACGGGTTCGACAACGAGAACTTGATGCGCCCGAGCGACCCGTCCGCCCCCGACTGCTGCACGATCATGTACGGAAAACCGCTCTGTCGCGCCCCAGCCCAGTCGATCGTCGATGGATCGACGCTCTGCCCGCTGCGGTCGACGACGCGCAGACGCTGGCTGGCAAGGTAGCCCGGGTTGCGCGCCGCACGCGGTATGACGTCCTCGCGCAGGATGGTGGGCGGCACGACCCACTTCGGGTTGAAAACGAGGTTGACCACGCTGTCGCGCAAAGAGGGCGTCTTGCGCGCTGGCTTGCCGACGATGACCTTGGACGCCCACACCGGCTGCCCGTCGAGGACCAGGTCGGCGTGGTAGCCGACGATGTCGACGAGAAGGCGGTCGCCGCGCAGGTCGGCGGCCACCCAGCGCAGGCGTTCGAGGTTGGCGCGGATCTGCGCAACCCGCTGCGCGGGGCTGGTGTTCAAGGCAAGCAAGGTCTGCGCGCCGATGATGCCGTCCGCCTCCAGGCCATGCCGCACCTGGAAGCCCTTGACCGCCTCGACCAGCGCCGGATCGTAATGGGTGGAGGCGCGGGTGGCTTCGTCGAGACCCGATTCGGGTTCGACCAGCAGCCGCTCGCGAAGCGCCGGGACGCGCGCACTGCGCGCCCCCGGTCGAAGCGTCGGACCGCCCGCCACCTTCGGCCAGTCGCCCAGCATGGCGAGCGCCTGGTAGTGAGCCAGACCGCGCAACAGGGCGCGATAGAGCGGCAGATCGGGCGCTTGCGCCTCGATCGCCGCACGCAGGTCGCCAGCCTGCATCACCGCCGCCAGCTCGCCCGCGCGCTCATACGGATTTGGCGGCGGGGTGAAGTTCCATTCGCGGTAAAGGCTGCGTGGATCGACCTTGCCGTAGCGAAGCTGGAACAGCAGCTCGACCAGCGTGTCCGTCAGCAGCAGGTCGCGCTCGGCCAGTGCCTCCACGCCCGTGGCGCCAGCGGCCGCGCGGCGCAGACGCTCAGGATTAAAGTCGGCCGGATCCAGGCCGTGAACCCGGACGGATTCGATAGCGGCGAGCATCGCCTCGACGCGCGCAGGGTCGTCCCAGGCGGGGCGGTAAGCGCGGCCGAGGTAGAACAGCGAAGTGGTCTCGTCGGCCTGCGCCGCGCGCTCGCGCAAGCGCTGCTCGATGTGGAACCGGAGGGCATCGTCCGCGTTTGCTCCGACGGCACCCATGTCGCCCAGCCCGCCCTCCGCCGCCACCGCAAGCGCGGCAACAGGCGCACACAAGACGGCTGCCGAGACCGCGACCGTTACAAAACTTTTGCGCAGGACGTCCGGTGCTTGGCGTAAAATGTCAATGTTAAGTTGTTGTTCAGACAGGGATTTATTCATGTCCAGATTCTTCCGCAATCACGCCGTCCCCGAACGTCGCCTGTTCCTGAAAGGCCTCACGGCCTTGCCGCTGGGTCTATCTGCCGGTTCCCTCCATGCCGCACAGCACGATCGCCATCTCGGCTTTCGCCATACCCATACGGACGAACGCCTGCACGTCACATTCCGCAATCGCCAGGGCTACGTCGAACCCGCACTGCAGCGCATGAACTGGCTCCTGCGCGACTTCCGTACCGGGGAGTCTACACGCATGGATCCCCGGCTATACGACATCCTTCACGCCTTGCGTCTGACCTGCGGCGGCGAGACCTTCGAGATCATCTCCGGCTATCGTTCGCCGGTCACCAACTCGATGCTGCGCAGAACGGGCGGCGGTGGCGTCGCCAAGCGCAGCCTGCACATGGATGGCAAGGCCATCGACGTGCGCCTGGTCGGCGTGGACACCGCGCGACTGCGTGATGCCGCGCTCGCGCTGGGCGCAGGTGGCGTGGGCTTCTACCCCGAGTCGGACTTCCTGCACATCGACACCGGTCCGGTCCGGAGCTGGGGTCCTAAGTCGGCCTGAAGCAGGCCGCGCCCTCCTTCGTTCAGCCGAGCAGCACCAAGCCCCACACCACGGCAGCGTTGATCAGTGCGAAGAGCACGGCAGCGCTGCCGATGTCCTTTGCGCGCTTGGCCAGCTGGTGGCGTTCGAGCGACACACGGTCGACCGTCGCCTCGATCGCGGAGTTCAGCAGCTCGACGATCAGCACGAGCAGGATGCTGCCGATCATCAACGCACGCTCCAGCGCCGAGTCGCCCAACCACAGGGCGAGCGGAATCGCGACCAGGCTGAGCCATATTTCCTGGCGGAAGGCATCTTCATGACGATAGGCTGCGCTCAGCCCGTCCAGGGAGTAGTGAAAGGCGTTCCAGATCCGGCGCAGACCAGTCTTGCCTTTGAAGGGGCTTTCCATCCGAGCGATTTCATCCTTGAAAGAAGGGTGCGCGATGATGACACAGCGCTCGACCGCCTGGGCGGGCGTACGAGCGGATACAAGGTGGCAGATGACAAGCAGGATCGGGCGATTCGAGATCAGGCGTGAGCTGGGACGCGGCGCACAGAGCGTGGTGCATCTGGCGTGGGATCCGCAGCTAGAGCGCGAGGTCGCGCTCAAGGCCCTGCACCTGAGCGCCGCCGAGCGCGGCGATAGCGCCTCGCTGCTCGCCGAGGCACGCTCGGTGAGTCGCCTTCGTCATGCCGGCATCGTGCCGGTGTTCGAAGCCGGCGAGGAAGCGGGCGCCCCGTACCTGGTATTCGAGTACGTCGAGGGCGAAACCCTGGCCGCGCTGATGCGCCGACGCGGTGCGCTACCCGCCGCGGAGGCGGTGACGCTGATGCTGGGCGTACTCACCGCGCTCGCCGAGGCCCACGCCCAGGGCGTCATCCACCGCGACCTCAAGCCGAGCAACGTGCTGATCGAAAAGGGTGGCCGGCCGCGGGTGATGGACTTCGGGATTGCCCGTCGCGTCGACGACGCGGGGGCGCGCGAAGGCATGTCGGGAACGCCGGGCTACATGGCCCCCGAATACATCGACCGCCGGGATGTGAGCGCGCGCAACGACGTCTATGCAGCGGGCGTGATGCTGATCGAGCTGCTCTGCGGCCGCCCCCTGCATGTCGATCCTGACATCCACCGGATTCTCCAGCTCACCCGCAGCACGGCGGTTGCCCTGCCCGCTGGCTGCCCGCCGGTGGACGAGGCGCTCGCCGCCATCGCCCTGCGCGCGGCGGCGCTCGACCCCGATGCGCGGTTTGCCAATGCCGATGAGTTCCGCCTCGCGCTCGAGGCCTGGCTCAAGCCGGTCGAGGAGGCAGGCGGCGACACCGAGGGCGCGCAGCCGGGTGCGATCGATTTCCTGCTGCGGCGCATGAAGCACCGCGGCGACTTTCCGGCGCTGTCCGAATCGGTGGTGGCGATCAACCGCATCGCGTCGAGCGAATCCGAGAATGTAGGCACGCTGTCGGCGCTGATCCTGCGCGACTTCTCGCTCACCAACAAGCTGCTGCGGGTGGTCAATTCGGCACGCTTCCGCCCGGCCGGCGGCGGCCAGATCAGCACGATCTCGCGCGCCGTGGTGGTGCTCGGCTTCGACGCGGTGCGCAACATCGCGATCACGGTGCTGCTATTCGAGCACCTGCAGAACAAGAGCAACGCCAGCCACCTCAAGGAAGAGTTCCTGCGCGCCTGCCTGGCCGGCCTGTTCGCGCGCGACATCGCCGTCCGCATGCGCCTGCGCGACACCGAGCAGAGCTACATCTGCGCGGTGTTCCACAACCTCGGTCGGCTGTTGTGCCAGTTCTACTTTCCGGAAGAAAGCGAGGACATTCGCCGCGTCGCCCAGCAGCTGGGCTGCAGCGAAGAGATCGCCGCGCAGCGTGTGATCGGTACCGGCTTCGAGGAGCTCGGCATGGCGCTGGCGCGCCACTGGGGCTTCCCCGACGTGATCCAGCAAAGCATGCGCCGTCTGCCCGACGGCCCGGCGCGACGTCCGGTCAACGCCGAGGAGCGCCTGCGCGCGCTGGCCGCCTGCGCCAACGAGTACTGCGACGCCGTGGCCCTGCTGGCGCCGGCCGAGCGCGAACGCGCGATGCAGGCGATCGCCGCGCGCTTCACCGACGCCGTGCCGGTCGACGTCAAGGGCGCGCGTGAGCTGATGCAGGCGGCCATCGACGAGATCGGCGACTTCGCCCGCATCATCAAGGTCAACCTCGCGCAGACGCGGATCGGCCGCCACCTGAGCCAGTTCATCGCCGGCGCGCCCGCGCCCACCACCGTGGAGACGGCGCCGCTCGAGGTGCCGACCTCGGCGCTGCTCGAGCAATCGACCCCGGTCGAGGCGCCGCCGGCCGGGCAGAAGGCGGCCGACGCCCAGGCGGTGCTCAGTTCTGGCATCCAGGACATCAGCAACACGCTGGTGGAGGACTTCAAGCTCAACGACGTGCTGCGCATCATCCTCGAGACCATGTACCGGGCGATGGGCTTCAAGCGCGTGCTGCTGTGCATCCGCGACGGGCGCAGCAACAGCATGACCGGCCGCTTCGGCTACGGCCCGGAGGTGGGCGAGCTCGCGAAGCATGTCCGCTTCAGTCTGTCGGCGCACCCGGACAACGTGTTCAACGTCGCCACCGCGAAGGGTGTCGACATCCTCATCTCGGACATCGACGACCCGAAGATCGCCAGCCGGGTGCCGGACTGGTATCGCAAGTCGGTGCCCTCGCGCACCTTCTGCCTGTTCCCGCTGATGATCAAGGGCCGGCCGGTGGCCATGATCTACGCCGACAAGGATCGCGCGGGCGAGATCCGTATCAGCGAGCAGGAACTCGCCCTGCTGCGCACCCTGCGCAATCAGGCCGTGCTGGCGATCAAGCAGGGGGGCGGCTGACACCCGCGCACGCCGGGTCCCGCAGGCCCGCGTCCGCGCGGCTCCTCATCCAGACGCGAGGCGCCTGTCTCAGGCCGGGTCCAGGCGCAGGATGCGGCCCTGGGTTTCATCAAGCAGCCACAGGTGGCCGTCCGGCCCCTGGCGTACATCGCGGATGCGCCGCCCCAGTTCGGTAAACAGGCGCTCCTCATGCACCACGCGGTCGCCGTCGAGCACGAGGCGGGCGACGAGCTGGAACTTGAGCGCGCCAACGAAGAGGTTGCCCTTCCACTGCGGGAACACGTCGCCGGTGTAGAAGGCCATGCCCGAGGGCGCGATCGACGGCGTGAACTGCAGCACCGGCGGCTCGACGCCTGCGCGCGTCTCGCCCTCGCCGATCTTGCGGCCGGTGACGTACTCGCGACCGTAGGTGACCTCGGGCCAGCCGTAGTTGAGGCCGGCGCGGGTGCGGTTGATCTCGTCGCCGCCCTGCGGGCCGTGCTCGTGGGTCCACAGCTCGCCCGTCTGCGGGTGCAAGGCTGCGCCCTGCACGTTGCGGTGTCCCCACGACCAGATCTCGGGACGGGCATCGCTGCGCCCGACCAGGGGGTTGTCCGGGGGCACGCTGCCGTCGAGCGCGATGCGCACCACCTTGCCGAGATGGCTGTCGAGCGCCTGTGCGCGCTCACGCGGATGGAAGCGATCGCCCAGGGTGACGAAGAGCGTGCCGTCGCCCGCGAACACCAGGCGCGAACCCCAGTGGTGACTGCCCGAGGGATCCTCGTTCTGGGCGAAGATGCGGCGCACATCCTCGAGCCGCAGGCCCTCAGGGTCCACCCGCGCGCGCGCCACCGCGGTGCGCGCGCCGCCCGCGGTCGGTTCGGCATAAGAGAACACGATCAGCCTGTCGTCAGCGAAATTCGGGCTGACAGCGACATCGAGCAGCCCGCCCTGCCCGCGCGCATGCACCTCGGGCACGCCGGCGATCGGCGCCGACACGCTGCCGTCGCGATCGACCAGACGCAGGCGCCCGGGGCGCTCGGTCACCAGCATGCGGCCATCAGGCAGGAAGGCGAGCGACCATGGGTTCTGCAGCCCGCTCGCCACCTCGGTCACCTTGACGCTGCCCGCCTCGGTGCGCACGATCAGGTCCCGCGCCAGAGCCGGTCCGGCCACCAGCGCGGTCGCCAGCAGGCTGCCCATCATCAGCGTCCGCAAGCGGATGAACGGGAGGCGCGAGCGCAAGCGCTGCACGAATCGAACAGCCGATCGGGAGCCGGACTGCGCCACGCGGGCGTGGGCGGTTCGCGGCGACAGGCAAGGGTCAGAATGCATGGCGGATCTCCTCATTTCCGGGCGGGCGGGAACCTGCATGGTGTCCGCCCTGCCAACAGTCGAAATCGACATCGATCAACGCGACATCAACGTTCCTCGGACTTCGCATGCCCTCATCCGTTCGCCAATTGCTGCGCTTCGTCTTTGTGGTCGCCCTCCTCGCAGTCTTCTGGCTTGCGCTGCTGCCCGCGCCCGACGTGGTCAAGCTGGTGTCGTGGCAGGACAAGCTCGAGCATGCCGTGCTCTTCGCCGGCCTCGCCGTGCTCGCGCTCGCGGCCTGGCCACAGCGCCCGCTGGCGATTGCGCTCGGGCTGCTGGCCTATGGCGCCGCAATGGAAGTGGCGCAGTCCTACACCGCGCATCGATTCGGCGACCCATGGGACTGGCTGGCCGACGCAGTCGGCCTGCTGGTGCTGCTGCCCTTCGCGCTGCGGCGCAGGCGGCTGCACTGAGGCGCTGCGGCCAGGCGCCCGCACATCGCGGGCGGGCGGCGCACTCAGTCGCTGCCGAGCACCGCCACCGCCTTGATCTCGATGAGATACCCCGCCGCGCCGCCAAGCTGCGCAGCGCCAATGGCCGTCCACGCCGGGAAGTTGGCGGTCAGGTAGCGGTCCTTGACGCGCATGAAGACCTGCAGGTCGCGCATGTCGGTGTGGAAGCTGGTGAGGTCGACGATGTCGCTCATCTTGCCGCCGGCAGCCTCGACCACCTTCTTCAGGTTCTCGAAGGCCTGCACGATCTGGGCCTCGGTGCCTTCCACCAGCTGCATGTTCTCGTCGCGGCCGATCTGGCCCGAGACGTACAGGGTGTTGCCGACCAGCACGCCGGGGGCGTAGTGGATGTTGTCGTATACGGCTTCCATGCCCTTGGGAATGATGGGCTTGCGTGTGCTCATGGGCGTTCTCCGGGTTGGTTGAATCGTCAGGACGGACGACGGGTTGAATCGTCATGACTGACGCTAGGGCCGGCGATTATTGCCCAGCCCGCGCGCGCCTGCCCACCCTCGCGCGGCCCGGGCGCGCGATCGGCCTCGTCAGACGCCGGGCCCTCTTGTTATCATCAAGCCCTTTTCCATCAATCGCTTGCGACTCTTGCGCGCCATGACCCAGCCCCGCCACACGCTCGAACTCCTCGCCCCGGCCAAGACCGCCGATTTCGGCATCGAGGCCATCAACCACGGCGCGGACGCGGTGTACATCGGCGGCCCTGCCTTCGGCGCGCGCTCGTCCGCGGACAACTCGGTCGAGGACATCGCCCGCCTGGTGCAGCACGCCCACCGCTACCACGCCGAGGTCTTCGTCGCCACCAACACCATCCTGTTCGACCACGAGATCGAGCCGGCACGCAAGCTGATCTGGCAGCTCTTTGACGCCGGCGTCGACGCCCTGATCGTGCAGGACATGGGCCTGCTCGAGCTCGACCTGCCGCCGATCCAGCTCCATGCCAGCACGCAGACCGACATCCGCGACGCGAGCAAGGCGCGCTTCCTGCAGGACGTCGGCTTCTCGCAGATCGTGCTGGCGCGCGAGCTGTCGCTGGCCGACGTCCGCAAGATCGCCGCGGCCACCACCTGCCAGCTAGAGTACTTCGTGCACGGCGCGCTGTGCGTGGCCTTCTCCGGCCAGTGCTACATCAGCCACGCCCACACCGGGCGCAGCGCCAACCGCGGCGAATGCTCGCAGGCCTGCCGCCTGCCGTACGACCTCAAGGACAAGGACGGCAACACCATCGCCAGCCAGCAACACATGCTGTCGATGAAGGACAACAACCAGAGCGCCAACCTGCGCGCGCTGGCGGCAGCGGGCGTGAGCTCGTTCAAGATCGAGGGCCGCTACAAGGACCTCTCCTACGTCAAGAACATCACCGCGCACTACCGCACGCTGCTCGACGAGATCATCGAGCACCCGGATGCCGATGGGCCCGCCTACCGCCGCGCCTCGAGCGGTCGCACCACCTTCCTGTTCACCCCGCAGGCGGACAAGACCTTCAACCGCGGCTACACCGACTACTTCGCCAACGAGCGCCAGCATGACATCGAGGCCTTCGAATCGCCCAAGTTCGTCGGCGAGCCGATCGGCCGGGTGAAGAAGATCGACACCAAGGGGCGCAAGTTTTTCGACGTCGAACGCGTGGCGCCGATCCACAACGCCGACGGCCTGACCTGGTACAACCCGAAGGGCGAGCTCACCGGGCTGCGGGTGAACCGCTCGGAGGCCAACGGCGGCGGCGAGGGCATCGACCGCATCTTCCCTTCCGAGCCGCTGCCGGCCGATCTGGTGCCGGGTACCTCGCTGTTCCGCAACCACGACCACGAGTTCGAGCGCGCGCTGGAGAAGAAATCCGCCGAGCGCCGCATCGCGGTGGATGCGCGCTTCTCGGCCAACGCGGACGGCTTCGCGCTGCAGCTCACCGACGAGGACGGCGTCACCGCCGCAGCGATGCTGACGGCTGCCTTCGAGCCCGCGCAGAACGCCGAACGCGCGCTCGCCACCCTGCGCGACCACCTCGGCAAGCTCGGCAACACCATCTTCAGCCTCGGCGAGATCACGCTCGACCTGCCCGCCGCCCCCTTCCTGCCCGCCGCCCAGCTCAACGCCCTGCGCCGCGACGCGGTGGAACGGCTCGAGGCCGCCCGCCTCGCCGCCCACGCACGCCCCCCGCGCGCCGCCGCGGTCGAGCCGCCGGTGCCCTACCCGCAGGACGCGCTGAGCTACCTCGCCAACGTCCTGAACGACAAGGCACGCGCGTTCTACGCCCGGCATGGCGTCAAGCTGATCGACGCCGCGTTCGAGGCCAACGAGAAACGCGACGACGTCTCGCTGATGATCACCAAGCACTGCCTGCGCTACAGCTTCAACCTGTGCCCGAAGGAAGTGAAGGGCATCCGCCCCGACCCGATGCAGCTCGTCAATGGCGACGAGACGCTGACCCTGCGCTTCGACTGCAAGCGCTGCGAGATGCACGTGGTCGGCGCGCTGCGCCCGCACGTGGCGAAGATGCGCGACACGGTGGTGGCGCACAAGGTGAGCTTCGTGCCGCGCGCCGCGGCCCGCCACTGAGCGTCCCGCGCCGGCGTCCGTGACCAGCTTCACAAGCAAGTGCTGATATGCGGCGCTGCTGCCTCAACGCAAGCGTAACTTGACCGTCATCAGGAACAGGAATCCCGATTCCCGTTTCGGGGCAGCAGAGGCAGATCATGAACACGCAATCGCTCATCGTCGTCAATGGCCAGCGCCCATGCGGGGCCGCACACCACTATCACGGCACGGTCGAGCAATCGATTCACCGCGCCATCGATGCGGGTTATCGCATCGGCTGCGCGGTACGTCTGGGCAGCGTGCCAGGCAGCGTGATCGGCTATAACATCTCGAACTTTGGCCGCTTCAGCGGCGCCTCCTACCCGCTGTTGGTCGAGACCGACTACGGCATCGCCAAGTGCAGCATGCGGGAAGTCAGTCCGGCCTGAACCGCCCCCGATCCGGGGACGGCAGGTAGGCCTGGAAAAGGCGCGGCTGCGAGTGCCCATCGTTTCCCGCAGGCCGCGCATGCACGACTCCGCCTTCTTGCTGACCCCAGTTTCCGCCCTCCCCAGCCACCCTCGCCTGGCCGCATCGCCGCTCATCGTGCTGACCCTGTGCGCCGACTGGTGCGGCACCTGCCGCGACTTCCAGCAGGTGTTGCATCGACTTGCGAAAGCGCGCCCGGACATCGTGTTCGCCTGGGCCGACATCGAGGACGACGCGGCACTCGTGGGCGATATCGACGTCGACAGCTTTCCAACGCTGGCCGTGTTCCGCGCCGGCTACACTGTGCATTACGGCGTCAGCCTGCCGCAGGAGGGCCTGGTCGCGCGCACGATCGACGCCCTCGCGGCATCTGGGCCACAGCCGGCCAGAGGCGTACCGGAAGCGGTGAGCCAGCTCGCACGCTGGATCGCAGGCACACCCGCAGCCTGAGGGGCGAGCCGCGGTCGCGCGCAGCGTGACTTCGCGCTCAGGGCTCGAGCGCGGGACGCTCGTAGAACTTCACTGTCGTATCGACGAGGCACAGCAACCGCCTGCCCTCGGCAAGCACGACGCGCACGTGCAGGCTTCGTCGGCCGCGCTCGACACGCTGTGACGTATGCAGTCACACCCCGCCCTGTTAACCGACGTGTGCCGTCACCCACGCCCCTCGGCACGGCAGGCGGCGATCGTGAACAGGGCGTCGGTAGACGAATTCAGCGCCGTCTCCACCGAGTCCTGCACCACGCCGATGATGAAACCGATGGCCACCACCTGCATCGCCACGTCGGTCGGAATGCCGAACAGGTTGCACGCCATCGGGATCAGCAGCAGCGAGCCGCCCGCCACGCCTGATGCGCCGCAGGCGCCGAGCGCCGAGACCACGGACAGCAGCAATGCCGTGGGCAGATCCACGGCAATGCCGAGGGTGTGTGCCGCAGCCAGGCTCATGACCGAGATGGTGATCGCGGCGCCAGCCATGTTGATCGTGGCGCCGAGCGGAATCGAGATCGAATAGGTGTCCTCGTGCACCTCGAGGCGGCGGCACAGCTCAAGGTTGACCGGAATGTTGGCCGCCGAACTGCGCGTGAAGAAGGCGGTGAGGCCGCTCTCACGCAAGCAGGTGAACACCAGCGGATAAGGGTTGCGCCGCGTCTTCCAGAACACCAGCAAGGGATTGAGCACCAGCGCGACGAACAGCATGCTGCCGACGATGACCAGCAGCAGTCGCCCGTAGCCGAGCAGCGCACCCAGGCCGGATTCGGTGAGCGTGGCCCCCACCAGCCCGAAGATGCCGAGCGGCGCGAAACGAATCACCACACGAACGATACTGGACACGGCTTCGGCCAGATCGGCCACCATCGCCCGCGTCCCGGGACTCGCATGACGCAGCGCCGCACCGAGGCCGATCGCCCACGCCAGGATTCCGATGAAGTTAGCCTCCATCAGGGCCTTGACGGGGTTCGAGACCACGTTCAGCACCAGGTTCTTGAGCACGCCGACGATGCCGCCCGGTGGCGTGCCGGCAACCTGAGGCGCATCGAGCAGCAGCGTCGTCGGGAACAGGAAGCTGGCGATCACCGCCACCAGGGCTGCGCCGAAGGTGCCGAGCAGATACAGCATCAGCACGGGACGGATATGGGTGTCGGTCCCTTGGCGATGCGCTGCCACCGCCGCGGCGACAAGCACGAATACAAGCACCGGGGCTACCGCCTTCAAGGCGGAGATGAAGATGTCCCCCAGCAGCGCGGTCGAGCGCGCAACATCGGGCGCCAGCATCGCGACGGCGATGCCGCAGACGAGGCCGACGGCGATCTGCACGACGAGGCTGGTCTCGGACAGGAAACGAAGAGCGGGATGGGAAGTGGTGGTGGTGTTCATGATCTGAAAAATTGAAAGCGCGCCCCGCCGCCCGAAGGCGGAACGGCGCGCAGGGAGGCAAGGCGGGGTCAGCGCAGCGGGATGGGGAGCGATGCCGGCACCGGCACCGCAGTCACATTGTTCTGCGGGCTGCCGTCGATCAGCTTGTCGCTATAGACGAGATAGACCAGCGTGTTGCGCCTGGCGTCGACCATACGGACGATGCGCACCTTCTTGAACAGGATGGATGCGCTCTGCGAGAACACCTCTTCCTGCTCGCGCAGCGGTCCGTCAAAGGCAATGTCGCCCACCTGGCGGCAGGCGACCGAAGCGTCCGCTGTGTCCTCGGCGAGCCCGAGCGTGCCCTTGATGCCGCCAGTGCGCGCGCGCGAAACGTAGCATGCGACGCCCTTGACCTTGGGGTCATCGAAGGCCTCGACCACCACCTGGTGGTTGCGACCGATGAGCTTGAAGGCGGTGTCGACGTGGCCGACCGTCTCCGCCTGGACGAGCGCGGGGGCTGCAAGCGTCAGCGCCAGCAGCAGACGGGAAAAAATCGTGGACATCGGGACCTCCTCAACGCGGGCTCCCGATTATCGCACCGTGCGAAGCGTTTCGGACGGCGACCGCGCTCCTCGGGTCCGCCTGTGCGGCCATTCCTGAGCAGGATCAAGGCACAGCGCCCTGCGCACAGGCAGCATTCGGGACCCTACAGACCTCCTGCGGGCGCCAAAGCGGCCCGTCCGCTCATCGTGTCGATCGCCGTGTCTCTCCCCGCCCCTGCCGCACCGCCCCCCGCCCGACCGGCCCCGACCGGCCGGATCCCGGGCAGCAAGGCGATGTGGGTGGGCATCTTCTGCGAGATAACCGAGTTCGCGCTGCTGTTCGCGGTCTTTTTCGTGGCTCGCGCGCACAATCCGGAAGCCTTCCACGCCGGCCCCGAACGCCTCTCCCTCGTCGCCGGCACCGGCTACACGCTGATGCTGCTCACCAGCGGCTGGTGCGTCGCCCGCGCGCTGCACGCCATGCGTGCGGGCCAGCGCCGTGCGTGCCTACGCTGGATGCTAGCGGGCTTCGTGTTCGGGCTGGGGTACCCCGCGATCAAGCTCTTCGAGCTGCAGCGCAACTTCGCCCTGGGCCTGGACGGTAACGCGGGCGTGTTCATCGTCAGCTACTACTACCTGACCTTCACTCATCTGGTACACGTGTTCTGGGGTCTGCTCGGCATGCTGTGGGTAATCGCCCGCACCGGTTTCGGCGCCTACACGCAGGACGAGCACAGCGGGCTGGAGGCGTTCGCGTGCTACTGGCACGTCACCGACATGATCTGGCTGATGATCTTCCCGATGTTCTACATCCTGGGCTGACGGAGACGCACATGGACACACGACGCAAGCTCGACCTCGCCTGGCTGATGCTGGTGCTGTTGAGCATGGGCGGCGCCGGCATCGGTAGCGGCG
This sequence comes from Thauera sp., assembly GCA_003446655.1. Classification (GTDB taxonomy): domain Bacteria; phylum Pseudomonadota; class Gammaproteobacteria; order Burkholderiales; family Rhodocyclaceae; genus Thauera. The sequence continues at coordinate 1,330 of DMCZ01000039.1, read as the reverse complement.
ACCGCAGCGGGTTGACCGTGGCGGTGATCGTGGCGCTGGTCATGGCGCTCAAGCTGCGCCTGGTCTCGACCTACTTCCTCGAACTGGACGAAGCCCATCCGCGCATCCGTGCTGCCGTGCTGAGCTTCTGCTACGGCATGCCGATCCTCGTGATCCTGACCACCGCTTTCGGCGACACCCTCGCCCGCCTAACCGGCGCGCTGATCTGACCCTGTACGTCGCATGGGCGCCTGCGCGCTCACCAGTGAGGCGGAATCTCGTCCTCTGGTCGCAGCGGGCTGCCGGGCTGGATGGTCTTCACCTGCTGTGCCAGCTGACGCACCTGTTCACGCAGCAGGTCGAGCTCCTGCTGCTGACGCCACACCGTGCGGTTGAGCTCGTCAAGCAGATCCTCGGCGGCCATCAGCTTTGTTTCGAGAGTGACGATGCGGTCTTCCATGCTCCGGCTCCTGGCGTGTTCGGGGCCACTGGCTGCCCGATAGAGGCGCGGATTCTATCCCGCGGCGGCGCCATGGCGCGCCCGCGCCCACGCCACATGCTCGCGCACCAGCGCACTCTCATGATCGGCACGCGCCGCAAGGGCCGCGCGCACGGCGGCTGAATCCGGGGCGTTGCCCAACGCCACCGCGATGTTGCGCAGCCAGCGCTCGAAGCCGATGCGATGGATCGGATTACCCGCCGTGCGCTCGGCGAACTCCGCTTCGGTCCATGCGAACAGATCGACGAGGCGGGCGCTGTCCAGGCCGTGGCGGGGGGCGAAATCCGGCTCACGCGTGGTGCGTGCAAAGCGGTTCCAGGGGCACGCGAGCTGACAGTCGTCGCAGCCGTAGATGCGGTTCCCGATCAGCGGCCGCAGGGGCTCCGGGATCGGGCCGTGCAGTTCGATCGTCAGGTAGGAGATGCAACGCCGCGCGTCGACCCGGAAAGGCGCGACGATGGCCCCCGTGGGGCAGGCGTCGATACAGGCCGTGCACCGGCCGCAGTGCGACTCGAGCGGCGCATCGACCGGCAGCGGCAGGTCGGTGAAGATCTCGCCGAGAAAGAACCACGAGCCGGCCGCGCGATCGAGCAGCAGCGTGTGCTTTCCCCGCCAGCCCAGGCCCTTGCGGCTGGCGTGCTCGACCTCCAGCACCGGTGCCGAGTCGGTGAACACGCGGAACTGGTGCGGAATCTCGGCGGCGATCCGCTCCGCAAGCTTCTGCAGGCGGTTGCGCAAGACCTTGTGGTAGTCGCGACCGAGCGCGTAACGCGAGACGTAGGCGCGATCGGGGTCGGAGAGCACGGCCTCGGCTGGCGCCGCCCGCGGGCAGTAGTCCATGCGGACGCTGAT
>DMCZ01000033.1:20298-20816 GCA_003446655.1 Thauera sp. | reverse complement strand
TTGCACGCCTGAACGCGGCAGGATGACGCGCGCTACGCGGATGCGGCGCAGACCGTGCAGCCGGGGTCGCGGCCCAGCGCCACGCTGCGCCACTCCATTGCCAACCCGTCGAGCAACAGCAAGCGCCCGTCGAGCGTCTTTCCGCAGCCGATGATGAGCTTGAGCGCCTCGGCAGCCTGCGTCGCGCCGATGATGCCGACGATCGGCGCAAACACGCCCATGACGGCGCAGCGCACCTCTTCCAGATCCTCACCTTCGGGGAAAAGGCAGTGGTAGCAGGCGCTGTCGGGCCGGCGCAGGTCGAAGACCGCCGCCTGACCATCGAAGCGGATCGCCGCGCCCGACACCAGCGGCTTGCGGTGACGCACGCAGGCGCGATTGATCGCGTGGCGGGTGGCAAAGTTGTCGCTGCAGTCGAGCACAACGTCCGCACGCGCCACTTCGGCCTCAAGATCGTCGCCCAACAGCCGACGCTGGATTGGCTCGACACAGGTTTGTGGATTGAGCCGGTGCAGCGT
>DMCZ01000033.1:0-20025 GCA_003446655.1 Thauera sp. | reverse complement strand
CGCGCATCGAGCAGGGCCTGCTGCCCCTCGACATCGATCTCGGGCAGCAGGATGTGCCTGCTGTAGCGCAGGAGCTGGTCGTCGTTCATCGCTCTTACTTGTACTCGCGCAGGTCAGGCGGCGTATCGTCGTGATCGCCGTGCATCTGGTGATCCCAGGCCTGCACATAGACCTCGTTGGACTGCTTGATCAGGCGCTCGGGCGACAGCAGATTGTGGCGCTGGGTTTCTTCACTGAAATAGACGATGGCGCGGACAAGCTTCACGTACAGCGAGTTCTCGAGTGCAAAGCCCGCATCGCGCAGCGCCTCTTCCAGGGCCTCGAGCGAGTAATCGAGAACCGAATACCGCACGATGATGGTAAGCGGGTCCGCGCCGCGCTCGATCTGAAGGCCCTTGAGCAGTTGCAGGGCCTTCCACGCATGCGCAACCTGTCCCGGCGGCAGGGGCTTGAAGCGGATCTCGCGCTGTTTGTGGATGTCCGCTCCAGGCAGAGGACGGTCGTGATGCCTGCCAGCCAGTTTGTAGGCGGTCTCCCTGCGCATCATTCGCCTCCCCAGATCATGGTTTAGTTCTGATTCTGGACGATCTGCTCACCCTTGAGAAGGCGGATGGCCTGCTGCAACTGGTGGTCATTCTCACCGCCGAACTCGATTCGCACCGGCTCGTTCTCGCCCTCCTCCACCGCGGGCGTCGCAACCGCCTTCGAAGCCGCCTCCTCGGCGGCCGGATCGGCGTCCTTGTCGTTGCCGAGGTGGCGAACGAGATCGGCTTCGCGGACGCGACGGCTCGAACCGTTGGCTGTCTCCTCAATCACGATGTCGGGTTCGATGCCTTTGGCCTGGATCGAGCGTCCGCTCGGCGTGTAGTAGCGCGCAGTCGTGAGCTTGATCGCGGTGCTGTTGTTGAGCGGCAGAATGGTCTGCACGGAACCCTTGCCGAAGGTCTGGGTGCCAACCACTCGGGCGCGTTTGTGGTCCTGCAGCGCGCCCGCGACGATCTCCGAGGCGGAGGCCGATCCGGCATTCACCAGCACCACCATCGGCACGTCCCTGGCGGCCGGAGGCAGGCGGCGAAGGAAGTCATCGCGCGTTCCGCGCAGGTAATCGGCCGGTGTGGCCCGGTACTCGCGCTTGGCGTCTTCCGTGCGGCCATCGGTCGACACAACCAGCGTATCGACCGGCAGGAAGGCGGCAGAAACGCCCACCGCGCCGTGCAGCAGACCGCCCGGGTCGTTGCGAAGGTCCAGCACTAGGCCCTGCATCGGCCCCTGGGCACTCAGCTTGTTGAGGTGATCGACGACCGAGGCCGCGGTGTTCTCCTGGAACTGAGCGATGCGCAGATAGGCGTAGCCGGGTTCGATCACCTTGGACTTCACGCTCTGCACCTTGATGACCTCGCGCGTGAGCTTGATGACCACCGGCTCGGACTGTCCCTTGCGCATGATGGTGAGGACGATGTCCGTACGGGGCTTGCCGCGCATGCGCTTGACGGCATCGTTCAGGCTCATGCCCTTGACCGGGGTGTCGTCGAGCTTGACGATCAGGTCGCCCGCGAGCACGCCGGCGCGAAAGGCGGGCGTATCCTCGATCGGCGAGATCACCTTTACGAACCCATCCTCCATGCCGACCTCGATACCGAGGCCGCCAAATTCACCCTGGGTGCCCACCTGCAGGTCCTTGAAGGCCTCCGCGTCAAGATAGGCCGAGTGCGGATCGAGTCCGGAAAGCATGCCGCTGATCGAGTCCGTGATCAGCTTCTTATCTTCAACAGGCTCTACGTAGCCCTGCTTGATCGCATTGAACACGTCGGCGTAGGCACGCAACTCTTCGACCGGCAGCGGCACCTGCGTGCTGCGATCGGCATTGGCGGAAAAATTGAGACTGATCATGACGCCGGCAACCATGCCGGTCATCACGAGGCCGAACTGTTTCAGCTTGCTGCTACGCATGAGAACTCCAGTGGTACGCCGGTTTCCGTTTCCGGCCATGCCGTCACGTCTAGTTGAGCCGCACCCATTGCATCGGGTCCAGAGGCTGCCCCTGATGACGAATTTCGAAGTATAGACCCGATTCGTTACCCACCCCGCCGGCGCCCACGCTGGCGATTGCGTCACCACCGGCAACGCGCTCACCCACCTCTTTCAGCAGGGCGTCGTTGTTGCCGTAGATGGACAGGTAATCGCCACCGTGATCGACGATGATGAGGTTGCCGTAACCGCGCAGCCAGTCAGAGAACACCACCTCTCCGCCCGCAACTGCACGGACCTCGGCGCCGGATCCGCTGCGAATGAACACCCCTTTCCAGGTCGTTCCGCCGTCCGCTCTTGGAGCGCCAAACCTTCCTACGAGTTCTCCGCGCACGGGAAAGCGCAGCTGCCCGCGCAACTGGCCGAAGCGGACGCCAGTAGGCGTCGGCCCGGCGGCGTCGCGGACTTCGCCGACGACCGGCTCGGCAGCACGGGCAGGCGGGCGCTCAGCGCGGGCGGGCGCGCGGGCCTGCGCCGCCTGCTGCGCCGCGCGGCGCTCGGCCTCGCGCTGGGCAGCAAGCTGGCGGGCAGCCGCGCGAGCCGCAGCCTCGCGCGCACGCCGCACCAGGGTATCGATCACCTTCCCGAGCCGCTGCTCATCCTGCTGCAAGGTCCCGACCTGTTCCTTCTGCGCCTTCAACTGTCGCGACACCTCGGCAAGCGCTTTCTTGCGCCGCGCCTGCTCGGACTGCAGTTCACTGCGCCGGCTCTGCTGCTCCCCCTCGAGCGCCGCGAGCCGGTCGCGCCGTGACTGAATCTCCGCGGCACGGCGGCGGGTCTGATCGAGGTCAGCGCGCAGGCCCTCGATCAGCGCCAGCCGCGCCAGCCCGAGCTGCTCCAGGTAATGCGCATCCCGGGCAAGCTGATTCGGGTCGCGCGCGGACAACAGGGGCGCCATGCTGTCCGCCCCGCCCTGCACGTAGTAACGACGCAGCCAGTCTCCGAGCTCATCGCGGCGCGCCTCGATGCGCGTTGCGGTTTCGCGCTGCTCGGCCTCGAGCAGCGCGAGCTTCTTCTCTGCATCGCGCCGCTCGGACTCGAGCCTGGCGAGCTCGCGCACGACGCGAGAAACCGCGCGCTCCGACTCGGCGAGGGCCTTGATGGCGCTGGAGCGGGTCGCCTCGGTGCGGGCCATCTCCTGCTGCAGGTCACGAATGCGCTTCTTGAGGTCGTCAAGATCGGAGCGCCGCTCGGCGATCTCCGACGCGGGCTGGGCCGAGGCAGTTCCGGGCATCAGGCAGCAGAAGGTCGCGACCATCACGACGAGTGCAGCCGGAATGTGCCAATGCAGCATGCTGCGCCGCTTCCCCCAGCACTCAGGCCCGCGCGCCGTAGACGGCGCCGCGGCCGGGAGTCCGCCCGTCGGTCTGCCACGAAAGCTGCACACCCACCCTGCCTCTGTCGAGGACTGGCTTTGAGATGCGAGCTGAGGCGATTTGGTGCATGGGGTTTCCGCTTGAACAACGCTGCAGGGTCGGTCACGGTCCATGACGATCCCCTGCATCGGGGCAATGCAATATTTTATACTATTGCTTTGCCCAATCCGGCCCCATCGTGAACAAAGACGACATCTCCGCGCTTATCGACAAGCATGAGCACATCGAAACGGCCGCGCGCGCGCTCAAGGCGATCGCCCACCCCCTGCGTCTGAAGATCCTCTGCGTACTCGGAGGCGGAGAGGAGTGCGTGCAGGACATCGTCGAGGCGGTGGGGACGTCCCAGAGCAACATCTCCCAGCACCTTGCGATCCTGCGCGACAAGGGCGTGCTGCAGACACGCAAGGACGCTAACCGCGTTTACTACCGCGTCTGTGACGAACGCACCCTGCAGCTGATCGTGCTGATGCGCGAGGTCTTCTGCGGCGTCGAGCCTGACGAACGATAACCCCGACAACCCCTCACAACCGGAGCATCCCCTTCCGTGGAATTTCTGCAACAGAACTGGTATTGGGCCGCGCTGGCCGCCGTCTCGGGCGCCTGGCTCATGGCTGACCTCATCCGCAACCGTGGCGACCAGAGCCAGCTGTCGCCCGTCGAGGCAACGCTGCTGGTCAATCGCGAGGACGCGATCGTGATCGACGTGCGTGAGCAAGGCGAGTACGCGCAAGGCCATATCCCCAACGCGCGCCACATCCCCGCCGGGGAGATCGAGCGCCGCAGCAAGGAAATGGAAAAGTGGAAGGACCACCCCGTGATCCTGTGCTGCGCATCGGGTGCGCGCTCCAACAGCACCGCCAACACCTTGAGGAAAGCCGGGTTCGCCAAGGTGTATAACCTGCGCGGCGGCATGATGGAGTGGCAGAAGGCCGGCCAGCCGGTGAGCCGCAAGCGGAAATGAAGATGCAGCCTCACGTCCGCATGTACGCCACCGCCACCTGCCCGTACTGCATCCGAGCCGAGCAGTTGCTGCAGCACAAGGGGGTGACCGGGCTGGAAAAGATCCGCGTGGACCTCGAACCGGCCCGTCGCGAGGAAATGATGAAGGCAAGCGGACGGCGGACGGTTCCACAGATCTTCATTGGCGACTACCATGTCGGCGGCTGCGACGACCTGTTCGCACTCGAACGCGCCGGCAAGCTCGACCGCCTGCTGCTCGGCGAGCCGGCCTGAAGCCGGCTCAGCCCGCCTCCAATGGAACGCAGCGGACCGCGAGCGATGCAGCCCCGCCCTCACTTCTCATATCGGATGTCCTTTCATGGCTGAAAACAACCAACCCGTCTTCTCGATCGAAAAGCTCTACGTCAAGGACCTGTCGCTCGAGGTCCCGGGCGCGCCGCAGATCTTCCTCGAGCGCGAAACTCCGCAGATCAACGTGCAGTTGCGCACCTCCGGCCAAGCCGTCGAGGACGGCGTTTATGAAGTAACTCTTACCGTCACCGTCAACGCCAGGATCGGCGAGGACCGCAACCTTTTCCTCGTCGAAGTCGCGCAGGCGGGCATCTTCCAGATCCGCAACATTCCCGAGGGCGACCTCGAACCGGTGATGATGATCGGCTGCCCGAACATCCTCTTCCCCTATGCCCGCGAAGCGGTCTCGGACGCGGTGACGCGCGCCGGCTTCCAGCCCGTGCTGCTGTCACCGGTGAACTTCGAGTCCCTGTACCAGGCCCAGCGCCAGCAGACCGGTCAGCACGCCGCGGGCGAAATCCCCGTCCAGTGAGCCAGCCAGCATGAACCGAGAGCGCCGCATCACCGCAGTACCATTGCCGGGGCTGAGCGCCCTGGCTGTCGTCGTGCTGTGTGCGGCCCCGGTTCCACTGGCCGCGCAAGGCCTCCAGTATCGTTCGGCGGGGCCTGCGCTGATCGCGCGCGACGCGCCATCGCCGCAGGCAACCCAGCTGTTTCGGCTGCGCCCCGGCACCCCCGTTGAAGTCGTCGTCACCCAGGACGGCTGGGCGCGCGTGCGCGAACCCGGGGGCTCGCTCAACTGGGTCGAGCAATCTGCCCTCAGCGCGCGCCGCACCGTCATCGTGACGGCAGAGCGCGCCACCATCCGCCGCGAGCCGCAGGTGGCAGCCGCCCCGGCCTTCGAAGCCGTGCGCAATGTCGTGCTTGAGCTCGTCGGCGCACCTACGCAGGGCTGGGCGCGCGTGCGCCATGCCGAGGGACTCGAGGGCTATGTCCGTGCGACCGAGGTATGGGGCCTGTGACGCGCTGCCGCATTGCCGTGTTCGGCGCCGGAGCGTGGGGCACTGCGCTCGCCCAGGCCTTCTGCAACATCCATGAAGTTCGCCTCTGGGGGCGCGACCGCCCGCACCTCGAAGAGATTGCCCACCTCCGCGAGAACCGGCGCTATCTGCCTGGCGTGCGGCTGCATGACAGCCTGGGCATCGAAGCCGATTTCCGCGCAGCCGCGGAGCAGGCCGACCTCCATCTTGTGGTCACACCGCTCGCCGGCCTGCGTGAAACCGTCCGCCAGCTGAAGCGCATTCGCCCGGGAACGCCGCTACTGTGGGCCTGCAAGGGCTTTGAAGCCGGCACCGGGCGCCTGCCCCACGAAATCATCACCGAGGAGCTGGGTGCCAACGCGCAAAGTGGCGTGCTCACCGGACCGAGCTTCGCTGCCGAAGTCGCCCGCGGCCTGCCGGCGGCGGTCACGCTCGCGGCACGCGACGCCAGCTTCGCCCATCACTGGGTGTCCGTGCTGCATCAGCCGCGCCTGCGCATCTATGCCAACACCGATCTGGTCGGCTGCGAAGTCGGCGGCGCGTTGAAGAACGTGATGGCGATCGCGGCAGGCGTCTCCGACGGCATGGGCTTTGGCCTCAACGCGCGCGCGGCGCTGATCACCCGCGGCCTCGCGGAGATTGCCCGCCTCGCGCACGCACTGGGGGGGCGCAGTGAAACGCTGATGGGTCTGGCCGGCATGGGCGACCTCATCCTGACGTGCACCGGCGACCTCTCACGCAACCGCCGCGTCGGCCTGGCCCTGGCCGAGGGCAAGAGCCTCGCCGACATCCTGCGCGAGCTCGGGCATGTGGCCGAGGGCGTCTCCACGGCGCGCGAAGTGGTCCAGCTCGCCCATCGTCACGGCGTCGAGATGCCGGTCAGCGAGGCGATCGACGCCCTGCTTCACCACGGGCTCAACGCGCGCAGTGCGGTCGAGCGCCTGCTCGCGCGCGACCCGCGCGAGGAGTGAGCGTCGGCGGGCCCGTCGCCGCCCGCCTCAACCCTCCTTCGCGCCAGCAAACCCCAGCTGGCGCCAGGCCTCATAGACCACCACCGCAACCGCGTTCGACAGATTCACGCTGCGATTGGTGGGCCGCATCGGAATGCGGATCCGGGCGTCGGGCGCGAAGCCGTCGAGCACCGACTGCGGCAAACCCCGGCTCTCCGGCCCGAACAACAGCGCATCGCCCGGCTGGAAATCCACATGGTCATGGCGGCGGCTGCCGCGCGTGCTGAGCGCATACATGCGGCGGCTGGCGAGCGCCGCATGACAGTGCGCCCAGTCCGGATGCACCGTGACACAGGTGAGGTCGTGATAATCCAGGCCGGCGCGCGCAAGCTGCTTGTCCGACAGGTCGAAACCGAGTGGCGCCACCAGGTGCAGGTTCGAACCGGTATTGGCGGCAAGGCGGATGATGTTGCCGGTGTTGGGCGGGATTTCGGGCTGGTAAAGGACGATTTCAAACATCGGAGCAGGAAACTCGAGGGCGCCGGACAACCGGCCGTACAAAACGGACACCCGGCCCGCGCGGAAGGCCGGACCAGCGAGCAGGCAATGCAAGGGGCAACCTGCCCCGGAGCCCGCTGCGAGGTGTGCGAGTCTAGCGCCCGCCGCCGGCTTCAGTAAGGGGCGGGCGTGCGCGCCACCACGAGGTTACCGACCCAGCTCGCCCCCCGAGCCTTGAGCGTTCGTGCGAGCTCGTCGAGCGTAGCGCCCGTCGTCATCACGTCATCGACCACGACCACCCGTTGTCCGTACAGACTCACGTCACACTCGAACACACCGCGCGGATTGCGCAGTCGCGCCTCACGGTCGAGTCCAGCCTGGGCGGGAACATCCCTGCGTTTGCGCACGACTGCCAATCCGAGCGGAAGGCCGGTCGCGCCCGCCAGCGGTCGCGCTAGCTCCACCGCCTGGTTGAAGCCACGCTCCGCAAGCCGGCGGGGATGAAGGGGCATCGGCAGCAAGAGATCGGCCTGCGCAACGAATTCCGGCGCCCTCGCCGCCAGGGCGGCACCGAAGAACGAGGCCATCGACAGGCGATGCCGATACTTGAGGGCGTGCACCATGGCGTCGACCGGGAAGACGAAATCGTACAGGGCAAGCGTGGCGTCATAGGCCGGACTATCGCGCAGGCAGGCGGCGCAGCAACCCCCGCCGAGCCCGGGGAGAGCGCAGCGCGGACAGGCACTCGGCGGCCGTCGCGGCAACGCCTGCGCGCAGGCCTCGCAGACAGCCTCGCCCCCAGATTGGGCGCCGCACACGAAACAGTCCTGCGGTGCAAGCACATCGGCCAGCTGCAGCCAGAGCGCATGAAGGGCGCGCCGTGAATTTGACAAGATTTCCGTCCATGGAAGAACATGCGGGCCTCGTAATTACAGCCCGGAACACCCGAAATGACAACGACTTCAGCCACGCTCGACCGCAGTCCCGCTCCGCAGGACCACCCCGGACGCAGGCGCTGGACGGTGGCCGAAGTACGTGCGCTGTTCGATCTGCCCTTGCTGGATCTTGTACACCGCGCCCAGCTGACGCACCGTGAGCACTTCGATCCCAACGCCATCCAGCGCTCCACCCTGCTGTCGATCAAGACCGGCGGCTGCTCGGAAGACTGCGGCTATTGCGCGCAATCCGCGCGCTACGACACCGGCCTCGAACGCGAGCGCCTGATGCCGATCGACGAGGTGCTGGAGAACGCTCGCGCCGCCAAGGCCAGGGGGGCGAGCCGATTCTGCATGGGCGCCGCCTGGCGTGGCCCGAAGGACAAGGATCTCGAGCCGGTTTTGGAGATGGTGCGTGAGGTCAAGAAGCTCGGCCTGCAGACCTGCGTGACGCTGGGCATGCTCAAGGAAGGCCAGGCCGACCGCCTTGCCGAGGCCGGCCTCGACTACTACAACCATAACCTCGATACCGCGCCCGAGTTCTACGGCCAGGTGATTACCACGCACACCATGCAGGACCGCCTCGACACCCTCGACGAGGTCCGCGCCGCCGGCATCAACGTGTGCAGCGGCGGCATCGTCGGCATGGGCGAGTCGCGCGCCCAGCGTGCCGCGCTGATCGCCCAGCTCGCGAACCTGCCCATCCCACCCGAGTCGGTGCCGATCAACAACCTGGTGCAGATCCCCGGCACGCCGCTGGACGGGGCCGGTACGCTCGACCCCTTCGAGTTCGTGCGCACCATCGCCGCCGCGCGCATCACCATGCCATCCAGCTACGTGCGCCTGTCCGCCGGCCGCGAGCAGATGAGCGACGAGCTGCAGGCGCTGTGCTTCATGGCCGGCGCCAACTCGATGTTCTACGGCGAGCGCCTGCTCACCACCGACAACCCCGCCGCCGACCGTGACGACCGCCTGTTCGCCCGGCTTGGTCTACGCGCGATCTGAGCTTCGAAGCCATGTCTGAAGAAACGGCCGACGAGGCACGCGGCACGCACTTCGCACTTGATCGGCACCTGCTGCGGCGCCGCTTCGACCGTGCCGCAGCAAGCTGCGACAGTGTCGACCTGCTCACGCGCGAAGTCGCACGGCGCATGGACGAGCGCCTCGACTACATCCGCGTCGCCCCGCGTCGCATCCTCGATCTGGGATGCGGGACGGGCGCCGACCTGCCTCGACTCGCAGAGCGCTTCCCCGACGCGACCGTGATCGCAGCCGACTTCTCCGCCGCGATGCTGGCCAGAGCCGGTGCCCGCCTCCGCCCCACCCGCAGCGGCGGCCTGCTCCGCCGTCTGCTGGGCGCACCGTCGGCGCTGCCCCATGTCGCAGCCGACGCCGGCGCCCTGCCCATCGCCCGCGCCAGCCTCGGACTGGTGTGGTCGAACCTGATGCTGCCGGCACTCGATGACCCGCTACCCACCTTCCGCGAAATCCACCGCGTGCTCGAAGTGGGCGGACTCCTGATGTTCTCCACCCTTGGCCCGGATACGTTGCGCGAGTTACGCGCGGCCTTGCCCGATCGGCGCGGCGAGCGGGTGCACCGCTTCATCGACATGCACGACATTGGCGACGCGCTGGTCCAGGCCGGTTTTGCCGATCCGGTCATGGACATGGAGATCATCACGCTGACCTACCCCGATCTCGACACGCTGCTGCAGGACCTGCGCCGCAGCGGCGGCGCCAACGCCGCCATCGCCCGGCCACGCGGCCTCTCTGGACGCGGGGAATGGGCCGAGGCGCGCGCCACCTATGAGCGCCTGCGTCAGGACGGCCGCCTGCCCGCCACCTTCGAACTCATCCAGGGCCATGCCTGGAAGGCGCCCCCGAAAACCACGGACGACGGTCGCAGCATCATCCGCTTCCAGCCCCGTACACCGGCGCGCTGAAGCGCGCCGAAGCACTGAATACGCCGATGCCCTCCGCCCCAGTCTGGCTGTTCGACCTTGACAACACGCTGCACAACGCCAGCCCCAACATCTTTCCGCACATCAACCGCAGCATGACGCGCTACCTCGAGCATCACCTCGGGCTCACGCTCGACGAGGCCAATTCGCTGCGAATGCACTACTGGCACCGCTACGGCGCTACCCTGCTCGGCCTGATGCGTCACCACGGCACGGACCCCGATCACTTCCTGGTAGAAACCCACCGCTTCGACCGCCTGCACGAGATGATGGTGTTCGAGCGCGCCCTGCGCGGCATGCTCAGGCGTCTGCCGGGACGCAAGATCGTGTTCTCGAACGCGCCGCGCCACTATGCCGAGGCAGCGCTTGCGGTCATGGGGATCCGACGGCTGTTCGCGGACGTGGTCGGCATCGAGGATCTCGATTACCAGCCCAAGCCCGGGATCCGTGCCTATCGCAGCCTGCTGCACGCGCAGCGACTGCGACCGGAACAATGCATCATGCTGGAAGACTCTGCCGTCAATCTGCGCACCGCCAAGCGCCTCGGCATGCGCACGGTGCTGGTCGGGAGCGGGCTGCGCACGCCCGCCTATGTCGATCTGCGCATCCCCAACATCCTTGCGCTGCGCCGCCAGCTCGGACGGCTGCTCACGCACTGAGGGTGTCCCAGCGCCTGTTGGCGCTCAAGCCTGCGGATCACGAAGCGCACGACCCATCAGGCAGGCGCCATGACCATAGCCCGCGGGGAGATCCGCCGCGAGGGCGCTGAAACCATGGCGCGTCCAGAACGGCACGGCATCGGCGAGCGCCACCAGGCGCAGGCCACGATGGCCCGCAGCAGCCGACCACGCCCGGACACGCGCGAGCAGAGCGGCCGCCACACCGAGCCCGCGCGCCGCTGGTGATACCGCCAGATCGTGCACGAAGCCATGATCGGCGCAGTCCGGAAGCGCTGCGAGCGGCGCATGCAGCGGCGGCGCGCCCTCTCCGCTCCAGCGATGCGCAAACACATAACCGACCGCGACCCCGCCAAGCTGCGCGAGCCAGCAGGCCTCGCTTTCGAGTTCGAGCTTGCGCGCGAGCACCCGCGCCGACTCCTGGTAGTCATCCCCGTAGGCCGCGCGCTGCAACACCAGCACCGCGGGGAGGTCCGCTGCACTCAGCGGTCGCAGGGCAAGCCCCGGCACGACTCCTGGCGCACAGCCGGCGTCCGCCATCAGGCCCCGGCCCTCAGCCAGCGCGCCGCATCGAGCGCGAAATAGGTGAGGATCCCATCGGCGCCCGCACGCTTGAAGGCAAGAAGCGCCTCCATGGCGCACGCCTTTTCGTCAAGCCAGCCATTGGCCGCCGCGGCCTTGAGCATCGCGTACTCGCCGCTGACCTGATAGGCGTAGGTCGGCACCTGGAGCTCCTGCTTCACGCGGCGCACGATATCGAGATACGGCATGCCGGGCTTGACCATGAACATGTCTGCACCCTCGGCGATGTCGAGCGCAACCTCACGGATGGCCTCGTCGCTGTTGGCCGGATCCATCTGGTAGGTGTACTTGTTGCCCTTGCCGAGATTGCCGGCAGACCCCACCGCATCGCGGAAGGGGCCGTAGAAGCTGGACGCGTACTTGGCCGAGTAGGCGAGGATGCGGGTGTGGATGTGACCGGCGCGGTCGAGTTCGCCGCGGATGCGACCGATGCGCCCGTCCATCATGTCGGACGGCGCAACCACGTCGGCGCCAGCCTGGGCGTGGCACAACGCCTGCTTCGCGAGCGCCTCGAGAGTCTCGTCGTTCATCACGTAGCCGCGCGGGTCGGCGGGGTCTATCAAGCCGTCCTGGCCATGGCTGGTATACGGATCGAGCGCAACGTCGGTGATCACGCCCAGCTCCGGGAAGCGCGCCTTGAGTGCCTGCACCGTACGCGGCACCAGGCCCTCGGGGTTCCAGGCCTCCTCGGCGCCATCCGTCTTGCCAGCCGCATCGATCACCGGGAAAAGCGCCAGCGCCGGCACGCCAAGCGTCAGCGCCTCTTCGGCTACACGCAGCATATTGTCGATCGACACACGCTCGACGCCGGGCATGGAGGGTACAGCCTCGGTGCGCGCCTGGCCATCGAGCACGAACACCGGGTAGATCAGATCGTTGGCGGTCAGCACATGCTCGCGCATCAGGCGGCGGGAAAAGTCATCGCGGCGCATGCGGCGCATGCGGATCGAAGGAAAGGCTCCAGTGGGTCGCATCGTGGTTTCTCTCAGGTCGTCGATCGGAGATCGGTGAATCATGAAGTCCGTTCGCCCGCAGGCGATACGGACTGGAATCGAGGGAGCTGAACGCAGATTGCGCAGCGCAGGCGTGGAACTTTCAGGGAGGCGGCTGCATCTTAGCAAGCAGATGGTGCCCGGCCGCTCCTGCGGCCCGCTTCTTGGGCCATCTCCCGCTTCACCTCCCTGAGCGGGTGCCTCACGCCCGGTGAGGCATTTTCGCCCCCGACTACGTCCCCTGGTCGGGGGCTTTTGTTTTATCGGCAGCCAAATCCATGCCGGGAACGGTTTCGAGGTCAGCAACCGAGGGCGCCACCGGGTCACCGGCGAGCCAGCCACCGATGACAGCCTCCGCCTCCTCAACGCCAGATTTCTTCAGGCTCGAGAACAACTGCACCGTCACCTGCGGACCCAAGGGCTGCAGCGCACGCCGAACCTCCTGAAGCACCGCAGCGGCCGCGCCGCGCGAGAGCTTGTCGCTCTTGGTCAGCAGCACGTGCATCGGCCGGCCGGAATGCGCGAACCAGTCGATCATCTGCCGGTCAAGGGGCGTGAGCGGATGGCGAGAGTCCATGATCAGCACCAGACCGATCAGGCTCTCGCGCTTCTTGAGATAGGTCTCGATCAGGCCCTGCCACTGGCGCCGAATCTTCTCGGGTACCGCGGCATATCCGTAGCCCGGCAGATCGACGAGGAGCGCGCCCGAATTGAGGCGGAAGAAATTGATCAGCTGCGTGCGACCGGGTGTCTTCGAGACGAAGGCGAGCCGCACATGGCCCGCAAGCGTATTGATCGCGCTTGACTTGCCAGCATTCGAGCGCCCCGCAAACGCGATCTCCGGGCCTGTGGGCGGCGGCAGGCCGGACGGCTTGGCGATCGAAATCTCGAATTGTGCGTTGCGGAAAAGAGGCATGAAAAAATCGGCGAAAAACCGGTTGGCTGCGGGAGAAAGCCTTCATCGCATCGCGCAACCCGGCTTTCGTGTATTAGAATACCTCGTTTGAAAAAATCACTCACGGCTTTCCGAGGACATCATGATCAAGCGTTCCCTGCTGCTCTCGTCGTTGCTGCTGCTCGCTGGCAGCCTTCAGGCCCAGGACCAGGCTCCGGATATCGACAAGGCGAAACAGACCGCCGAGACGCTGTGCGCCGCCTGTCACATGGCCGATGGCAACAGCGAACTGCCGGCCAACCCCAAGATCGCTGGCCAGCATGAGGACTACCTCTTCAAGCAACTGCGTGAGTTCAAGGGCTGGAACGGCAATCCCCCGGTGCGCGAGAACGCCATCATGGGCGGCATGGTTGCCGGCCTCGAGGAAGCCGACATGCGCGGGCTTGCGAAGTACTTCTCGTCCTTCGAGCTCAAGCCTGAACCCGCGAAAAACCTGGAAACCATCGAACTGGGTCAGAAGATCTGGCGCGCAGGAATCGCCTCGAAGGGCGTGCCCGCCTGTGCCGGATGCCACGGTCCCGCCGGCGCCGGCATGCCTGCTCAATATCCGCGCCTTTCAGGCCAGTTCGCCGACTACATCGATACCCAGATGAAGGCCTTCCGCGACGGCGTCCGCAAGAACGATCCCAACAGCATGATGCGCATGATTGCGATCAAGATGACCGACCCCGAGATCAAGGCGGTTGCCGACTACGCCGCCGGGCTGCGCTGATCGAACCCGGACACGCATTGACACAGGGCGGCTACGGCCGCCTTGTTCATTCTGATTCGCCAAACCTGAAGGCCGCTCCGTCGCGTGCGCTCGGCTCCCGCACGGTGGCCAGCACCCGGGAGTCCGCTCCATGACCATCCCAAGCTTCGAGACCGGCAGCGGCCGCAGCCTCCTCCCCGTCGCCGAGGCGCGCACCGCCATCCTCAACGGCCTGCAGCCGATCCCCGGCTGGGAGCGGGTCGCCGTACGCAACGCGCTCGGCCGCGTGCTTGCCGACGACATCGTCGCCCCCTACAACGTGCCCGCGCACGACAACTCCGCAATGGACGGCTACGCGGTACGCGCGCAGGACCTCGCGGACAGCGGCGAGACGGCGCTCAACCTCGTCGGAACGGCCTTCGCCGGCCGCCCCTTCTCGGGCGTCGTCGGCGCCGGGCAAGCAGTCCGCATCATGACGGGGGCATCCATTCCTCAGGGCGCGGACACCGTCGTGGTGCAGGAGGTCACGCGCCGCGATCAGGACATCGTCTTCATTCCCACCGGTCAGAAGAAGGGCCAGAATCTGCGCCACGCGGGGGAGGACCTTGCGGAGGGCGCGGTCGCACTGGCGGCCGGCCGCCGCTGCGGACCGGCCGAGCTCGGCCTGATCGCATCGCTCGGCATCGCCGAAGTCGCAGTGCATCGCCGGCTGAGGGTCGCCATCCTGTCCACCGGTGACGAGATCGCCTCGATCGGGCGACCGCTCGGCCCGGGCGAGGTCTATGACAGCAATCGCTACACGCTCTTTGGCGCCCTGTCGCGGCTGGGATGCGAGCTGCTCGACATGGGCGTCGTCCCCGATCGCCCCGAGGCTCTGGAGACCGCCTTCCGCGACGCCTCAGAGGCTGCTGACGTGGTGATCACGAGCGGTGGAGTCTCGGTCGGCGAGGCCGACTTCATCCGCGAAATGATGTCCCGCCTCGGCGAAGTCGCCTTCTGGAAGCTCGCCATCAAACCGGGACGACCGATGGCCTACGGCCGTATCGGCAACGCAATCCTGTTCGGCCTGCCCGGCAACCCGGTCGCAGTCATGGTGACCTTCTACCAGTTCGTCCAGGACGCGCTGCTCAAGCTGATGGGCGTCCGTCCGCTACCACCCGCCGACGAATTCCCGGTTCGCGCCCGGTTTGCGATGCGCAAGCAGCCTGGCCGCGTGGAATACCTGCGCGGCAAGCTGCAGCGGGATGCCGACGGCCTCTCGGTCGCACTGGTCGGCGCCCAGGGCTCGGGCGTGCTGCGCTCGATGTCCGAGGCCGACTGCTTCGTCGTACTGCCAGAAGACTGCACCGCGGTGCAGGCGGGCGACATGGTCCGCATCCAACCCTTCCACGGCCTCGTCTGAGTGCCCCATCGAGCACCTCCCTCACATGACCCAGGACGAACTCAAGAAGGCTGCGGCGCTCGCGGCACTCGACTACATCATCGACGGCAGCATCGTCGGCGTCGGTACCGGCTCGACCGTGAACCACTTCATCGACGCGCTCGCCGGCATGCGCGAGCGCATCCTCGGTGCAGTCTCCAGCTCCGAGGCCAGCTCGCGTCGGCTCGTTGGACATGGCATCGCCGTATTCGATCTCAACGGCATCGAATCGCTGCCGATCTATGTGGATGGTGCCGACGAGATCGACGGCAGCTTCGCGATGATCAAGGGCGGCGGCGGCGCGCTGACGCGAGAGAAGATCGTCGCCGCGGTCTCCGAACGCTTCATCTGCATCTGTGACGCCAGCAAGCAGGTAAAAGAGCTCGGCGGCTTCCCGCTGCCCGTCGAGGTAATCCCGATGGCGTGCGGGCACGTGTCGCGCGAGCTGCGCCGTCTGGGCGGCGAGCCCAGGCTGCGCGAAGGATTCGTGACCGACAACGGCAACCTGATCCTCGACGTTCACGGACTCAGGATCAGCGACCCGGTAGCGATGGAAACCCACATCAACCAGATCGTGGGCGTGGTCACCAACGGTCTTTTCGCCCAGCGGGGCGCCGACGTGCTGCTGCTGGCCGGCGCTGGCGGCGTAGAGCGGCTGCAGGCAGCCTGAACGGTCGTTTCACTACCGTTGCACGCAACAAAAACTTAACACAGCCCTGTTAGCGTACACCTTTCCCCCGAACTTGATCATGGCAAAAATGACCGAACACACTCTCCGGAAGTTCGACACCGAACTGGAAAATATCCGCCGTGGCGTCCTGCAGATGGGCGGTCTGGTCGAAGCCCAGGTGACGAAGGCGCTCGAGGGACTGCGTAGCGGCGACATCACGCTGCTTGAGACGACGATCCAGGGCGACAAGGCAATCAATCTGGCCCAGATCGAACTCGACGACGCCTGCACCCACATCATTGCCCGGCAGCAGCCGGCCGCCGGGGATCTTCGCCTGGTGCTCGCCACGATCAAGGCGGCCTCCGATCTGGAGCGCATCGGCGACGAAGCGAAAAAGATCGCCAAGGCGGCCCGCCGCCTTCACCAGTCCGAGGTCAAGTTCATGCCTCGCGTCGGCCTGTCGCAGGCGACCGATACGGCCGTAGAGATGCTGCGGGCGGCACTTGACGCCTTCGCGCGCGTCAATGCCGAGAACATCGATGAAATGCGGCGCAAGGATGCGGAAATCGACAGCGGCTTCAAGGGCATCATGCGCCAGCTCATCACCTACATGATGGAAGACCCACGGACGATCTCGAACAGCCTCGAGATGCTCTTCATCGCCAAGTCGATCGAGCGCATCGGCGATCACGCGATGAACATCGCGGAACACGTCGTCTATGTCGCTCACGGCCAGGACGTGCGCTTCGAGAAGTCGCAGGCTGCGCTCGGCGACAAGAGCTGACGGTCCGGCTCACCGCGGTACAAAGCACAAGGGAACGCTGAAGCATCCCCTTGTGCTTTGTACCGCACTGCAGTCGCAGCGCGGGCCTGTCTTACTGCTGCGGCGGAACGTAGCCGGCAACCTGGTCGGCGCCACCTTCGAAGAAATGCTTCTCCATCTGCTCCGCAAGGTACTTGCGCGCGCGCGCATCCATCAGGTTAAGGCGGTTCTCGTTGATCAGCATGGTCTGATACTTCACCCACTGCTGCCAGGCTTCCTTGGACACGTTCTCGAAAATGCGCTTGCCCAGGGCACCCGGCACCGGGGGCAGGTCCAGGCCTTCGGCCTCGCGACCCAGTTTCACGCAGTTCACCATGCGAGCCATGTTTCAATCCTCTCTGCTGTCACGTTCATCGGAGCTCGAAGCCGGCATTCTAGCCGATTCACCGCTCGGCCTCGCCGACACGGTCGCGCGATTCCTGCCCTCGCTCTTGGACAGATAAAGTGCAGCGTCAGCCGCGGCGACCAGGGTCTCGGCATCGGCCGCATTTTCCGGAAAGCGTGCGATGCCGACGCTCGCGGTGACGCCGACCGTCGTTCCGCCAAAACGGAACGTCAACGTGGAGACCGTCTCCACCAGGCGGTGTGCGAGTTCGAGCAGACCCTCGGCGCTGCTGCCCGGGACCAGCACGGCAAACTCGTCGCCTCCGATGCGGAAGAACATCTCGTTGCGGCGCACAATCCGTCCCACTGCCCGCGCCATCCCGACGAGCACCTCATCTCCGGCCTGGTGGCCGAACGAATCGTTCACCGGCTTGAAACCGTCGAGATCAAATGACAGCAGACCCACTTCGGTGCCGCGCCGCGCGGCGTCGGCAAGCCAGCGCTCGAGTTCCTCATGGAAGCGACGTCTATTGTAGAGACCGGTCAGCTCGTCACGCTCGGCAAGCTCGACCAAACGCTCGGATGTCCGCCGCTCGGAGGTGACGTCCTCGTAAATCCACACCCGGCCGATGCTGCGCACATCGTCGCCACCGCGCACCACGGCTGAGCGGTCGGTGACGATGCGGCCATCCACGAAGCGGATCTCGTACTCCTCGCTCGCGACGCTGCGCTCGCGCACCGCCTCATCGATGTGTGCGAAGTATGCTTCGGGCTCGGCAACCACCATCGCAGCCCTCTCCTTGAGCACCGCCTCGCGACTGCCCACCAGTTGCGTCTCCGGCGGATAGCCCCAGATCTCGAGCATCGCGCGGTTGTGATAGAGCACACGGCGATCCTGGTCCATGAACAGGATGCCGAGCCGGATCAGGTTCAGCAGTGCCGCAAGGCGCTGGCGCTCGTCATTGCTGCGCAGCAGATAATGCTCGCGCAGCGCCTGGGCACGACGGAGTTCGGCAACCGTCTCGAGCAAGGTGTATTCGGTCTGCTTGCGAGCGCCGATGTCCTCGGCCGACAGACGCAGCCCCGCCCCTGCCGCACGACGGCGCCAATGCGCCGCCACCCAGACCGTACGCCCATCGTGGGTTGCAAGGCGCAACTCGAAGTCCTGAGGAAGACCGTCGGCGAGGACCTGGCCGACCATCCGGCGGCAGAAATCGCGGTCGGACTCGAACACCAGCAGATCGAACACGTCCTGGGCCGCAAGACACGCCTGCGGCGAGAAGCCGGTCATCCGTTCGATGGACGGGCTGATCCAGCGCAGGCGCAAACCGGAATCGAAGACCGCCTCGATGCCATGAACCCCCGCGGCGACCTCTGCCAGCAGGTCAGCTTCGCCATTGTCAGCTGCCTTGCGCCCCCACTTCATAAGGTCTTGACGAACACCTTCGAGCGCCGCTGAAAGTTGTACAGCTCGCGCTTCTGCCGCGGCAAGGCTTCAGGGCCGATCTCGACAAATCCGCGTTCACGGAACCAATGCGCCGTGCGCGTGGTGAGTACGAACAGACGCTCGAGACGCTGGACGCGGGCACGACGCTCGATGCGTTTTAAGAGCTGATCGCCCAGTCCGGCGCGACGATACTCGGGCGTTACGGCCAGGCAGGCGAGCTCGGCCGCGTTGTCCTCGCTGAACGGATACAGCGCCGCGCACCCCACCAGCACGCCATCGTGCTCGACCACCGTGAAACGTTCGATCTCCTGCTCCAGCAACTCCCGACCGCGGCGAACCAGGGTGCCGTCGGCTTCCATCGGCGAGATCAGCGCGACCAGCGCGCCCACGTCATCAACGGTGGCCTCGCGCAGGCGGAACAGGGGATCACGCGACACCACAGTGCCGACGCCCGCATGGGTGAAGAACTCGAGCAGAAGGCCACCATCGAGGTCGTGATCGATCAGGTGGCAGCGCGCAACGCCCTTGCGCACCGCGCGGATCGCGCACGGCAGGAAGAGGTGCAGATCCTCGGTGAGCCCTTCATTGGTCTCGAGCTTGCCTTGCGCCTCGTCAGCCGTCACCGACTCGACGAGTTCACCAGCCTCATCGAGCAGCCCGGGCGCATCGCAAAGGTAGATGAGCTTCTCGGCCTTGAGCGCGATCGCCACGGCCTCGGCCACCTCCTCCATCGCCAGGTTGAAGATCTCGCCCGCGGGCGAGACCCCGAGCGGCGTGATCAACACGACGTTCTGCTGGTCAAGGTCGGCGTTGATCTCCTCGGCGATGATCTTTCGGACCGCGCCGGTGTATTGGTAGTCGACGCCGTCGACGACGCCAACCGGGCGTGCGGTGATGAAGTTACCGCCCGTCACGCGGATGTAGCTGCCCGCCATCGGCGTGTTGGGCAGACCCTGCGACAGCAGCGCCTCGACCTCGAAGCGGGTCACGGCCATCGCCGACTTGACACACTCCAGCGCTTCCGCGTCCGTCACGCGCAAACCATGGTGGAACCGCGACTCCAGACCACGACGCGCAAGTTCGGCATCGATCTGCGGCCGTGCCCCATGGACGAGCACAAGCCGGATGCCGAGCGCTGCCAGCAGGTTGCAGTCATAAGCCAGGCTCTGCGCCCGCGCGCCCGCCGCAACCTCACCACCGAAGCCAACCACGAAGGTCCTGCCTCGAAAGGCGTGGATGTAGGGCGCCGCACCGCGCACCCACGCCACGAACTGTGCGGTCGTATCGTCCACCCGCGGGGTGATCGGAGATGGAGTGGGAGACTGTGGACTCTGACTGTTCTTTTCGGCGCTCACGCGTTCACCGCCACTGGAACCGGGCGCACGCCTGTCTCTTATACACATCT
>DMCZ01000176.1:2692-3723 GCA_003446655.1 Thauera sp. | reverse complement strand
TACGACCCCGCCAATGAACACGATGCCTGTGGCGTGGGTTTCATCGCCCACATCAAGGGCGAGAAACGTCATGACATCATCCTGCAGGGCCTCGAGATCCTGAAGAACCTCGACCACCGCGGCGCGGTGGGCGCCGACCCGCTGCAGGGCGACGGCGCGGGCATCCTGATCCAGATCCCGGATCAGCTCTATCGCGAGGAGATGGCGAAGCAGGGCGTCACCCTGCCGCTGGCGGGCGAGTACGGCGTCGGCATGGTGTTCATGCCCAAGGAAGCCGCGTCGCGCCTGGCCTGTGAGGAAGAGATCGAGCGCGCGGTGGTGGCCGAAGGCCAGGTCGTGCTCGGGTGGCGCGACGTGCCGGTCAACCGCGACATGCCGATGTCGCCCACGGTCAAGGCCATGGAGCCGGTGATCCGCCAGATCTTCATCGGCCGCGGCGCCGACGTGATGGTCACCGAGGCGCTCGAGCGCAAGCTCTACGTCGTGCGCCGGCGCGCCGCCAACGCCATCGGCGCGCTCAAGCTGAAGCACGGCAAAGAGTTCTACATGGTGTCGATGTCGGCGCGCACGGTGAACTACAAGGGCCTGCTGCTCGCCAACCAGGTCGGCGAGTACTACACCGACCTCGTCGATCCGCGCGCGGTGTCGGCGCTGTCGTTGGTGCACCAGCGCTTTTCCACCAACACCTTCCCGAAGTGGAACCTCGCCCACCCGTTCCGCTACATCGCCCACAACGGCGAGATCAACACCCTGCGCGGCAACTACAACTGGATGCGCGCGCGCGAGAAGGGCGTGCATTCGCCGCTGCTCGGCGAAGACCTGCAGAAGATCTGGCCGCTGATCTACCCCGGCCAGTCCGACTCGGCCTCCTTCGACAACGCGCTCGAACTGCTGGTGATGAGCGGCTATTCGCTCGCCCACGCGATGATGATGATGATCCCGGAAGCCTGGGAGTCGCACACGCAGATGGACGAGAAGCGCCGCGCCTTCTACGAGTACCACGCGGCGATGATGGAGCCGTGGGACGGCCC
>DMCZ01000176.1:0-2470 GCA_003446655.1 Thauera sp. | reverse complement strand
ACCGACGACGACCTCGTCGTGATGGCCTCCGAGTCGGGCGTGCTGCCGATTCCCGACAGCAAGATCGTCAAGAAGTGGCGCCTGCAGCCGGGCAAGATGTTCCTGATCGACATGGAGCAGGGCCGCATCATCGGCGACCAGGAACTCAAGGAGTCGCTCGCCAACGCCAAGCCCTACGCCGACTGGCTGCGCCGCATCAACATCAAGCTCGACACGCTCGAAGCGCCTTCGATCGTCGACGCCGCGGCGGCAGCCGAGCGCGTCGAGCCGCTGCTCGACCGCCAGCAGGCCTTCGGCTACACCCAGGAAGACATCAAGTTCATCCTCGAGCCGATGGGCAAGGCGGGCGAGGAGGCGACCGGCTCGATGGGCAACGACTCGCCGCTGGCGGTGCTCTCGTCCAAGAACAAGCCGTTCTACAACTACTTCCGCCAGCTCTTCGCGCAGGTCACCAACCCGCCGATCGACCCGATCCGCGAGCAGATGGTGATGTCGCTGGTGTCCTTCATCGGACCCAAGCCCAACCTGCTCGAGATCAACGAGATCAACCCGCCGTTCCGCCTCGAGGTGAGCCAGCCGGTGCTCGACTTCGAGGGCATGGCCAAGATCCGCAACATCGCGCGCTACACGCAGAACAAGTTCCGCTCGGCCGAGCTCGACATCTGCTATCCGGCCGAATGGGGCAAGGAAGGCGTCGAAGCGAGCCTGGCCTCGCTGTGCGCCGATGCCGAGAACGCGGTGCTGGGCGGCACCAACATCCTGATCGTGTCCGACCGCAAGCTCGCCGCCGATCGCATCGCCATCCCCGCGCTGCTGGCGCTGTCGGCCATCCACCAGCACCTGGTGGCCAAGGGCCTGCGTACCCGCACCGGCCTGGTGGTCGAGACCGGCTCCGCGCGCGAGGTGCACCACTTCGCGGTGCTCGCGGGCTACGGCGCAGAAGCCGTGCACCCCTACCTGGCGCTCGAGACCCTGCAGCACCTCGCCGGTGATGCCGAGTCGGCCGCCAAGTACGTCAAGCACTTCGTCAAGGCGATCGGCAAGGGGCTGATGAAGGTGATGTCCAAGATGGGCATCTCGACCTACATGTCCTACACCGGTGCGCAGATCTTCGAGGCGGTCGGTCTCAAGCAGGCGCTGCTCGACAAGTATTTCACCGGCACCACCAGCCAGGTGGAAGGCATCGATCTGTTCGAGGTGATGGAAGAGTCCATCCGCCTGCACAAGGCCGCCTTCAGCGCCGACCCGGTGCTGCACGACATGCTCGATGCCGGCGGCGAGTACGCCTTCCGCATCCGCGGCGAAGAGCACATGTGGACGCCGGACGCGATCGCCAAGCTCCAGCACGCCACGCGCTCGGGCAAGGCCGACACCTACAAGGAATACGCCCGCATCATCAACGACCAGGGCAAGCGTCACATGACGCTGCGTGGCCTGTTCGAGCTCAGGGCCGCCGAGACCCCGGTGGCGCTGGACGAGGTCGAGCCCGCCAAGGAGATCGTCAAGCGCTTCGCCACCGGCGCGATGTCGCTCGGCTCCATCTCCACCGAGGCCCACACCACGCTCGCGGTGGCGATGAACCGCATCGGCGGCAAGTCGAACACCGGCGAGGGCGGCGAGGACCCGATGCGCTTCAAGCCGCTGACCGCGGCGATCAAGCTGTCGCAGGTGATCGGCGACAACCGCATCGCGCGCGACCTGGACCTGAACGCGGGCGATTCCCTGCGTTCGGCGATCAAGCAGGTGGCCTCCGGCCGCTTCGGCGTCACTACCGAGTACCTGGTCAATGCCGACCAGATCCAGATCAAGATGGCCCAGGGCGCCAAGCCCGGCGAGGGCGGTCAGCTGCCCGGCCACAAGGTCTCGGAATACATCGGCTTCCTGCGTCACTCGGTGCCGGGCGTCGGCCTGATCTCGCCGCCGCCGCACCATGACATCTATTCGATCGAGGATCTGGCGCAGCTCATCCACGACCTCAAGAACACCAACCCGGCCGCGAGCATCTCGGTCAAGCTGGTGTCCGAGATCGGCATCGGCACGGTGGCGGCGGGCGTGGCCAAGGCCAAGGCCGACCACATCGTGGTCGCCGGCCATGACGGCGGCACCGGCGCCAGCCCGTGGAGCTCGATCAAGCACGCCGGCTCGCCGTGGGAGCTCGGCCTGGCCGAGACCCAGCAGACGCTGGTGCTCAACCGCCTGCGCAGCCGCGTGCGCCTGCAGGTCGACGGCCAGATCAAGACCGGTCGCGACGTCGTCATCGGCGCGCTGCTCGGCGCCGACGAGTTCGGCTTCGCCACCGCGCCGCTGGTCGTCGAAGGCTGCATCATGATGCGCAAGTGCCACCTCAACACCTGCCCGGTCGGCGTCGCCACCCAGGACCCGGTGCTGCGCGCGCGCTTCCAGGGCCAGCCCGAGCACGTGGTGAATTACTTCTTCTTCGTCGCCGAGGAAGTGCGCGAACTGATGGCCC
>DMCZ01000037.1:7060-7508 GCA_003446655.1 Thauera sp. | reverse complement strand
CGGCTGCAAACGCGGACTGGGTGCCCTCGCTTTAGCCGTATTTGTTGAGCGCCCGCAAGCTGTTGATCAAATCGGCGCTAGGTGGCTGGAAGTTAGCGCCGGCCCGGCCAAAAGTCAAACCTCCCGGCGTGATACCATTTTTGGCTTCCGGACATCCCAGAACGCCATGATCCAGGTCATCCTCAATGGCCAGCCCGAGACGCTGGCACCCGGTCTCACCGTGCTCGCGCTGCTCGAGGCGCGCGGCCTCGCCGGCAAGCGCCTGGCGGTCGAACGCAACGGCGAGATCGTGCCCAAGGCCCGCCACGCCGAGGTGAAACTCGCCGACGGCGACACGCTCGAAATCGTCGTCGCGGTGGGCGGCGGCTGATTTCGCCCGCCCGCTGCCAGCCATCCGACAAACCCGCTCTACAGGTTTCCATCATGAACGACCCCCTGGTCATCGCCG
>DMCZ01000037.1:5593-6810 GCA_003446655.1 Thauera sp. | reverse complement strand
GAGCCCAACCTGCTCGACGTGCTGCCGCCGGAGAAATTCACCATCCTGCCCAACACCGCCGGCTGCTACACCGCGGACGACGCGGTGCGCACGCTGCGCCTGGCGCGCGAGCTGCTCGACGGCCACGCGCTGGTCAAGCTGGAAGTACTCGGCGACCCCAGGAACCTGTTCCCCAACATGCCCGAGACGCTCAAGGCCGCCGAGACCCTGGTCAAGGACGGCTTCGACGTCATGGTCTACTGCGCGGACGACCCCATCCAGGCGAAGATGCTGGAAGACATCGGCTGCTGCGCGATCATGCCGCTGGCCTCGCTGATCGGTTCCGGCATGGGCATCATCAACCCGTGGAACCTGCGCCTGATCATCGACAACGCCAAGGTGCCGGTGCTGGTCGACGCCGGCGTGGGCACCGCGTCCGATGCCGCGATCGCGATGGAACTGGGCTGCGACGGCGTGCTGATGAACACCGCGATCGCCGCCGCCGGCAAGCCGGTGCTGATGGCGAGCGCGATGCGTAAGGCGGTCGAGGCCGGGCGCGAGGCCTTCCTCGCCGGGCGCATGCCGCGCAAGTTCTACACCGCCGACCCGAGCTCGCCGACCCAGGGGCTGATCGGTTCATGAGCGAAGTACAGAATGCGCAGGTCGAGATCATCGGCCGCGACAGCCCCGAGCACCGCTTCTCCAGCCGCAGCATCCGCAGCTTCGTGCTGCGCCAGGGCCGCATGTCCGAGGCGCAGCAGCGCTACCTGGACGACATGCTGCCGAAGATCGGCATCGACTACCGCGTCGCGCCGCTCGATCTCGACCAGGCCTTCGGCCGCCAGGCGCCGAAGATCCTCGAGATCGGCTTCGGCATGGGCGAGACCACGGCGAAGATCGCCGCCGCGATGCCCGACCGCGACTTCCTCGGCATCGAGGTGCACACGCCCGGCGTGGGCGCGCTGTGCAAGCTGATCGCGGAAGGCAATCTGACCAACCTGCGGATCATGCAGCACGACGCCGTCGAGGTGATGCGCGACATGATCGGCGACGGCATGCTTGCCGGCGTGCATCTGTTCTTCCCCGATCCCTGGCGCAAGAAGCGGCACTTCAAGCGCCGCATCGTGCAGGCCGATTTCGTCGCCCTGGTGGCGCAGAAGCTCGCCCCCGGCGGCTACTT
This sequence comes from Thauera sp., assembly GCA_003446655.1. Lineage (GTDB taxonomy): Bacteria > Pseudomonadota > Gammaproteobacteria > Burkholderiales > Rhodocyclaceae > Thauera. The sequence goes on along the minus strand of DMCZ01000037.1, from coordinate 5,651 downwards.
CCACTGCGCCACCGACTGGGAGGACTACGCGCACTGGATGCTCGAGATCCTGTCCGCC
>DMCZ01000037.1:2687-5405 GCA_003446655.1 Thauera sp. | reverse complement strand
GGTCATGGCGTGTGGGATCTGGTGTTCCGCCGCCGTCCGGCGTGAAGACGCTTCTCTGACGAGGAAACCGCGGCGTGATCCGAGGCCTGTTCCGCTTCATCTACAACGTGCTGCGCATGTTCGTGCGCCTGCTCGACCTGGTCGTGCGCGGCGCGTTCTACGCGCTGCTGATCTTCGGCCTGGGCGTGCTGGTGGCGTTTTTCTTCCATCCCGAGCCTGAGGTGCCGCAGGGCTCGGCGCTGGTGCTGCGTCCGGTGGGGACGATCGTCGAGCAGGCCGAGCTCGAACCGCCGCTGGCGCTGCTGCGCGCCGGCGGTGCGCCGGCCGGGCAGAGCAGGCTGGCCGACCTCACCCGGGCGGTGCGTAGCGCGCGCGACGACGAACGCATCGCCGCGCTGGTGATTGAGACCGACGAACTGGTCGGCGGCGGCCTTTCCAAGCTCGCCGAGCTGCGCGCCGCGATCGCGGATTTCAAGACTTCGGGCAAGCCGGTGCTCGCGCGTGGCGAGCGCTTCACCCAGTCGCAGTACTACCTGGCCTCGGTGGCCGATGAGGTGCATCTGTCGCCCGACGGTTTCGTGCTGCTGCGCGGCCTCGCGCGCTACGGCACCTACTTCAAGGACGCACTCGACAGGCTCGGGGTCAAGGTGCATGTCTTCCGGGTCGGCGAGTACAAGTCCTTCTCCGAACCCTTCACCCGCAACGACATGTCGGACGAGGACCGCGAATCCACCCGCGACCTGCTCGACGGTCTGTGGCGCATCATGCGCGACGACATTGCCGCCAGCCGAAAGCTGACGGTGGAGGCGGTAGACGCCCATGTGAGCGGAATCCGCCAGGCGCTGCAGGCCAGCGGAGGCGATGCCGCCCAGGCGGCGCTGGCGGCTGGGCTGGTGGATCGCTTCAGCACACGTGACGAGTGGCAAGCCCGCCTGGTCGAAGCGGCCGGCAAGTCGGCCGAAGGCAATGAAGCGCGCACGATCGGTGTCGATCGCTACCTCGCGGTCGTCGGCCAGCCGGGCGAAGGTGCTTCGGACAGTGTCGCGGTGATCGTTGCCCAGGGCACGATCGTCGACGGCATGGAGCCTACCGGCGTGGTCGCCGGCGACACCTTCGCCCGCCTGATCCGCGAGGCGCGCGAGAACGAGCGCGTGAAGGCGGTGGTGCTGCGCATCGACAGCCCGGGCGGCAGCGCCTGGGCCTCCGAGCTGATCCGCCGCGAGCTCGAGCTCACCCGCCAGGCGGGCAAGCCGGTGATCGCATCGATGAGCTCGGTGGCGGCCTCCGGCGGCTACTGGATCGCCACTGGCGCCGACGAGATCTGGGCTGCGCCGGCCACCGTCACCGGCTCGATCGGCATCTTCGGCCTGTTCCCCGAGTTTGCCGAACCGCTGCGCCGGCTCGGCATCGGTGTCGATGGCGTGGCCACCGCGCCGCTGGCCGGCGCGCTCGATCCGCGCCGTCCGCTCGACGAGGACGCCGCCGCGGCCATGCAGCTCAGCATCGAGCACGGCTACCGCCGCTTCCTCGAGGTGGTGGCGAAGGCGCGCAACATGAGCACGGACGAGGTCGACGCAGTCGCCCGCGGCCGGGTATGGACCGGCGCGGCGGCCAACGGACTCGGCCTGGTGGACAAGCTCGGCGGTCTGGAGGACGCGATCGCCGCGGCCGCTGCGCGCGCCAGGCTCACCGACTACCAGCTGGTGTGGCCGGCGGCGGTGGACTCGTTCGAGCAGCGCATGCTGCGCCGGCTGCTCAGCGTGGGCGAAGATCTCGGTCTCGATCTTGCCGCCGGCGGTCTCGCAAGCGGCCCGCTGGCGGGGCTGCTCGGCGAGGTACAGCGCTCCGCCACCGAGCTGCTGCGCTGGAACGACCCGCGCCACCTTTACCTGCACTGCCTGTGCGAGACGCCTTGAGCCAGCCGCCGGCAGCGCCTGCACCCGCCCGCATCCCTTCACACGCCACTTCAACCCGCGAGGAGAATGCCTTGAAACTCACCAGCCAGAGCTTCACCGACGGCGCCCGCATCCCGGGCGAATTCGCCTTCTGCATGCCGGCCGACGAGGGCCACGTCTGCCTCGGCGCCAACCGCAACCCGCAGCTGGCGTGGTCCGAGGTGCCCGCGGGGACGAAATCCTTCGCGCTGATCTGCCACGACCCCGACGTGCCGAGCAAGGGCGACGACGTGAACCAGGAAGGCCGCACGGTGCCGGCCAGCCTGCCGCGGGTGGATTTCTTCCACTGGGTGGTGGTGGACCTGCCCGCCGACCTGCGCGCGATCGACGCCGGCCACTTCTCCGGCGAGGTCACGCCCGGCGGCAAGCCCGGGCCGGAGACGGCGCTCGGCGCCCGCCACGGCGTCAATGACTACACCGCCTGGTTCGCCGGCGACGAGGCGATGAAGGGCGACTACCACGGCTACGACGGCCCCTGCCCGCCGTGGAACGACGAGATCGTGCATCACTACGTGTTCACGCTGTATGCGCTGGATGTGCCGCGCTGCGCGGTCGAAGGCCGCTTCACCGGCCAGGACGTGCGCGCGGCGATTGCCGGCCATGTGCTGGCCGAGGCGAAGATCACCGGCACGTATACGCTCAACCCGGCGCTGGGCGCCGGCTGAGCGCGAGGCCGGAATGGGACTGGCGCGGCAGCCGTCAGCGCGGGCCCTGGCGCGAATGAAGCGTGCGGCGGCGCGGGAAATCGGGGTCTGTCCCCCAT
>DMCZ01000037.1:0-2476 GCA_003446655.1 Thauera sp. | reverse complement strand
CGCCTGGTGGTGCCCGAGGAGGTCGCCTCGCGCTGGCAGGTGATCCTGCGCTATGCGGTGGCGATGCCGGCGGTGGCGATGCTGCTGTTCCTCACCTCGCTGTGGGGCGGCTTCGGCGCCAGCCTCGGCGGCTGGCTGGCCGGGCTGGCCGCGGTGCCGGTGGAGCTCTTCATCGAGAGGCGCTGGCGGCGCTGGCGGGCGTCCCGCGCCGGACGTGACCGCGCCGCCGCCCGCGAGCGTCAGCGCAGCGAGCTGGCCCGTGCCCGCGGCGAGCGCGACCTGCTGACCCTGAACCCGGCGCTCGCGCCCACCGACGCCGACGCGGTGGTGCTGCAGCTGTGGGAGGTCAAGCGCGAACTGGTCGAGCTGCGCCGGCCCGACCTCGCCGTCCAGGCCGACCGCCTGTTCACCCGCTACCACCGCGCGCTCGACGTGCTCGACGACAAGTTCGACGCGCGCGAAGTCACCTACGAGCGCGCCCGCGGTCTGGTCGGCGAGGTCGGTCGCGAGGCCGCCGCCGGACTGGGCGCGATGGTCGAACTGGTGCATGGCAGCGCCGGGCTCGATGCCGACTTCGTCCGGGAACGGCTCGAGCGCGAGGCCGCGCGCCTCAACCCCACCGAGCGCGAGGCGCTGCGCCGCCGGCTGGCGATCGCCGACGAGACCGAGCGCCGGCTGGCCGAGATCGCTGCCGGCAACGAGGCCGCGCTGACCGCGCTCGACGACGTCGCGGTCGCTGTCGCCCGCATCGACACCGGCCGCAGCCAGGGCGCCGCCGCCGGCAACATGGAGCAGGCCCTGCAGGAACTGCGCCGCTTCGCCGAGCGCGCTGGCCTGTACGGGCGCAAGCCGTAAACCGAGGAATTTCGCGATGAGCCTGCCGCTGCTGTCCCTTCTTCACCCGGTGTTCCAGGCGCCCGCGGGCGAGCAGGGCGGCGGTGGCCACCCGGCCGGCGCGCAGCCGCGTTCGGCCCTGTCCTTGCCGCCGATCGAGGACATCGCGCGCGAGACGGTCCCACCCCAGCCCGCGGAAGCGCCCGAAGACCCTGAACTCGCCGCCACCGCCGACGCCTTCGTGCGCGACGCCCTCGCCGCCGGCGAAGCCGAACTCCACCGCCAGCGCGAGGCGGTCGACACCATGGGCATCGAGCTGCAGCGCCAGGCCGCGTGGCGCAGCGAGATGCTGCAGGCGCCGATCCGCAAGCTCGCCCACCAGGGCGACGAGGGCGGTCCGGTCGCCCAGGCCCTGCTCGCGCTGCGCGACAAGATGCAGGACCTCGACCCCGCGCGCCAGAAGCTGAGCGGCGAAGGCCTGTCGCGCGCGCTGTCCTTCATCCCCGGCGTCGGCAAGCCGATGCAGCGCTACTTCCAGAAGTACGAGAAGGCGCAGGACGCGCTCGACGCCATCATCGGCGACCTGCAGGGCGGCGCCGACATGCTGCGCCGCGACAACCTCACCCTCGCCGACGACCAGCAGTCGCTGCGCAACATCCTCGCCCAGCTCGAACGCCAGGTCGAACTCGGCCGCATGATCGACCGCCGCCTGGCGCGCGAGGCCGCCTCCGCCAGCCTGCCTGCGCCGCGGCGCGCCTTCGTCGAGGAAGAGCTGCTCTTCCCGCTGCGCCAGCGCATCGTCGACCTGCAGCAGCAGGTCGCGGTGAGCCAGCAGGGCGTGCTCGCGCTCGAGGTCGTCATCCGCAACAACCGCGAGCTGATCCGCGGCGTCGATCGCGCGATCAACGTCACCGTGTCGGCACTCAACGTCGCCGTCACCGTGGCGCTCGGGCTGGCCAACCAGCGCCTGGTGCTCGACCGCGTCGCTGCGCTCAACCAGACCACCTCGGCGCTGATCTCCGGCACCGCGCAGGCGCTGCGCACCCAGGGGGTGGACATCCAGACCCGCGCCTCCTCGTCCATGCTCGACATGGGCCAACTGGAAAAGGCCTTCGCCGACGTGCTCGGCGCCATCGACGACCTGTCGCGTTACCGCCGCGAGGCCCTGCCCAGGCTCGACGCCCAGATCGACCGCCTCGCTGCGCTCGCCCGCCAGGGCGAACAGGCCATCCGCCGCATGGACGAAGGCAATCGCGCGGATCCGCAGCCCTGACACCGAACCCTTCGAATCCCGACGCATGAACACGAAACCGCAACACACCACGAGCCAGGAGATCTGGCTCGACGGCCATCTCGGCCGCCTCTTCGTCCGCACCTGGGCGCCCATCGAGCCCTCGCACCTGGCGCCCATCGTGCTGCTGCACGACTCGCTCGGCAGCGTCGAGCTGTGGCGCGGCTTTCCCGCGGCGCTGTGCAAGGCCACCGGCCGCCGGGTGGTGGCCTACGACCGCCTCGGCTTCGGCCAGTCCGACGCGCATCCGGGCGCGCTCGCGCTGGACTTCATCGCCAGCGAGGCCGAAGGCGACTTCGCCGCCGTTCTCCGCCAGCTCGGCATCGCGCGCTTCGTCGTTTATACACATCT
>DMCZ01000035.1:15023-15472 GCA_003446655.1 Thauera sp. | reverse complement strand
GCCAGCGCGACCAGCTTCTCGATCGAATCCTCGAACAGCCCGATCACCCGCGAGGCCACGAAGGCCGTCACCAGGTTGATCGCCAGCCAGGCCCAGCGGTTCTTAACCGAACTCCACACCGAGGCGAAGATGTCCTCCTCCTCGCGCAGGCCGGCCTGGGACAGGATCTCCGCCTCCGACTCCTCGCGGATGAAGTCCACCACGTCGGCCACCGTGATCCGCCCGATCACACGCTTCTCGCTGTCGATCACCGGAGCCGACACCAGGTCGTAGCGCTCGAAGGCCTGCGCGGCGTCGTCCGCCTCGTCCTCGGGCGTGAAGCTGATCACCGTCTCCGAGCGCATGACCTCGGCCACGGTCTTCTCCGGATCGTTGATGAGCAATGACTCGAGGGTCAGGATGCCCTCAAGGTGATCCTCGCGATCGACCACGAACAGCTTGTCGGTGTG
>DMCZ01000035.1:14277-14764 GCA_003446655.1 Thauera sp. | reverse complement strand
GCGCCGACCGAGTCCTCGGGGTAGGACATCGCCGCGCGCAGCTGCTCGCGGCCCTCGGTGTCGAGCGACTGGAAGACGTCTTCGATGACCTCGGGCGGCAGGTCGGGGGCGAGGTCGGCGAGTTCGTCGGCGTCGAGCGACTCGGCGGCGGCCTTGAGCTCTTCCGGCGCCATCGTCTCGATCAGCGACTCGCGTACCGCGTCGGAGACTTCGAGCAGGATCTCGCCGTCGCGCTCGGCCTTGACCAGGTCCCAGACGTAGAGGCGCTCCTCGAGCGGCAGCGCCTCCAGGATGTAGGCGATGTCGGCCGGGTGCAGGGTGTCGAGCTTGGCGCGCAGGCCGGCCTCGTGCTGCTTGTGCACCAGGGACTCGACCAGCTCGTGGCGCGGCATGTCCTGGCGATGAACGAGGTCTTCCACCACCTTCTGGCGGGCGAGCAGGTCCTGCACCTCCTTGAGGTGATGCTGGACGTCGTCGGGGTGGTGTT
>DMCZ01000035.1:13384-14034 GCA_003446655.1 Thauera sp. | reverse complement strand
CGAATTCTACGGGCTCGACTGCGTCGCGTGGCCCCCGATTCTGTTGCAGCGCGAAATTTTGTTTGCGCGCCTCAGGGCACCTGGGAATGGATCATGCGCCGCTGCACGCGCGCGGCATGGGCGGCGACGCGCCCGCCGTAGTTGCGCTCGTAGTAGCGCGGATTGGGCAGCATCACCGCCAGGCGCGCCGCCTCGGCGGGGCCGAGGCTGGCGGCGGGGCGGCCGTAGTAGCGGCGCGCGGCGGCCTCGGCGCCGAACACGCCGTTGCCCCATTCGGCCACGTTCAGATACACCTCGAGGATGCGGCGCTTGCTCCAGGTGGTCTCGATCATCAGCGTGATCACCGCCTCCTGGCCCTTGCGCAGCCAGCTGCGCGACGGCGACAGGAACAGGTTCTTGGCGAGCTGCTGGCTGATCGTCGAGCCGCCGGCGCTGATGCGGCCGCGCTCGGCGTTGCGCTCGAGCGCGCGCTCGATGCCCTCCCAGTCGAAGCCGGCGTGATCGAGGAAACGGTCGTCCTCGGCGGCGACCACCGCGCGCTTGAGATGAATGGAAATGCGCTCGTAGGGCACCCACTGGTGGCGCAGTCGGGCCTCCGGGTCGGTCTGGCGCAGCTCGGCCAGGCGCATGCGCATGAAGCTGGTGCTGCC
>DMCZ01000035.1:12912-13089 GCA_003446655.1 Thauera sp. | reverse complement strand
GCGTCGCATGGTGCTGATGGCGCGAGCCGGGGGGGACAGGCTCATCCTGCGCCAAGCTGGCGGCGCAGTTCGGCCAGCACCGGAGCGCTGTCCGGACGCACGCCGCGCCACAGGGTGAAGCTTTCCGCGGCCTGCTCGACCAGCATGCCGAGGCCGTCGGCGACCCGCGCCGCGCCG
>DMCZ01000035.1:10608-12692 GCA_003446655.1 Thauera sp. | reverse complement strand
CCGGCCAGCGCTTCGAAGCTGCTCGCCGCGAGCGCGCTGTCGCCGGCGTGGGGCGCGAACAGCGCCACCAGTTCCTCGGCCCTGGCGAGCGTACGGTTGGCGATGGTCAGGCTGGCGGGCCGGCTCTGCAGCAGGGGCAGGAGCGCGCCGCGGGTCGCGCCGCCTGCGCCGAGCAGCAGGATGCGGCGTCCGGCGAGCGCGAAGTGAAGGTTTGCGCCCAGGTCGCGGACCAGCCCCGCGCCGTCCGTGTTGTCACCGAGGATGCCGTCCGGGCCGAAGGCGAGCGTATTGACCGCGCCGGCCAGCTGCGCGCGCGGGGTATGACGCTCGGCAAGCGCGAAGGCCTCGAGCTTGAAGGGCACGGTGACATTGAGGCCGCGGCCGCCCTGTGCACGAAAGCGTGCGACCGTGTGCGCGAAGCCGTCTAGCGGTGCGAGCAGGGCTTCGTAGATCAGTGCCTGTCCGGTCTGACGGGCAAAGGCGGCATGGATCTGCGGCGACTTGCTGTGGGCGATCGGGTTGCCGATGACGGCGTAGCGGTCCATGGGCGGGTCTCGTGGTCAGTAGGCGCGGACACGGTCGCTGCGCTCGAATTTCCAGGTGCGGGTGATTTCGATCACGTCGTAGTCCTTGCGGATGTCGGGCGGGAAGGGTGCGTAGGGCGCCGCCATCTTCACGATCCGCACCGCGGCCTCATCGAGCACCTTGTGGCCGGAGCTGCGCTGCACGCCGACCTTGTCCACCGAGCCGTCGGCGCGGATCGACACCGACAGCAGCAGACTGCCGTAGAGCTTGCCCCGCGCGGCGTCGGGGTAGTTGAGCGTGCCTACGCGCTCGACCTTCTGCCGCCAGTCCTCGACGTACTGCGCGAAGCGGTACTCTTGCGCACGCGCGCCGATGAACTTCTTGCGCGGGCGCTTGGCGAGTTCCTGGAGGTCGCGGTCGATCTGGGCCTCGAGGCGGGCGACCGCCGCCGCGCTGTCGAGCAGGTCGAGGCCGCTGACCTGGGGCGGCGGCTCGGGCGTGGGCTTCGGCTGTTCCACCTTTTTCGGCGCTGAAGCGACCTTGGCGGGCGCCTTCTCGCGCGTGATCACCTGCTTCTGTTCGCGCACCGGCTCGGGCGTGCGGCGCTTGGCCTCGATCAGGGCGTCGCCGTCCTGGCGGGTCGGCTGCGGTGGCAGGGGCGTACTCGGGCGAACGTTCTGCTCGGTGTTGCCGCCGCCATCGACATTGGTCTGGGCGAGCACGTCGGGTTTGTCCGGCGCCTTGGCGTGGCGGGTATTGACCAGCACGACTTCCAGCCCCTTGTCGCGCACCGGCTTGCTCTCGGGCAGGCGGAACTGGATCAGCAGCAAGAGGGCGTGGAGCAGCAGCGAGATCGCGAAGGCCGCCACCAGCAGCGGACCGCCGAACCGGCGCAGGCCGTCACGCAAGGACCGCGCGCCGGTGGGGGTGTGCGTGGTGTCCTTGGCAGAGGTGGGGGGCAGGGCCTGCGACATGACGGGTTCGGGTGCGGTGGCTCGGGGCGGAGCTCAGGCAAAGCCGAAGCCACCGTCGGTCACCGTGTCGGGGTCCGGCTCGGACAGGGTCTGCACGAAGCGCGCCTCGACCTCGACGTCGAGCAGGTCGGTGTGCTCGACGAAGAGCTTGACCCGGCTGCCCTGCATCTGCAGCGGCATCGAGGGCACGCGGAACACGAGCGGGATTTCGGTCAGGCGGACCACGTTCTCGCGCAGCACGATGGCTTCGACCTCGCCGCGGCCGTGCTGGCGCAGCCAGCGCAGGCACCAGTAGCGTTCCATGCCGCGCTGGAACTCGGCGTATTCGGCGTAGGTGAGCTCGAAGTCACGCAGCGCCGCCATCAGGTCGGCCGACTTTGGCGCGAAAGCCGGTGGCGTGCCCTGCAGCACCGAGATGATCTGCCACTGGTTGACGAGATCGACGTAGCGCCGCAACGGCGAACTCGACCACGCATAGCAGTCCACCCCCAGGCCCTCGTGGGGGGCGGCGACCGTGGTCATCCGCACCTTGCCGCCGCCCTGCGCGCGGTAGAGACCCGGCACCCCGGCCTTGTCGAGCAGCTT
>DMCZ01000035.1:9287-10360 GCA_003446655.1 Thauera sp. | reverse complement strand
CGGCGGCTGATGCTGACGTGGCCGGGGCCGTCGGCCGTGGTCACGTTCCAGTCCACGCTGAAGCCGAAGTCGATGCGGTCCTCGTTGCCGCCAGCCTTGCCGCGTCCGGCCTCGAGCACGGTGGCGAGATCCCACAGCAGCGAGAGCTCCAGCTTCCAGGGGAAGTCGGGCAGGCCGCCATGCACCGTCTCGTCGTTGAACACCGGCTCGATGTCGTGGTGACGCAGGTTGGCGACGATCGGCACGATCTCGACCCGGCTCTCCTCGCCGACGATCGCCAGGCCAGGGGTCACGTCCAGGTAAAGCGAGACCGCGGGGCACTCGCGACCCTCGGCGAGCGTGAAGGCCTGCACCACCTCATCGGGGAGCATGGTGATCTTGTTGCCCGGCATGTAGACCGTGGACAGCCGGCGGCGCGCGATCGCGTCGAGGCCCGCGCCGCGCGTGAAACCGAGGGCCGGCGCCGCGATGTGGATGCCGATCCGCCAGCCGCCTTCGGGGCGTGGCGTGATCGAGAAGGCGTCGTCGATCTCGGTCGTGGACGCGTCATCGATCGAGAATGCGGCCACGTCCGCACGCGGTAGCCCGACGGGCAGGCTGGCGGGTTCGCAGGCGGGGAAGGCCGTGCCCTCGGGGAAGTGCTCGAACAGGAAGCGGTTGTAGTGAAATTCGTAGCTCGAGGCCAGCGCGCCGCACTTCAACAGCAGGCGGGCCGCGGACAAGCCGCTGTCGACGCAGGCGGCTTCCAGGGCCTTGATCTCGGGGCGGTTGCGGTCGGGGCGGTAGAGCGCCTGCGGCAGCAGCGCAGCGAGTTCGGGCGGCAGGCGGCCCACGACCAGCTCGGCGCGCATGTGTTCGATGGCGGCGGCTTGCTGGCGCTTCTTCTCCAGCCCGGCAAGTGCGGCCTGAAGGATGTCTGCCGGCGCCTTGCGAAAACGCCCCTTGCCCTTGCGATGGAACCAGATCGGTGCCGAGTGCAGGCGCAGCAGGATGGCGGCGGACTCGACCGCCGTCGGGGGGTGGCCCTGGTACTCGGCGGCGAAGTCGGCGAAGGCGAACTCGTCGTCGCCGCA
>DMCZ01000035.1:7447-9055 GCA_003446655.1 Thauera sp. | reverse complement strand
CTCCGCCGGGCCAGGTTCGCGGAACTCGAGCAGCACGTTGGCGCGCTTGAGCTTCACCCGCTTGCCGTGGGAGTTCTCGACCTGAAGCGTGGCGTCGTTATCGGCGAGGATCGTGCCGGCCTTGAAGGCCCCGTCCTCTTCATACAGCACGAACATCGGCATCCGCCTGAAAAAAGCAAGCGCACTAGTCTACTGGATTCGGGCCGCCGGCCCTATCGCCGGATGCGTGACCGGCTGCGTCAGTCCCGGCGCACCTTCGATCGGGTCCCGTGGCCTTACCCGGTCTTGCCCGTCTTGCGCCGGGCGCGCAGGAGGTCGGCGGAATACACCGCGAGTGCGAACCAGATGAGGGCGAAGCCGATGAACTGGGTGGTGTCGAAGGGCTCGCGGAACAGCAGGACCGCGACCAGGAAGTTGAGGCTGGGCGCGATGTACTGCAGGAAGCCTACCGTCGCCAGCGGCAGCCGGCGCGCGCCCACCGCGAACATCATAAGCGGTACCGCGGTGATCACCCCGGTGAGCGGCAGCAGCCAGTCGGTGACGCCGCCGCCGCCGAACGCGAGGTGGCCCTGGTGGTGCAGCCAGGCCAGCCAGGCAAGCGCGAGCGGGGCGACGAGCAAGGTTTCGACGAACAGGCCGCTGACCGCGTCGACCGGCGCCCGTTTGCGCAGCAGGCCATAGAGTCCGAAGGTGCCGGCGAGGAAGAGCGGAATCCATGGCAGGCTGCCGACCTGCCACACCCGCCAGGCCACGCCCGCGCAGGCGATCGCCACCGCCACCGCCTGCAGCGGGCGCAGGCGTTCGCCAAGGAAGAGCGCGCCCAGGGCGACGCTGACCAGCGGGTTGATGAAGTAGCCGAGGCTGGCCTCGAGCAGGCGGCCAGCGTCGATCGACCAGATGAAGACCAGCCAGTTGCTGCTGGTGAGCAGTGACGTCAGGGCGAGCAGCGCAAGCAGTCTGGGCTGCTGCCAGACGCCGCGTACGCGTGCGAAGCCGCCGGTGAACGGCAGGAAGGCGAGCAGGGCGGCGAGAAAGATCGCGGACCACAGTACGCGGTGGGCGACGATCTCGAAGGGTGGCACGCTGCCGAGGGTGCGGAAGTAGAGCGGTGCGAGCCCCCAGATGACGAACGCGGACAGCGTGGCGAGCATGCCGTTGCGCACGGTGTGCGGATCACCCGCCGCCGGGGCTGCGGGGGGTAGTGGGGGGAGGGCGGGATGCTGAGGGGGGCGGGTATCGGGCACGAGCTCAGGGAGAGGTTGAGGAAGACGGCGAGCGCAGGGTTCGCAAAAGCCCGATCGGCGCTCCGTTGTATGGAGCGCGTCAGGCAAGGTACGGGCAGTCAGCCCGGGCGGCGTGCCGATGCGACCAGGGTGCGGGCCGGCAGTAGATAGCCGCCACGGCCGTCGTCGCAGCAGTGTGCCGCGAGATCGTCGACAACGGCTGCGCGCAATGCCGCCTGGGTGGCTTCGGGCAGCCGCGCGAGCGCTTCCGCCGCGCCGCCGGCGAGGCCGAGGAAGGCCTGCCAGTAGGCTTGCGCATCGTCGAAGTGGCAGACGAAGTCGCACGGCCGGACGTCGATGTCGTCGAAACCGGCATTGGCGAGGG
>DMCZ01000035.1:6245-7233 GCA_003446655.1 Thauera sp. | reverse complement strand
GGCGGCGAGCAGGTCGGTGTCGCCGAAGCGGAACACCGAGGGGCGCGCCACCTTGGGGGCCGGGAGCAGGCGCGCGATGGTGTCCTGGGCGCGGTGGATCAGCGGTACGGATTCCCGTGTGCCCCACACCGAGAGCGCCACGCGGCCGCCGGGTACGAGCACGCGATGGATTTCGGCGAGCGCGCGCTCGGGGTGAGGAAAGATGAACAGCGCCAGGCCGGCCAGCACGCGATCCACGCTGGCGTCGGCCAGGCACAGGTGCTCGGCGTCTGCGGCAGCAAAGCAGGGAGTGTCGGCGTGTTCGCCGCAGCGCCGTGCGCCCTCGGCCAGCATGCCTTCGGCGATGTCGGTGGCGAGCACGGTGCCGCCGGGAGCGACTCGCAGCGCCGCATCGCGCGCGAGCAGGCCGGGACCGCTGGCGAGGTCGAGCACGCGCTGTCCCGGGGCGAGCGCGGCGGCGTCGAGCAGTGCGATGGCGAGGTCGGCGCGCAGGTGAGCGCCCTCGGCGTAATGGGCGGCGATGCGGTTGAAGCCGGCGCGCTCCATGGCCTTGAAGCGGCGTGCGTCAAAGGCGGGCGGCGACGGATCGCTGGGGCGGCTCATCGGATGCGCTCCGGGTTCGATAGGGTCAGCGATGGACATCGTCCGCGGCGGCAGACCCGGATCCGCTGGCTCTGGCTGGCGCTGCAGCGGCCTTTCCGGGCTGGGGGGCGTCGCCCAGGCCGGCGAAGGCGATCACCGCGTCGAGGTAATCCCCCCAGCGCGAGAAGCCGTGGTCACCACCTTCCAGCACGGTCTGGCGCGCGCCGGCGTACTTGGCTACCGCGTGACGGTAGTCGAGTACTTCGTCGCCGGTCTCGACCAGCAGCCAGTAGCGCTCGGGCCCGGTGATGACGGGCACCTCGATCGCACGCAACTCTTCGATGTGGGCGCGGGTGAATTCGAAGCGCTCGCCGGTGTACATGTTGTCCTGCGTACCCACGTAGGC
>DMCZ01000035.1:5204-5952 GCA_003446655.1 Thauera sp. | reverse complement strand
GCGGGCGCGGGCGATCTCGGCCTCGGCGAGGGCAATCGCCGCGCGCGGCGATACCGGCAGCTGCTCGCACCAGAATCGGTCGGCGAGTCCGCGCTCCGTCATCCGCGCCTTGAGCGCCTGCGCCTTGATCGACGCGGGTGCGGAACGGAAGCCGTGCAGGTAAACGATCATCTTGTGTGCCTCGATCAGGGTTCGGACCATTCGACCCAGCCGAAGTACCAGGTCGCGAGCACGATGATGCCGAACACGATGCGGTACCAGGCGAAGACGATGAAGGTGTGGTTGGAGATGAACCTGATGAAGCTCTTCACCGCCCACATCGCGGCGACGAAGGAGGCGACGAAGCCGACCGCGAACACCGGCAGATCTTCCAGCCGCAGCAGCGCCCAGTTCTTGTAGAGATCGTAGGCGGTGGCGGCGAACATGGTCGGGATCGCCAGGAAGAAGGAGAACTCCGCGGCCGTCCTGCGTGACAGGCCGAAGATCAGCCCGCCCATGATGGTGGCGCCCGAGCGCGACGTGCCAGGGATCATCGCCAGCGCCTGGGCGAAGCCGACCTTGAGCCCGTCGGTCCAGCGCATGTCGTCGACGTCGTTGATGCGCGGGTGGTAGGCGCGCTTCTCGACGTACAGGATGATCAGGCCGCCGACCACCAGCGCAGTGGCGACCGTGATCGGGTTGAACAGCAGGCCCTTGATCGTCGAGTGGAACATCAGTCCGAGCACGGCGGCGGGCAGGAAGCCGAGGA
>DMCZ01000035.1:3309-4953 GCA_003446655.1 Thauera sp. | reverse complement strand
ACCGCGAGGATGGCGGCGAGCTGGATCACGATCTTGAATACCTTGCTGGTGTCGTCGTTGTAGCCGAGCAGGTCACCGATGATGATGAGGTGGCCGGTGGAGGACACCGGCAGGAATTCGGTCAGGCCTTCGACGATGCCGAGGACGAGGGCGACGAGGAGGAGGGAGAGGTCCATGCGGCGTGGGTCGGGTGCGTGCTGAGGGGGTCGGCTGCGGCGCCGGGCGAAGCGCGCGATTATAGCCGCTGGAATATTGCACTGCAGGATCGTCGCCCGCGGTGCGAGGGCCGCGCGTAAAACGGTGCTCAGGCATTCGAGGTGGTCAGGCGCTCGAGGCGGTCGAGGAAGCGCATGGCCTGGCCGCGGTCGGCGCCGCACATCTCGGTGGAAGGCTGCAGGCTGGCGCAGACTGCGGGCCGGCGCGGGTCGCCGAAGAGCATGCAGCGGTCCTGTGCGTCGAGCTGGATGCAGCGCACGCCTGCGGGCTTGCCGTGCGGCATGCCGGGGATGGCCGAGGAGATCGAGGGCGCAATGCAGCAGGCTGCGCAGCCGGGGCGGCAGTCCATGAGCTCAGCGTGCCGACGCGCGCGCAGACCACCACTGCAGGATGGCATCGAGCCGCGGCGGGAGCTGGTCGAACTCGTCATCCGTGAACTGCCGCCAGTCCTCGAGAAAGCGCTCTCCCACCGCGGTGAGCAGCGGCACGCCGGCCATCACGGTCTCGCCCATCTCGTCGCGCAGGCCGGCGCCCGCCACTTCCTGGGCGCCGAACTTGTTGATGATGACCAGATCGACGCCACGCGCGAGCGCCCCGCGCACCGCCATCGAGCCGCGCGCGAGCGCGTCCGGGTCGACCCGGCAGGCGATCGATCCGCGACCGAGATCCTGCGACAGCGGAATGCTCTCGCCGGTCTCGAGGTTCTCGAGCTGCATCGCGCAGGGATCGTCGATGATGCCCGCGATGTCGTGCTGCAGCACGCCGCCGAGCCTGAGGCCGCGCCCGGCCAGCGCGCGGGCAGCTTGCGCGAGCAGGGCCTCGATGTTGTCGGTGGGCTTGTAGATGACGGCGGCGATGGCGTGGGCGGGCATGATCGGACTCGGCGGGTCGGGGAATGCCGCATATTGTCGCACCGCGGCGCGCGTGCCGGACAGCGGGTGCATCCGTGCCTGCGCGGCACGTCGCCGGCGGGCGTCGATGCAGGCGGGTGCTATGGTCCTCGCCCTGCGATAATGCGCGATTCGACGAACCTGAACACGGATCCATGAGGGCTGAACACCGGGGCGCCCGCCGCCTGTCCGAGCTGCAGAATTTCGACGACTGCCTGAGCGCTGACCGTCCGCGGCTGCGCCGCATGGCGCGCGATCTCACGCGTGCCGTTGCGGATAGGCGTCGCGGTCACCGCGCCGGCGAGACCGCCCCCGGAGGCGGCAGCGAGGGCGGGCGCGAACGCAGCGTGGTGCGCATCGAGCGCTTGCAGGCGGACTTCGATGCACTCCTCGCGCGCTCGCGCGCGGCGCTGCTCGCCCGCCGTGCCGCGCTGCCGATGCCGGACTTCCCGCCCGAGCTGCCGGTTTCGGCGCGCCGCGACGAGATCGCCGAGGCCATGGCGGCGCACCAGGTGATCATCGTCTGCGGCGAGACCGG
>DMCZ01000035.1:2821-2982 GCA_003446655.1 Thauera sp. | reverse complement strand
ATCATCGACGAGGCGCACGAGCGCAGCCTCAACATCGACTTCCTGCTCGGCTACCTGAAGACGCTGCTGCCGCGCCGGCCCGACCTGAAGGTCGTTGTGACTTCGGCGACGCTGGACGCCGAGCGCTTCGCCAATCACTTCGCCGACGCCGCGGGCAAGCC
>DMCZ01000035.1:958-2603 GCA_003446655.1 Thauera sp. | reverse complement strand
TGGTCGACGCGGTCGACGAGGCGCAGCGCTGTGGCCCGGGCGATGTGCTGGTCTTCCTGCCCGGCGAGCGCGAGATCCGCGAGGCCGCCGAGGCGCTGCGCAAGGCCCACCACCTGCCCGGCACCGAGATCCTGCCGCTGTTCGCGCGCCAGTCGGCGCAGGAGCAGGCGCGGGTGTTCTCGCCCTCCAACGGGCGCCGGGTGGTGCTGTCCACCAACGTCGCCGAGACCTCGCTGACCGTGCCGGGCATCCGCTACGTGGTCGATACCGGCCTCGCGCGCATCAAGCGCTACTCGCCGCGCAACAAGGTCGAGCAGCTGCAGGTCGAGAAGATCGCCCAGTCCGCGGCGAAACAGCGCGCTGGTCGCTGCGGCCGGGTCATGGACGGCATCTGCTTCCGCCTCTACGACGAGGACGATTTCAACCGCCGTCCGGCGCACACCGACCCCGAGATCCTGCGCTCCTCGCTCGCCGGGGTGATCCTGCGCATGAAGGCCCTGAAGCTGGGCGCGGTGGAGGATTTCCCCTTCATCGATGCGCCCGGCTCGCGCCTGATCGGCGACGGCTATGCGTTGCTCGCCGAGCTTGGCGCTGTCACCGACGACGATGAGCGCAAGCTCACGCCGATCGGAATCGAGCTCGCCAAGCTGCCGCTCGACCCGCGCATCGGTCGCATGATCCTGGCTGCGCGTGACCGCGGTGCGCTCGCCGAGCTGCTGGTGATCGCCGCCGCGCTGTCGGTGCAGGATCCGCGCGAGCGTCCGCAGGATAGCCCGGGCGCGGCCGACCAGGCGCACGCCAGGTTCCGCGGCGGGGAGCAGGACCAGAAGTCCGAGTTCCTGTGGTACTGGCACCTGTGGAAGGCCTGGGACGAGGTCCAGCGCCACGAGTCGTCCAGCAAGCAGAAGGCCTGGTGCAAGAAGAATTTCCTCAACTACATGCGCATGCGCGAGTGGCGCGACGTATTCACCCAGCTGCATTCGCTGTGCGCCGAGCATGGCTGGAAGGAGAACGCGCAGCCGGCCAACTACGAGGCGATCCACAAGGCGCTGCTCGCCGGCCTGCTCGGCAACATCGGCTGCAAGGTCGAGGACGCCTCGGGGCCGCAGGCCGGGTCGTATCTCGGCGCGCGCGGCATCAAGTTCTGGCCGCATCCGGGCTCCGCGCTGGCAAAGAAGGCGGGCAAGTGGATCATGGCCGCCGAGCAGGTCGAGACCAGCCGCCTGTTCGGGCGCTGCATCGCGCGCATCGAGCCGGAGTGGGTGGAGGAGGTCGGCGGCCACCTGATCAAGCGCCAGGTGTTCGAGCCGCACTGGTCGAAATCCTCCGGTGCGGTGCGCGCCTGGGAGCGCGGCACACTGTACGGGCTGGTGATCTACCCGCGCCGCGGCGTGGCCTATCGCGAAATCGACCCCGCGCTGTGCCGCGAGCTCTTCATCCGCGAGGGCCTGGTGCAGGGCGAGATCGCCGAGGGGCCGGCGCGCGCGATGGCCTTCCTCGCCCACAACCAGCGCCTGGTGGCGGAGATCGAGCGCCTGGAACACAAGTCGCGACGCCCCGACGTGCTGGTGGACGAGGCGCTGATCGAGGCCTTCTACGACAGCAAGATCCCGCAGGACGTGTGCGATGTCGCCGGCCTGGAGGC
>DMCZ01000035.1:477-655 GCA_003446655.1 Thauera sp. | reverse complement strand
ACCACCGACCGCTTCCCGCCGGCGCTCGAGGTGCTCGGGCAGAAGCTTAAGCTGACCTACCTGCATCAGCCCGGCGAGGCCGACGACGGCGTGACGCTCACCGTGCCGCTGGCGATGCTCAACCAGATCCCCGCCAACCGCTGCGAGTGGCTGGTGCCCGGCCTGCTGGAAGAGAAGG
>DMCZ01000035.1:0-186 GCA_003446655.1 Thauera sp. | reverse complement strand
ATGCGGGCGAGTTCGATACCGACGAGCCGCTGCTGAAGATGCTGCAGCGCTTCGTCGAGGAGCGTGTGCAGTTGAAGCTGCCGCTCGAGAGCTTCCGCCCGGAGAACCTCAAGCCGCACTGCTTCATGAACTTCCGTGTGATCGACGAGCACGGCCGGGTGATGGGTCAGTCGCGCAACCTGATGG
>DMCZ01000113.1:20359-22772 GCA_003446655.1 Thauera sp. | reverse complement strand
ACCCGTATTAAGTTCACCAGCGCCATGCCCTCCGGTTTCCGCGATTCAGCCTATTTCTTCCTCAAGACCAAGCCCGCCTTCCCCGGAAAAGCGCGATAAACCAAAAAAAAGCACCCGCCCCGACCATCACGATCGGGGCGGGCGCCGTACTGCGAAGATGTCTTGCTGGGCGTCTTACTGCGTCGAGCGTGCGATCAGCACCGCCATCTTCGGGTTCTGCTTGGCCACCTCCTGCGCGAGTTCGGCCTTGGCACGCTGGCCGCCTTCCTCGGTGTTGAGGATGATCAGGTCGCAGCGCAGCTGCTCGGCGAGATCGACCACCGCCTGGCCACGACCGTACAGCGTGGCCGTCAGGATCTGCCCTTCGGCCGGGACGCCCTGGGCATTGACCTCGTTCACATACTCCTGCAGGTTCGCCACGTGCTTCGGATCGATGGCCTTGTCGGTCTGGCCGACTTCGGCGGACAGGACGTGCTCCGGCGCGAGGTACACCAGGTGAACCTTGGAGCCGGTCAGCGACACGAACTCGGACACGCGGGCCCGGGTCAGCTTGTTGCCGGTGTGATCGACCACGGCCATGATCGTGCCGTAGAGGCGAGACTTGCTGGGCGACACCGCAGCGGCAGGCGCCGTGGTCGGAGCCACCGGCTGAGCGACCGCAGCGGCCTTGCTCTTCGGGATGATCAGGGTGAGGACCAGGCCGATCAGGCTGATGCCACCGAGCACATAGAAGATGCTGTGCAGCTCGCCGGCGAACTTGACCGCCAGGAAGGCGCCGAAGATCGGCCCGAAGATGCCGCCGATACGGCCGAAGGCAGCGGTCCAGGCGACACCCGCACCGCGCACGTTGGTGCGGTAGTAGTTGGCGGCCAGACCGTAGATCAGGGTCTGCGTCCCCGAGGTCCCCAGACCGGTGATCGCGATCGTGAGCAGCAGCAGCGCCACGACGAGCCCACTGACCTCAGCAAGCTGCTGGACCTCGCCCGCCTTGGCAACGGCCGGGACGTCGATGGTGGCGGCGAGCAGACCGATGGCACCCATGGCGAGCGCGCCGACCAGGAAGCCCAGGGCCACGATGCGCTGCGGGCTGTGCTTGTCCGCCAGGGTCGAGCCGTACAGGGTGCCCACCATGGCGCCGGCGTTGAGCACCAGCAGCAGTGCCAGGGATCCGTTCTGGCCCATGATCGGCAGCATGATCTTCGGGAGCCAGGTGTTCAGCGAATACACCAGCAGCAGGCAGAACGCCGAGACGAAGCCGATGACGATGGCTGGGACGAGATAGACGGTGAACAGACCCGCCCAGCCCGCGCGCGCATCGGAGGCATTGGCGGCCGCGCTCTGCTGCGGCTTGATCTCGGTCTCGGGGATCGGCACACCGGTGCGCTCGGAAACCTTGCGGGCTTCGTCCAGGCGGCCGCGCGAGGCCAGCCAGGCCACCGACTCGGGCAGCTTCCAGATCGCCAGCGGCAGCAGAGTGACCAGCGGCAGCGCGCCGAGCAGGAACATGCCGCGCCAGCCGATGACCGGCAGCAGGAAGATCGCCAGCAGGGCCGACAGCAGCGAACCCAGGGGGATGCCCGCGTAGGTGAAGGCGGTGGCCAGGTTCTTCTTGCCCGGCGGCGCGAACTCGGCCGCCATCGCGCCCGTAGTGCCGGCCAGCGCACCCACGCCCAGGCCGGTGATGAAGCGCCAGATGCCGAAGGCGGTGACCGATTCGGTCATGGCGGACACGGCCATCCCGATCGAGAACCAGGCGATGGAGGCGATCATGACCTTGCGGCGGCCGATCAGGTCGCCCAGGGTGCCGGCGACGAGCGCGCCGAGCATCATGCCGATCATCGCGTAGGATCCGAGCATGCCGGCCTCGGGCGGGGTCAGCGCGCGGTCGCCGATCCACTTGGCGGCGTCCGGGCCCATGAAGCCAGGCAGGACTGCGCCGTAAACGACGAGGTCATAACCATCAAAAACCAGGCCGACGAAGGCGAGGGCGATTACCCAGATAACGGTGCTTCGGCGCTTGCGCGCCATTTCCGGGCTTTCCATTGGGCCATTCGATTTCAAGATCGTGACTCCTTGCAGAAAATATTGTTAGGTTTGAAATCTAGAAAAATTGCATAAAAATCGAGATTTTTGACTCTGGACGAGCGCGACTCACAGCCCATCGCCAGCGCCTTGCAGCGCGACTGGGAGCATTCCGGCCTTGAGTCTTGAGTCTGTTTGCAGAACAAGGGCCTGCAGCGGCCCCTGGATTGCGATTTCGAGCTAGAAAAAACGGTTTCAGACGCTGGCGGCGAACTTCTCGTAGTGGAAGCTGTTGGGCTGGACCTTGCGCTCGCGCAGGTCATGGGCGACGGCTTCGACCATGGGCGGGGGGCCGCACAGGTAGATGTCGACGTTGCCCTCGTTCAGGTGC
>DMCZ01000113.1:19214-20209 GCA_003446655.1 Thauera sp. | reverse complement strand
TTGACGCCGTAGATCAGGTGGATCGGGTGCGCGCTGCCACCCGCGGCGACCAGCTTGTCGAGCATGGCGAGGAAGGGCGCCAGCCCCGTGCCGCCGGCCAGCATCAGCACCGGGCGCGCGACGTCGCGCAGGTAGAAGCTGCCGATCGGGCCGGCGAGCTTGATCGTGTCGCCGGCCTTGGCCGCGCCCGTGAGGTAGCCGCTCATCAGCCCGTTGGGCACGTTGCGGATCAGGAAGCTCACCTTGCCCTCGGCCGGCATCGAGCTGAACGAGTAGGCGCGGTGCTGGGTCGTGCCGGGCACTTCGAGGTTGGCGTACTGGCCGGGCAGGAAGGCGAGCTTGCCGATGCCTTCGCCCTGCAGCACCAGGGACAGCGTGCTCGGCGAGAGCTGGCGCACCTCGGCCACGCTGGCCGTGAGCGTGGCGTGCTTGATCTTGCACACCTCGGACGAGGCGGGGATGTTCACCACGCAGTCGCTCTTGGGGTGCATCTGGCAGGTGAGCACGTAGCCGAGCTTGGCCTCTTCCTCGCTCATCGCGTCGTCGATGTAGAAGCCCAGCTCGTACTGGCCCGACTCGGCCTTGCACTTGCACGCGCCACAGGCGCCGTCGCGGCAGTCGATGGGGACATTGACGCCCTGGCGGTAGGCGGCGTCGGCCACCGTCTCGGTGGCGTTGCAGTCGATGAAGCGGGTGACCCCGTCCTCGAAGTTCAGTGCGATCTTGTATGTCATGCTTGCCTCTCCGGGGTTCGGGGCGGGGTCGCCGCAGCCGCTGCCGGCCGCCGCGCCCCGCCCTCGTTATCAGACGTGATAGACGTCGATGACGTGACGGATGTAGTCCGTCTTGAGGATGACCTTCTTCTCCTTGATCAGCGGGCGTGCGCCCGAGACGTCCAGCGTGTAGAAGCTGGTGCCGCAGAAGTGGTCGGTGTGGTTGTAGCGCACGCTCATCGTGTGCCAGTTAAAGCGCAGCTTGACCGTGTTGGCGTTCTG
>DMCZ01000113.1:813-18958 GCA_003446655.1 Thauera sp. | reverse complement strand
ATCTCGGACTGCGGATCTTCGGTCAGCTCGCCGTCGTCATCCCAGGCCGGCATCCAGAAGGTGCAGTTCTCGTCGTACATCGCCAGCCACTCGTCCCACTCGCGGTCGTCCAGGTGACGGGCTTCGCGGTACAGGAAGGCGCACAGGTCTTGATAGGAAAGGCTCATTTTTTCGTGGTCTCCGCTCAGGCTTTGGCTTGCTCGGCCGCCAGGGCCTTCTTCATCTGTTCGAGCCAGTAGGTGTGCTGCGCCACGTACAGGCCTTCGTCTTCGGTCTTGATGCCCGACAGGATCGGCTTGAGGCCGATCTTGTTCGCCTCGTCATCCGGGCCTTCGACCCAGTGCTCGGCGCCGCGCGACATGTCGTTCCACTCGAAGTAGGCGCCGTTGAAGCCTTCCTGGCAGGCGCGGAACTCCTCGAGGTCGTCCGGCGTGGCCATGCCCGAGGCGTTGAAGAAGTCCTCGTACTGGCGGATGCGGCGCGCACGCGCCTCGGCCGACTCGCCCTTGGGGGCGATGCAGTAGATGGTGACTTCCGTGCGATTGACATCCAGCGGGCGGAACACGCGGATCTGCGAGCTGAACTGGTCCATCAGGTACACGTTCGGGTACAGGCACAGGTTGCGCGAGTTGCCGATCATCCAGTCGGCCTTGGCTTCGCCGAACTCCTTGACCAGGCGGTCGCGCTCTTCCATCAGCGGACGGTCCTCGGGGTTGTCCCAGCGCGTCCACAGCAGCAGGTGGCCGTTCTCGAACGAGTACGAGCCGCCGCCCTTCTTGGCCCAGCCGCCCGCGCTCATCGCCTTGATGTCGTCGCCCGCGTCGCGGCTCTTGCGCTGCGCCTGGGTGGCGGCGTAGTTCCAGTGCGTGGCGGTGACGTGGTAGCCGTCGGCGCCGTTCTCGGCCTGCAGCTTCCAGTTGCCTTCATAGACATAGGTCGAGGAGCCGCGCAGCACTTCCAGCCCTTCGGGCGACTGGTCGACGATCATGTCGATGATCTTCTTCGACTCGCCCAGGTAGTCCTCGAGCGACTGCACGTCCGGGTTCAGGCTGCCGAACAGGAAGCCGCGGTACGACTCGAAGCGCGCGATCTTCTTCAGGTCGTGCGAGCCGTCGCAGTTGAAGCTGGCCGGGTAGCCGGTGTCGCCCGGATCCTTGATCTTGAGCAGCTTGCCCGAGTTGTTGAACGTCCAGCCGTGGAACGGGCAGGTGTAGGTGGCCTTGTTGCCGTGCTTGAAGCGCGCCAGCGTCGCACCGCGGTGCGCACAGGCGTTGATGAAGCAGTTCAGCTCGCCGTCCTTGTTGCGCGTGATGAACACCGGCTGACGACCGATCTTGGTCGTGTAGTAGTCGTTCACCTTCGGCAGCTGGCTCTCATGCGCCAGGTAGATCCAGTTGCCCTCGAAGATGTACTTCATCTCCAGGTCGAACAGCTCCCGGTTCGTGAACATCTCACGCTTGCAGCGGAAAAGGCCCTTTTCCTTGTCTTTCTGGATCAGGGTGTCCAGGTACTCAAGATCGATAGTCATGGCGGCGTTGGTCATCGTCGGTGGATGGAAGGCCGTCAGGTTATGGTGCGATCAACGCAGTCAATATCCAGTTTCTGCACGATCGATATCCAGTTCCTGCAAGCCCCCTTCCCGCTCGAAAAATCTCGGTTAACCTAGGTCCATGGCATCGACAGACGCCTAGTACACGGCATCGCCGCCGTGGAGGTGCGGGCAAATTTCAAGAACTTTTGTCCGGGCTCTTGCAGGGCCGGGCGTTCTCGAGTATAAAATCTCGAGATTTACAAAATTCTCAACAAAACTGTTTGCTGATGTTCGACGCAGACACCCGGGAGCAGGCGGCAGGTGACCCGCACCGCAGCTCCCTGCAGCACGCCACGGTGACGCCCTGGTGGCAACACCGTATCGGGGACCGCGGCACCCGCACCGCGCGTCCGGCAGTCTCATCCACCACCTGAGGACACTCGAGCATGAAAGAGATCAAGAACTTCATTAATGGCGAATACGTCACCAACGTCAGCGGCAAGACCTACGAGAACCGCAACCCGGTCGACAACTCGCTGATCGGCATGGTGTACGAGGCCGGCAAGCCGGAAGTCGACGCCGCTGTCGCTGCCGCCAAGGCTGCGCTCAAGGGCCCTTGGGGCAAGCTCTCGGTGGTCGAGCGCTGCAACATGCTCGACGCGGTGGTGGATGAGATCAACCGCCGCTTCGACGACTTCCTGCAGGCCGAGATCGCCGACACCGGCAAGCCGGCCCACCTCGCCTCGCACATCGACATTCCGCGCGGCGCGGCCAACTTCAAGATCTTCACCGACACCATCAAGAACGTGTCGACCGAATCCTTCGAGATGCGCACCCCGGACGGCAAGACCGCACGCAGCTACGGCGTGCGCACCCCGCGCGGCGTGATCGCGATCGTCTGCCCGTGGAACCTGCCGCTGCTGCTGATGACCTGGAAGGCCGGCCCGGCGCTCGCCTGCGGCAACACCGTGGTCGTCAAGCCCTCCGAAGCCACGCCGCTCACCGCCACCCTGCTGGGCGAGGTGATGAACAAGGTCGGCCTGCCCAAGGGCGTGTACAACGTGGTCAACGGCTTCGGCGTCGATTCGGCCGGCGCCTTCCTGACCGCCCACCCCGACGTCAACGGCATCACCTTCACCGGCGAGACCAAGACCGGCACCGCGATCATGAAGGCCGGCGCCGACGGCATCCGCCCGGTGTCGCTGGAACTCGGCGGCAAGAACGCCGCGGTCGTGTTCGCCGACTGCGACTTCGACAACACCATCGCCACCCTCACCCGCTCCTGCTTCGAGAACGCCGGCCAGGTCTGCCTCGGCACCGAGCGCGTGTATGTCGAGCGTCCGATCTTCGACAAGGTCGTCGCCGCGATGAAGGAGCAGGCCGAGAAGATGAAGCCGGGCCGCCCCTTCGACCCCGACACCAAGATCGGCCCGCTGGTCAGCAAGATTCACCAGAAGAAGGTGCTCGGCATGTACGCCAAGGCCAAGGAAGAAGGCGCCAACATCGTCTTCGGCGGCGGCATCCCCGACATGCCGGACGACCTGAAGGACGGCTGCTGGGTGCAGCCCACGATCTGGACCGGCCTGCCGGAAACCGCGACCGTGGTCACCGAGGAGATCTTCGGGCCCTGCTGCCACATCCAGCCCTTCGACACCGAAGAGGAAGTGCTCAACATGGTCAACGCCAACCGCTACGGCCTGGCCACCTCGGTGCACACCCAGGACATCAGCCGCGCCATGCGCATGGCCAGCGCGATCGAAGTCGGCCTGTGCTGGATCAACAGCTGGTTCCTGCGCGACCTGCGCACCCCGTTCGGTGGCTCCAAGCAGTCGGGCATCGGCCGTGAGGGCGGTGTGCACTCGCTCGAGTTCTACACCGAGCTGCGCAACGTGATGATCAAGTACTGATACCGGACACCGCCGCGGCGGAGGGGCGCAGCAACACCCTTCCCCGCGGTACCGGCAGGCACCCATCCATCGAACACATCACCGAGAACACGATATGGACCAGAACAAGATCAATCACTACGGCGACGAGCTCTACACCGCGCTCAAGACCCTCACCCCGGTAGCCCCGCTGACCGACCGCGAAAGCGACATCACCATCGAGGACGCCTACGCCATCCAGCAGCGCATGATCCAGCGCCAGCTCGATGACGGCCACACCATCGTCGGCAAGAAGATCGGCGTCACCAGCAAGGTCGTCATGGACATGCTGAAGGTGAACCAGCCCGACTTCGGCCAGCTGCTGTCGAACATGGTCTACAACGAAGGCGAGCCGATCGTCGCCTCGTCGATGATCGCCCCCAAGGCCGAGGCCGAGGTCGCCTTCATCCTCAAGAACGACCTGATGGGCCCGGGCGTGACCGCGGCCGACGTGCTGCGCGCCACCGACTGCGTGGTGCCCTGCTTCGAGATCGTCGACTCGCGCATCAAGGACTGGAAGATCAAGATCCAGGACACCGTGGCCGACAACGCGTCCTGCGGCGTGCTGGTGCTCGGCGGCGTGCGCAAGAGCCCGCGCCAGCTCGACCTCGCGCTCGCCGGCATGGTGCTGACCAAGAACGGCGACATCATCAGCACCTCCACCGGCGCCGCCGTGCAGGGCTCGCCGGTCAACGCCATCGCCTGGCTGGCCAACACCCTCGGCCGCCTCGGCATCGGCCTCAAGGCCGGCGAGATCATCCTCTCCGGTTCGCAATCCCCGCTCGTCCCGGTCGTCGCCGGCGACAGCCTCACCTGCAACGTCGGCGGCCTGGGTGGCACGTCGGTCCGCTTCATCTGACAAGGAATCCACACATGGCACTCACCCTCGACCAGGCCACCATCGCCAAGCTCGCCGAGCACCTCGAAAACGCCGAGCTGCAGGCCTACGACGTCACCAAGATCACCGACGATTACCCCAACATGGACTGGGATGACGCCTACGCCATCCAGGACGAGATCAAGCGCCGCAAGGAAGCCCGCGGCAACAAGGTCGCCGGTCTCAAGGCGGGCCTGACCTCGCGCGCCAAGATGAAGCAGATGGGCGTCGAGACCCCGGTGTTCGGCTTCATCGCCGACTACATGTCGGTGCCGGACGGCGGCGAAGTGAAGTTCGACGAGCTGATCCACCCCAAGGTCGAAGCCGAGATCTGCGTCGTCACCAAGGCGCCGCTGCGCGGCCCCGGCTGCCACATCGGCAACGTCATGGCGGCGATCGACTTCGTGCTGCCGGCCGTCGAAGTGATCGACTCGCGCTACCGCGACTTCAAGTTCGACCTCAAGAGCGTGATCGCCGACAACACCTCGTCGGCCCGCTTCGTGATCGGCGGCAACATGCGCGATCTCGGCGAGCTCGACCTGCCGACGCTGGGCGTGGTGCTCGAGGTCAACGGCGAGATCAAGTCGATGGCCGCCGGCGCCGCCGTCCTCGGCAACCCGCTGGTTGCGATCGCGATGATGGCCAACGAGCTCGGCAAGCGCGGCCAGGAAATCCCGGCCGGCACCTTCATCATGACCGGCGGCGTCACCGAGGCCATCCCGGTCGCGAAGGGCGACAACGTCAACGTCCGCTTCCAGGATCTCGGCAGCGTCTCGTTCCGCTTCGTCTAAGCACACAAACGCGCTGCAGGTTCGGGCTGGCAGCGCGCATTTTTTGCGCGCGCCAGCCCGTTTCACATCGAGCGCACCACGCCACCAGAGGGAAAATCCGATGTCGTCCAAACAGGATCTGACCAAACAATTCACGGCCGAAGAAGGGATCATCCACATCGGGGGCATCGAGGCGCTGGTGCGCCTGACGATGGACCAGATCCGCTTCGACCGCCGTCGCGGCCTGAACAACGCGATGTTCATCTCCGGCTACCGCGGCTCGCCCGTGGGCATGCTGGACGCCAATTTCATCAAGCAGCAGAAGCTGCTGATGCAGCACAACATTCAATTCGTCGATGGCCTGAACGAAGACCTTGCCGCCACCGCCGTCTGGGGCACCCAGATGATGCACACGGTGGGCAACCAGAAGTTCGACGGCGTCGTCGGCACCTGGTACGGCAAGGCGCCGGGCGTGGACCGCTCGGGCGACGTGCTCAAGCACGCCAACTACACCGGCACCCTGCGCAACGGCGGCGTGCTCGCCATCTTTGGCGACGACCCGAGCTGCAAGTCGTCCTCGCTGCCGAGCCAGTCGGAGGCCATGTTCTACCACGTCGGCATTCCGTCGCTGTACCCGGCCAACGTGCAGGACATCCTCGACTTCGGCCTCCACGGCTACTACCTGTCGCGAATCTCCGGCCTGTGGGCGGGCCTCAAGATCGTCACCAACGTCGCCGACGGCAGCGGCAGCGCCATCGTCGACCCCGACCGCATGAAGTTCGTCACCCCGGTGGTCGAGCTCGACGGCCGCCCGTATTCGCCCGAGGTCAACCTCGGCATGAACGTGCGCAAGGACGCGCTCGACATGGAGCGCACGCTGTACTACGCGCGCCAGGAGCTCGCCCGCCTGTATGCGCGCGCGAACGGCCTCAACAAGGTCACGCTGCCCAACGCCGACGCCTGGCTGGGCATCATCACCGCCGGCAAGACCTACCACGACCTGCGCCAGGCCTTCATGGAGATGGGCCTCGACGACGACGCCCTGCGCCGCGCCGGCGTTCGCATCCTCAAGATCGGCATGCTCAACCCGCTGCAGCCGGACGACATCCGCGACTTCGCGCGCGGTCTCGAGGAGATCCTCGTCATCGAGGAGAAGCGTCCCTTCATCGAGCTGTTCGCCAAGGAAATCCTCTACGGCAGCGCCAACGCCCCGCGCATCGTCGGCAAGCGTGACGAGGAAGGCCGCGACCTGCTGCCCTTCCACGGCGAGTTCGAGTCGGACATCATCGCCCGCGCCCTGCACGCCCGCCTGTCGCGCAAGACCAAGCTGGAGTCGGCAGAGGCCTGGATCAAGCGCCTGGACGAGATCCACAGCCGCAACTCGCTGACCTCGCTGACGCGCTCGGCCTGGTACTGCTCGGGCTGTCCGCACAACACCTCGACCAAGGCCCCCGACGGCTCGATCGTGTCCGCCGGTATCGGCTGCCACACGATGGCGATGTGGATGAACCGCGGCGTGGTCATGGGCACCCACATGGGCGCCGAAGGTGCGCAGTGGATCGGCATGCAGCCGTTCACCAACACCAAGCACATCTTCCAGAACATGGGTGACGGCACCTACGCCCACTCGGGCAGCCTGGCGGTGCGCTACTGCGCGGCAACCAACACCAACATCACCTTCAAGATCCTGGTCAACAGCCACACCTCGATGACCGGCGGCCAGGAGATCATGGGTGCCGAGCCGGTGCGCGCGATGGTGGCCGAGCTGATCGCCAACGGCGTCAAGCGCGTCATCGTCACCACCGAGGACCTGTCGCGCTACAACGCGGTCAACCTCGACGGCAACACCGAGGTCTGGCACCGCGACCGCATCATGGAAGCGCAGAAGGTGCTCGCCGAGACCGAAGGCACCACCGTGCTGATCCACGACCAGGAGTGCGCCGCCGAGCTGCGCCGCCAGCGTGGCCGCGGCAAGGCCTACGAGCCGGCAGCGGTGATGGTGATCAACGAGCGCGTGTGTGAAGGCTGCGGCGACTGCGGCGAGAAGTCGAACTGCATGTCGGTCGAGCCGGTGCAGACCGAGTTCGGCCGCAAGACGCGCATCCACCAGCCGTCCTGCAACAAGGACTACTCGTGCGTGAAGGGCTTCTGCCCGTCCTTCCTGACGATCACGCCCAACCCGGCCCCCGAGGCCGCCGAAGGCAAGAAAAAGAAGAAGGGCCGCCTGCCCGCGCTCGATCGCGAGCTGCCGGATCCGGTGTTCAAGGTCGATCCGAACAACTTCGGCGCCCACGTCATGGGCATCGGCGGCACCGGCTCGGTGACCGTGGCGGCGACCATCGCCAACGCCGCGCGCATCGACGGCAAGTGGGCCGTGGGCCTGGACCAGACCGGTCTGGCGCAGAAGGGCGGCACCGTGATCTCGGACATCAAGGTCACCGCCACCCAATTCGACGGCTCGAACAAGATCTCGGACGGCAGCACCGACCTGTATCTGGGCTTCGATATCCTCAACGCCACCGACAACAAGAACCTGGACAAGTGCCATCCGGAACGCACGATCGCGATCGTGTCGACCGGCCAGGCGCCGACCGGCTACATGGTGTCGGACAAGTCGGTGCAGTTCCCCAACATCGACCGCCTGACCCAGGGCATCGACCGCGTCACGCGCAAGAACGACAACGTCTATCTGGACGCGCAGACGCTGGCCGAGGGCCTGTTCGCCGACAGCATGGCGACCAACATGTTCATGGTCGGCGTGGCCTACCAGGCCGGCGCGCTGCCGATCAGCGCCGCCGCGTTCGAGACCGCGATCAAGCAGGCCGGCGTGGGTGTGGACATGAGCCTGCTCGCCTTCAAGTGGGGCCGCATGGCGGTGATCGACCTCGACTTCGTCAAGGCCGAGATCCACAAGTACGAAGCCAAGGCGCCCAAGCTCCCCGAGCTGACCGCCGAGGCCCGCCAGATCGTGGATTCGGTCGGTGCCAGCGGTGAAGTGCGCCGCCTGCTCGAGATCCGCGTCCCGGACCTGATCGCCTACCAGGACGCCGCCTACGCCCGCCGCTACGCGGCCAAGGTGAAGAGCGTGATGGAAGCCGAGAAGCGCGTCGCGCCCGAGAGCTCGGCGCTCGCCGAAGCCGCCGCCCGCTACTTCTACAAGCTGATGGCGTACAAGGACGAATACGAGGTCGCCCGCCTGCACTCCGACCCGGCCTTCCTGGCCGAGCTGGACGCGCAGTTCCCGCACGGCTACACGGTCGAGTACAACCTGGCCCCGCCGCTGCTGACCAAGCGCGACCCGGAAACGGGCGAGCCGATCAAGCAGAAGTACGGCCCGTGGGTGCTGAAGGCCTTCCGCCACCTGGCGAAGTTCAAGCACCTGCGTGGCGGCAAGTGGGACATCTTCGGCAAGACCGAGGAGCGCAAGCACGAGCGCCAGGCGATCGAGGACTACGACCGCCTGCTCGACCAGCTGTGCGGCAAGCTCAACCGCGACAACCTCGCGATCGCGGTCAAGCTCGCCAGCATGCCGGACGACGTCCGCGGCTACGGCCACGTCAAGGAGCGTCACATCGCGCTCGCCAAGGCGAAGCAGGCCCAGCTGCTGGCCGACTTCGAGAACCCGCAGGCTGCCAAGGCCCGCGGTGCGGCGCAGGTCGTGCAGTTCGTGTGATCGGTGACGGCTCCTCCGGGGGCTGAATGCCGAAATTTGAGGCCCTGGCCCCCGCTTCACCGCGGGCGCCGGGGCCTTGTCGTTTCGCGTGACTGCAGGAAATCGACGTGAGTTGTCCCGACCGGGCGCTGCACTCGCCCGCCGGCTGGCGCTATTGCGCGCGCTGTACGTGCAGGTAGCTAGCCACGCTGTCCGAGACGCTCAGGATGTGCGCCTGTGCCATGATCGCCGCGCGCTCGGAGTCGCGCGCGGAAATGGCGTCGATCAGCACCTGATGCTCTTCGGCAACGAGGTGCAGGTGCGCATCGAATCCACAGGTCTGCACGATGAAGAAGTCCGAGAGCTCAAAGTTCGCCTGCTGGCGCGCACTCACCAGGCTGGAATGCGCCATGTCGTGCAGTTGGCGATGGAAGAGCACATTGATCTGCCGATAGACGTCTGCTGGCGAACTGTCGGGCGGCACGGCAGTGAGCTGGTGGTTGATCTCGGCCAGGCGACCGATTTCGTCACCCGTCGCCCGGCGCGCCGCCAGGCTGGCGATCACGCCCTCGACCGCGGCGAACATACGGTAAAAGTCCTGGATCTCGTCAGGCGTCGGTGAGATCACCTCACAGCCGACTTGCGCCGTGATGCGCACGAACCCGCGCTCCTGAAGGCTGGTGAGCGCCGTCATGACCGGCTGCTTGCTGACACCCAACTCCTCGCTCAGATCCTTGACCGAAATGCGCTCGCCGAAGCGGTAACGGCCCGCGAACAAGCGGTCAAGGAGCTCGCGGAAAATGAATGCCTTTTTGTTTGCTATTTCCATGGGTCTGGCCTGATGGGTGTGCGTGGCTCGTCGACTGCCGAAACGGGCGTGATCCTAGCACCTGCACTGGCCGCTTCTCCGTGCATCCATCCTTGCACCACCGTCCCGAGTAAAACGCTTGCGTTTTATAACTGGCATGCTAGCATGCCAGTGCGTCGAAACAAGCGGAAATTCCATCTGGACAAACGCCGACGTGGGCGACCACAGCCAAGGACGCTTTCAACCTATTTCCTCCCGAGGAGACATCACCATGAAGACCCGATGCAGCACGCCGCTCTGCGCGCTTGCGCTTGCGCTCGCCTCCGCGCCCGCCCTCGCCGACATCAACGTCGGCGTGGTCTTTTCCCTGACCGGCCCGGCCGCGTCGCTCGGCATCGAGACACGCAAGGCGATCGATCTAATGCCTCGCACGCTCGGTGACGAAAAGATCAACTACATCGTGCTCGACGACGCCACCGACCCGACCAACGCCGTGAAGAACGCCCGCAAGCTGGCGGTGGAGCACAAGGTCGATGTGCTGTTCGGTCCAAACCTGATCACCTCGGGCGTGGCGATGGCCGATGTAGCCAACGAGGAAAAGGTCGCGCTGCTGTCTCAAGCACCTATCGAAGTGGCGCCGGAAAAGCTGAAGTGGGCCTTCCGCGTCGAGCCAAGCGCGGACATCATGGTCGGCCGCGCGGTCGCCGACATGAAGGCGCGCGGGGTGAAAACCGTCGGCTTCATCGGCTTCTCGGACTCCTGGGGCGAACTGCTGCTCAAGGCCCTGACCAAGACCACCGCAGAGGCCGGCATCAAGATCGTCGCCACCGAGCGCTATGCCCGCCCGGACACTTCGGTCACCGGCCAAGCCCTCAAGCTGATCGCGGCCAAGCCGGACGCGGTGTTCGTCGGCGGCTCCGGCACCCCGGCAGCGCTGCCAGCGACGACGCTGCGCGACCGCAAGTACGCCGGCGCCATTTACCAGTCGCATGCGGTGGCCAACAAGGAGTTCCTGCGCGTGGGTGGCAAGGCTGTCGAAGGCAACCGCCTGCCGGTGGCGCCAGTGCTTGTTGCCGAGCAACTGCCCGACTCGCACCCGAACAAGCGTGTCGGCGTCGAACTGGTGAAGGCGGTCGAAGCGAAGTTTGGCCCGGAATCGCGCTCCACCTTCGCCGGCGCCTCATGGGATGGCTGGCTGATGCTCGAAGCCGCCTTCGGCGCGGCACTGAAGACCGCCAAGCCGGGCACGCCCGAGTTCCGCGTTGCCGTGCGCGATGCCCTCGAGCAGACCAAGGTGGTCGGTGCCAACGGCACGTACACGATGTCGCCGACCGACCACAGTGGTTACGACCGCGCCAGCCCGGTGTTGATCGAGGTCGTGAACGGCACCTGGAAACTGCTCGATTAAGCGCCCGCCACAAAGACTGAAGGAACGCACAACATGGAAGCTTTCGATGCCGATGTGCTTGTGGTCGGCGCCGGCCCGGCCGGCGCGACCACCGCACTTGCCCTCGCCACCTACGGCGTGCGCGTGCATGTGGTTTCGCGCTACAACTGGCTCGCGGACACCCCCCGCGCCCACATCACCAACCAGCGCACGATGGAGGTGCTGCGCGACCTCGGACTGGAGGAGGAGGCCTACCGCTACGCCACGCCATGGAAGCTGATGGGCGACAGCCTGTTCACCACCAGCCTGGCAGGCGAGGAGCTGGTCCGCATCCGCGCCTGGGGCACCGGCGAGGAGCGCAGGGGCGACTACCTGCAGGGCAGCCCCTGCGAACTGCTCGACATCCCCCAGCCGCTGATCGAGCCCATCCTGTTCAAGAACGCGGCCGAGCGCGGCGCCACCTTCGCCTGTAATACCGAGTACCTGTCGCACGTCCAGGACGAGCGCGGGGTGACGGTACAACTGCGCGACCGTCTCAGCGAGCGCGAATATACGATGCGGGCGCGCTTCCTCGTCGGCGCGGACGGTGCCAAGTCCAAGGTGCTCGAGGATGCCGGCCTGGCGGTCGAGGGCCAGCTCGCCCGTGCCGGCACCACTTACGCCATCTTCAACGCCGACCTCACCCGCTACGTCGAACACCGGCCGAGCATCCTGCACTGGATCGTGACGCCGAACGCCGCCTTCGGCGAAATCGGCTTCGGCCTGCTACGCGCGGTCAAGCCCTGGACGCAGTGGATCGCCGGCTGGGGGATCGACATCTCGAAGGGCGAGCCGGATCTCAGCGACGAGTTCGTCCTCAAGCAGATCCGCATCCTGGTCGGCGACCCCGAGCTCGAGGTGGACATCGTGCGCACCTCGGTGTGGTACGTGAACCAGGCCTATGCGCCGCAATACTCGAAAGGGCGCGTGTTCTGCGCCGGCGACGCCGTCCATCGCCACCCGCCTTCGAGCGGCCTGGGGCTGAACACCTGCGTGCAGGACGCGTTCAACCTGGCCTGGAAGCTGGCCTATGTCGTCAAGGGCCACGCCGGTCCGCGCCTGCTCGAGACCTACAGCGCCGAGCGGGCACCCGTCGGCCGACAGATCGTCAAGCGCGCCAACCAGTCGCGCCTCGACTATGGCCCAATCAAGGCGGCGTTCCGCGTCGAAGGCGCCGACAACCCGGTTCAGGCCGGCATCACGCGCTTCAAGGATCCCGGCCCGGAAGGCGTGAAGGCCCGCCAGGCGGCGCAAGCGGCACTCGAGCTCAAGAACCGCGAGTTCAATGCCCAGGGCGTGGAGATGAACCAGCGCTACGCGTCCTCCGCCGTCATCCCCGACCCGACGGCGGGCGAGGAAGCGTGGCAGCGCGACCCGGAGCTTTACCTGCAGGCCACCACCCGCCCCGGCGCGAAGATCCCTCACGCCTGGCTGATCGACCGCCGCGGCCGCCGCGTCTCCACGCTGGACGTGACCGGCAAGGGCCAGTTCTCCCTGGTCACCGGCCTCGCCGGCGAGGCCTGGGTGGCGGCCGCACAAGCGCTGGCGCTGCCCTTCCTGCGCACGGTGGTCACCGGCCGCGACGGCGCGCTCGATGCGTACTGCGCCTGGCAGAAAATCCGCGAGATCGACGAAGCGGGCGCCGTGCTGGTGCGTCCGGACGGCTACGTCGCCTGGCGCCAGCCGCAGGCGGTGGTGGACAAGGACGAGGCCTTGCGCCAGCTTCGCGGCGCCATCACAGCGGTCCTCGACCGCGGCTGAAGGCTCGGCCTGCGCGGGCGGATCGCCGGGCCGAACCGGCATCCGCCCCGCCCCTCAGTGCTCGAGCCTCACTACACCGGCTCACTCAGCGCCACCTCCAGCTGACGCCCTGCCGCGACCAGCGCCGGCAGGTAGCGCGCCACAGCCTCGGCATGCGAGACCGCACGCACGAGGTAGATCACGTTGATGCTGGCGATCACCTTTCCGTCCTCGAACACCGGCACCGCGATCGCGCCGATCTTGCGCTCCGCGCTCCAGTCGCCCTCGTTGGAGGCGTAGCCGCGGCTGCGCGTCTGCTCGAGCAGGTTGGCGATGAACTTGCCGTCATTGGCCAGCGCCGCCTGCACCGGATCGCGGCACAACAGCACCAGCAGCGCCTCGCGCTCGGCGTCGGCGCAATAGCAGAAATAGGCGCGCCCGGCCGCGGTCAGCAGCATCGGCAGGCGCTCGCCCACCATCGCACGGTTGAAGGACAGCGAGCTGAAGCGGTGGGTCGACTCGCGGATCAGCATCGAGCCGCCGTCGGGCGTGCATAGGTCCGAGGGCCAGCGCACCTGCTGCAGCAGCTGGGCGAGCACCGGGCCCGACACCATCGAGATGCGCTCCTCGTCCTTGAAGCCTTCGGACAGGGCGCGCACGTTCAAGGTCAGCACGTAGCGGTCGTCCGACACGCTGCGCTTCACATAGCCCTCCTCGATCAGCGTCTCCAGCAGCCGGCGCACCGTCGTGCGGTGCAGCCCGGTGCCGGCGGCAAGCTGGGCGAGCGAGGCGCGCCCCTTGTCGTGGCGGTTCAGCACGCGCAGCAACTCCAGCCCGCGGGCAAGGCTGCGCACCGTTCCGTAGTCGGCGCCCGTGTCTGGCCTCATTCAAAAATCCTTTTTAAACAGAGTTGTGCGCTATGTGGACGGTGGTCGAAGTGTTTTTGTTCGGACTGTCGAGAATTTCTAGACTCCGTCCAACTGATCGCCGCATAAAAAACGCTTCTTACCCGAATCCGCCGCCGCAGATCGCCCTGGCAACGGCGATCCCGCGCCGCCCCGCACACAACAGGAGTCCGCAACATGAACGAAAACCCTCGCTTCGATGCCGACGTCGTCGTCGTCGGCGCCGGCCCGGTCGGCCTCGCCCTCACCAGCATGCTCGGCCTGCACGGCGTCAAGGCCATCCTGCTCGAGCGCGGCGACGAGCTGATCGACTACCCGCGCGCGGTCGGCATGGACGACGAGTGCCTGCGCACGCTGCAGGGCATCGGCATGGCCGAGGCGGTGCTGCCGCATCTGACCCCCTACCACTGGATGCGCTTCGTCACCAAGAGCGGACGCTGCTTCGCGTCGATCGAGCCGCGCACCGACGAGTTCGGCTGGTCGCGCCGCAACGCCTTCAACCAGCCGCTGGTCGACCGCGTGCTGCTCGACGGCCTCAAGCGTTTCGACAACGTCGATGTGCGCCTGGGCAGCGACGTGCTGCGCTTCGAGCAGGACGCTGACGGCGTGAGCCTCGACGTCAAGCGCAGCGACGGCACGGTGTACACCCTGCGCACGCGCTGGCTGGTCGGCAGCGACGGCGGCCGCAGCCCGATCCGTACCGCGCTCAACGTCGGCTTCGGCGGCTTCACCGACACCTCCAAGTGGCTGGTGGTGGACGTGCGTAACGACCCGCTCGGCATCCCCAACATCTACATGCACTGCGATCCCTCACGCCCCTACGTGTCGGTCGCGCTGCCGGATTCGATCCGCCGCTTCGAGTTCATGATCTTCGAGAACGAGACCGAAGAGGAAATGACCCAGCCGCACAACATGGCCATGTTGATGGCCAAGGTGCTGCCGCCGGGCGTCGACGCCACCAGCCTGGACTACATCCGCAAGCGCGTCTACACCCACAACGCCCGCATCGCCGACCGCTGGAAGGTGGGTCGCGTGATGCTCGCCGGCGACGCGGCGCACATCATGCCGGTGTGGCAGGGCCAGGGCTACAACACCGGCATGCGCGATGCCGCCAACCTGGGCTGGAAACTGGCCTACGTGGTCAAGGGCATCGCCTCCGAGAAGCTGCTCGACACCTACCAGCTCGAGCGCCCGCCGCACGCCAAGGCGATGATCGACCTGTCGGTCACCGCCGGCCGCATCTTCTCGCCGCGTAACCCGGCGGTGGTCGCCGCGCGCGACTTCACCACCTGGGCGCTCAACCTGGTGCCGCCGGCCAAGCGCTACTTCACCGAGATGCGCTTCAAGCCGATGCCCAAGTACGAGACCGGGCTGGTCGTCAGCGAAGCCGAGGTCAACACCGAGCCGGGCTTCAAGCAGCTGCTCTGCCAGCTCGCACGCAAGACCCCGCTGCTCGGTCGCCTGATGCCGACCAGGCGCGTGGGCAAGCACTCGCCGGTCGGCAAGCTCTTCATCCAGCCCAGGGTGCGCACCCGCGACGGCGAGATCAAGCTGCTCGACGACGTCATGGGCAGCGGTTTCGCGCTGGTGTGCTGGGGCGTCGATCCGAGCTTCTGGCTCAACCAGCGGAGCCGCGACATCCTCGCCGCCCTCGGCGGGCGCATCATCACGGTGAAGCCGGTGGTGCAGATCCACCGCGACCGCGACATCGGCCCCGACGCCATCGTCGTCGGCGACGAGCAGATGCGCCTCAAGGAATGGTTCGGCAGCTACCCGGGCGCGGTGGCGGTGATCCGTCCCGACCGCTTCGTCGCCGGCCTCGCCTACCCGGTCAAGATCAACGAACTGCTGTCGCAGCTCGCCGACAAGATGGGCTTGAACGTGGTCAAGGGAGCCGCCTGATGCAAGCCCGCCTGCAGTGCCTGTCGCACACCCCGCTGAAGGGCTACTTCGACCCCGAGGCCGCCGTCGTCAAGGAGGTGGCCGGGCTGGTCGCGACCCTGCGCGCGGAGGTCGAGGCCTTCGACCCCGAGGTGATCTACCTGTTCTGGCCCGACCACCTCAACGGCTTCTTCCTCGAGCTGATGCCGCAGTTCTGCATCGGCATGGCGGCCGAGTCGGTGGGGGACTACCAGACCACGGCTGGCCCGCTCAACGTGCCGCGCACGCTCGCCGAAGCCTGCGCCCAGGCGGTGGTCGATGCCGGCATCGATCTCGGCTTCTCCTACCGCATGCAGGTCGACCACGGCTGCGCCCAGCCGCTCGAAGAGCTCACCGGCGCGCTCGACCGCTACCCGGTGGTGCCGATCTTCATCAACTCGGTGGCGCCGCCGGTGGTGAGCTTCCAGCGCGCCCGCCTGCTCGGCGAGGCGGTCGGCCGCTTCGCCCGCACCCAGGGCCAGCGCGCGCTGTTCATCGGCTCCGGCGGCCTGTCGCACAACCCGCCGGTACCGCAGCTGGCGACCGCGACCGACCCGGAGGTCATCGCCCGCCTGATCAGCAACCGCAACCCCTCGCCCGAAGCCCGCGCTGCCCGCCAGGCGCGCACGATTGCCGCAGCCGAGGCCTTCACCGCCGGCACCAGCACCCTGCACCCGCTCAACGCCGAGTGGGACCGCAGGCTCATGGAGCAGCTCGCCGCGCGCGACTGGGCGGCGCTCGACGCCTACCGCAACGCCGACATCACCGCGGACGCCGGCGGCTCGGCGCACGAGGTCAAGACCTGGGTCGCGGCGGTGGCGGCGATGGACGCTGCCTGCAGCGGCGCCTGGCAGGCCGAGGAACGCTACTACCGCGAAATTCCGGAGTGGATCGCCGGCTTCGGCGCCCTCAGCGGCCGTTCGCACTGAGCCACAGCTTCCCCCGACGCACCTTCGCTTCACACACCGCAACATCCTGACAATCAGAGAGACCAGGAGATGAAAATGACGACTCGCAACAAGACCCTGCGCATCAAGACTCAACTCGCCGCCCTCGCCCTCGCCCTGTCCGCCGGCCCCGCGCTCGCCGACATCAACGTCGGCGTCGTGTTCTCGCTCACCGGCCCCGCCGCCTCGCTCGGCGCCGAGACGAAGAAGGCGATCGAGTTCATGCCCGCCAGCCTCGGCGGCGAGAAGATCAACTACATCGTCCTCGACGACGCCACCGACCCGACCAACGCAGTCAAGAACACCCGCAAGCTGGTCGGCGAGGACAAGGTAGACGCCATCATCGGCCCCAACCTGATCACCAACGGCATGGCGATGGTCGACGTCGCCAACGAGGCCAAGGTGCCGATGCTGTCGATCGCCCCGATCGACCCCGCCGCCGACAAACGCGCCTGGGCCTTCCGCGTCGAGCCTACCGCCGACATCATGGTCGGCCGCGTGGTCGAGGACATGAAGGCCAAGGGCGTCAAGACCGTCGGCTTCATCGGCTTCTCGGACTC
The DNA here is from genome assembly GCA_003446655.1 of Thauera sp. GTDB lineage: Bacteria > Pseudomonadota > Gammaproteobacteria > Burkholderiales > Rhodocyclaceae > Thauera. Next base: position 1,897 of record DMCZ01000113.1, on the reverse strand, counting down.
CTGGGGCGAGCTGCTGCTGAAGGCGCTGACCCAGACCACCCAGGCCGCCGGCATCAAGATCGTCGCCACCGAGCGCTACGCCCGCACCGACACTTCGGTGACCGGCCAGTCGCTGAAGGTGCTGTCGGCGCGTCCGGACGCGGTCTTCGTCGGCGGCTCGGGCACGCCGGCCGCCCTGCCGCAGACCACGCTGCGCGAGCGCGGCTTCAAGGGCCCGATCTACCAGTCGCACGCGGTCGCCAACAAGGAGTTCCTGCGTCTGGGCGGCAAGAACGTCGAAGGCGCACGCCTGCCGGTCGCACCGGTGCTGGTCGCCGAGCAGCTGCCCGACGGCCACCCCAACAAGACCGCCGGCGTGGCCTTCCTGCAGCAGCTCGAAGGCAAGCTCGGCGCCGATTCGCGCTCGACCTTCGCCGGCGCGGCCTTCGACGCCGGCCTGCTGCTCGAGAACGCCATGAAGGAAGCCATCAAGACGGCCAAGCCGGGCACCGCGGAGTTCCGCGACGGCATCCGCAAGGCGCTCGAGAGCACCAAGGGTCTGGTCGGCGTCAATGGCACCTACACCCTGAGCGCCGAGGATCACGGCGGCTACGACCCGAAGGCGGTCGTGCTGATCGAGGTCGCCAACGGCAAGTGGTCGCTCGTCAAGTAAGCAAGCCAACGCATGCGCGCTCCCTGCCGGCTGAGGCAGGGGCGCGCATTTCCCATGCACTCCCCCTGCACACGCCGCAGACCGCTCCCGTAACGGGTGCGCTTGCGGAGCAGCCTCTCGCTGCGTGCGGGGTGGAGCGAAGGAGGACGAGATGGATTCAACGGTTGCACTGATCCTGGGCCAGGACGGCATCACCAACGGCGCGATCTACGCGCTCTTGGCGCTGGCGCTGGTGCTGGTGTTCGCGGTCACGCGGGTGATCTTCATCCAGCAGGGCGAGTTCGTGGCCTACGGGGCGCTGACGCTGGCGATGATGCAGTCGGGTGCGCTGCCGGCGACCGTCTGGCTGCTGGTGGTGATGGGGGCGCTGGTGACGGTGCTCGATGGCGCGCGTGCGCTCAAGGCCGGTCAGATGCAGCGCGCCGCGGGCGT
>DMCZ01000113.1:0-539 GCA_003446655.1 Thauera sp. | reverse complement strand
ATCGCCTCCGCTCCGGTGCTGATCCTCCTGATCGTCTCGGTGGCGATTCACATCGCGATGGTCGGCCTCGGGCTGCTCTTTTTCGGGGCCGAAGGCCAGAGGACGCCGTCCTTCAGCGACGCGAGCTTCGAGCTCGGCCCGCTGATGGTCTCCGGGCAGACGATCTGGGTGCTGCTGGTGTCGGTGCTGCTGATCGTGGCGCTCTACCAGTTCTTCGAGCGCACGCTCTACGGCAAGGCGCTGCGCGCGACCGCGATCAACCGCGTCGGCGCGCAGCTGATGGGGATCTCGCCCGCGCTCGCCGGCAAGCTCACGTTCTTTCTGGCCGCCTTCATCGGCGCGCTCTCGGGCGTGCTGATCGCCCCGATCACCACGATCTACTACGACACCGGCTTCCTGATCGGTCTCAAAGGTTTTGTGGCCGCGATCATCGGCGGCCTGGCGAGCTACCCGCTGGCCGCGGCCGGCGCGCTCGTCGTGGGGCTGCTCGAGGCCTTCGCCTCGTTCTGGGCCAGCGCCTACAAGGAAGTCATCGTGTT
>DMCZ01000249.1 GCA_003446655.1 Thauera sp. | reverse complement strand
GAAGAAGATGTAGCGCCAGCCGATGTTGTCGGCCACCAGGCCGCCGAACAGCGAGCACACCCCCGAACCGCCCCAGGAGCCGATCGACCACAGGCTGACCGCGCGCTGACGCGCCGGACCGTCCCAGTACGCCTTCACCAGCGCCAGGCTGGCGGGCATGATGCACGCCGCCGACACGCCCTGCAGCGCGCGTCCGACCAGCAGGAAGCCCGTTGCCATGCTGCCGGTGGGGGCGATGGCGATCAGCAGCGAGCCGATGATGCTGAGGTAGAAGCCGATCTGCACGGTCTTGACGCGGCCGATGCGGTCGGCGAGGCCGCCGATGACGACGATGAAGATGCCGGAGAACAGCGCCGTGATGGCCACCGCGATGTTCATCATGCTTGCATCGAGACCGAGGTCCTTCTGCATGGCCGGCGCGATGTTGAGGGTCGTCTGCGCGAACAGCCAGAACGTGATGACCCCGAGGATGATTCCGTACAGTAGCTTGTCGTTACCTTGATACGTTGTAGGTGTACCCGCAATCGCTGTCATGGTGGTCTCCTAAAGGCAGCGGGTTGATCGATGTCTGCGGTGCCATCCTAGACAATCCCTTACAAAACATAAGGCATTCCGTTTTCCGCGGTGACCACCACCTGGAATCGCCCCGAATCACTTATGGACGCCTACTGAATCGTTTATCGGAGCGCTTGAAGGCGCGCGACGAAGGCGATACCTTCCGCGGGCGACAACATGAGACCAAGAGCGGGCGACCCGATGAAAGACCACCAACTGCGAGCACTCGTACACGTGGCGGAGAGCAGCTCGATCCGTGCCGCCGCTCGCGCCATGAACCTGAGCCAGAGCGCCCTGACCAAGGCCCTGCGCGAGCTCGAGGACGACGTCGGCGCGCAGCTCCTGACCCGCAGCTACAAGGGCATTGAATTCACCCCCGCGGGCTCACTGCTGCTCAGCCACGCCCGGCTGGCCCTGTCGATCCTGGACAAGGCGGTGGAGGAAGTGCGCCTGCTGCACGGCGGGCCCGGCGCGCGGGTGGTGATCGCGGTGACGCCGATGGTGGGCGCGACCGTGCTGCCGCGGGTATTGCGCGAATACGAGGCGCTGCAGCCGGAGACCGAGGTCCACCTGACCGAGGGGCTGCTGACGCAGGTGCTGCCCGACCTGATCGAGGGCCGGCTCGATTTCGCGATTGCCGTCGCTGACGCCACCGACCTGCCCTACGAGATCGTGTTCGAGCCCCTCGGGCCGGCGGAGGCGATCCTGGCTGCGCGCGAGGGCCATCCGCTCGCCGCGGCGACCACCTGGGCCGACCTGAAGGATGCGAAATGGGTGATGAACCTGAGTCCCGGCAGCCTGGGCGGCGCGCTGCTGTCATGGCTGGGTGAGCAGGGCTTGCCCCCGCCCAGGCACATGATCCGCTGCGCGTCGACGATGCTGATGCTCGAGCTGATGCAGCGCACCGACTGCATCGGCATCGGTCCGGAGCGCCTGTTCAAGGACAGGCTGGTCGGCCACGGCATCCAGTGCCTGAAGGTGGCACCGCTGCCGCCACCAATGGACTTCGGCATCCTGCGCCTGCGCGGGGTGCCGCTCTCGGCCGCGGCGAAGCCCATGGCGACGCTGTTTGCGCGCTACCTATCGACCTGAGCGTGCTTCCGGCCCGCAACGCGTGCGGCGCCAGGACTGCGGCGGCGCCCTGCCCCGCGCCGCCGATCGCATTCACACCGCGTAGCGGCGCAGGCTGAGAGAGAACTCCTGGAGCTGGCGGATGCCGCTCTGCTCGGCACGCGCGATCCAGTCCTGCAGCTGGGCGAGCAGCTGCTCGCGGCTGGCGTTCGAGCGCGCCCAGAGGGCGGTGAGTTCCTCGCGCATCGACAGCACGGTGGCGAGCGCCGGGCTCTCCTTCACCACCACCTCGAGCTGCTGCCGCTGCTCGTCCTTCAGGTTCCCGGCCTCACCCGACAGCACCCAGCGCCGCAAGGCACGCACATCGAGCGCCGGACCGTGCGCCGCCTTCAGCCGCCGCGCCTCCTCTGCGCACACCTGCCTGAGCGAGCGCACGTAGCGCGTCATCACGTCGTAGCGATGGGTGACGATCGCCTGCAGGGTGTCGAAGTCGGGCACCGCCTTGGCCTCGCCGAACTTCGGCTGCGGGATGGTCTTCTTGACCTTGGCCAGGCCGAGGATCTCGAGGATGCGGATGTACATCCAGCCGATGTCGAACTCGTACCACTTCGACGACAGCTTGGCGGAGGTGGCGAAGCTGTGGTGGTTGTTGTGCAGTTCCTCGCCGCCGATCAGGATGCCCCAGGGCGAGATATTGCGTGAGGCATCGACGCAGTCGTAGTTGCGATAGCCCCAGTAGTGGCCGACGCCATTGACAATGCCGGCCGCCCAGAACGGAATCCACACCATCTGCACCGCCCAGATCGTGAGGCCGAGCGCACCGAAGGCGATGACGTCGATCACCAGCATGATCGACACCCCAAGCACCGAATGGCGATAGACGTTGCGCTCGAGCCAGTCGTCGGGCGTGCCGTGGCCATAGCGCTGCAGGGTCTCCTGGTTCTTCGCCTCGGCGCGGTAGAGCTCGGCGCCCTCCCACAGCACCTTGCGCAGGCCGCGCGTCTGCGGGCTGTGCGGGTCCTCCTCGGTCTCGCACTTAGCGTGGTGCTTGCGGTGGATCGCCGCCCACTCCTTGGTGACCATGCCGGTGGTGAGCCACAGCCAGAAGCGGAAGAAATGGCTGGGGATCGGGTGCAGGTCGAGCGCACGGTGGGCCTGGTGGCGGTGCAGGAAGATCGTCACCGCGGCGATCGTGATGTGGGTGAGGACGAGGGCCTGTCTCTTATACACATCT
>DMCZ01000267.1:4300-5258 GCA_003446655.1 Thauera sp. | reverse complement strand
CTTGCGGCGTTGAGGAAGCGTTGAACGGCGGCGCGCGCGCCATCATAGAGCTCGGTGGCGTGCTGCGACAGCCAGTGCACGCCGCGGTGGATGTTGGCATTCGACTCGCGGTAGAAGCGCGCCTCGGCCTCGATCACTGCCGTCGGTTTCTGCGTGGTGGCGCCGTTGTCCAGATAGGCGAGGCGGCGCCCGTTCACCGGGCGGCCGAGGATGGGAAAATCGGTGGCGAGTTCCAGCATGGCAGCGTCCATGACGTTTTCTCGCGGAGCGTTCACGACAGATCCTCCAGTCGGGCTGTGGCCGGCAGGCGTTCGAGTAATGCAGCGCGACCCAGTGCGCGCAGCGGGGCATGGGCGATGCGCTCGAGCACCTCGGCGGCGAAGGCGTAGGTCAGCAGCTGGCGCGCATGCGCAGCGTCGATCCCGCGACTGCGCAGGTAGAAGAGGGCGTCCTCGTCGAGCTGGCCGACGGTGGCGCCGTGGGCGCACTTGACGTCGTCGGCGTAGATCTCGAGCTCGGGGCGGGCGTCGGCCTCGGCCAGCCGGGAAAGCAGCAGGTTGTCGCAGCGCTGCATGGCGTCGGTGCGCTGTGCGTCCTGGGCGACCAGGACACGACCCGTGAACACCCCGCGCGCACTGCCGTCGAGCAAGCCGCGGTAGAACTCGCGGCTGGTAGCCTGCGGGCGCGTGTGGTCGATGCGGGTGTGGTGATCGACATGGCGGCGGCCATCGGCGTGGTAGAGGCCGTTCAACAGCGCCTCGGCGCCCTCGCCGGCGAGCCGGGTGCGGATGTCGTTGCGGGCCAGGCGGGCGCCGAAGGACAGCGAGTGCGAGGCGAACACCGCCCCGCGCGCCTGCTCGGCCTCGATACTGGCGAGGTGGATGGCCTCGGGCGCCTCCTGCTGCAGCTTGAGGTGGGTCACATGGCTGTCCTGGGCGGCGAGCACGCGGGTGACGGC
>DMCZ01000267.1:3579-4097 GCA_003446655.1 Thauera sp. | reverse complement strand
AAGACGAGGTGGATCGGCGCCTCGACCACGCTGCCGCGCGCCAGCCGGATCCAGGCGCCATCCGCGGCAAGCGCGCTGTTCAGCGCAGCGGGCGCTTCGCCATCGCCGGCCTGGCCGAAGGCGGCCTCGACGGCCTCGGGGGTTTGCGCGAGCGCTTCCGCGACGCTGCCGACCTGCACGCCAGCGGGGAGCTTGCCGAGGGCGGAGAGCGCCGGGGCGAAATGCCCATCGACGAAGACCACCCAGTGGCCGTCGTCGCAGGCTGCGTCTGTGCCCTTGTTCGCGTGAGCCTGCGCTGCGCCGAGTGCTGCCTGGTAGCGTGCGCGCAAGTCCGCCACGACCGCCGCGGGGGCGACCGTCGAGCGCACCGCCAGCGCCTGCTGCTCCATGAAGGCGAGCGAGGTGTGGCGCCAGTTCTCCTTGCGCATCGTGGGCCAGCCCTCGTCGGCGAAGCGGTCGATCGCCGTCTCGCGCAGGCGGGCGAGCCAGGGCAGCTCGGCGCCGGGGAGGCTGGCGGC
>DMCZ01000267.1:0-3286 GCA_003446655.1 Thauera sp. | reverse complement strand
ACCGCGAGCCTGGGTTCGAGCAGCGCCATCTGCAGCACCTCGTTGCGCTTCTTCTCGCCGCCCGAGAAGCCCTCATTCACCGAGCGGTAGAGGAACTCCTCCTTCATGCCCACCGCCTTCATCTCGGTCTTCACCTTGGCGAGGAAGTCCATCGCGTCGTATTCCGACAGACCGCGGTGGCGGCGCACGGCGTTGACCGCGGCCTTGAGGAAGTAGGCGTTGGACACGCCCGGGATCTCGACCGGGTACTGGAAGGCGAGGAAGAGCCCGGCGCGGGCGCGCTCCTCGGCGGGCAGGGCGAGCAGGTCGGTGCCGTCCCAGTCGACGCTGCCGTCGGTGACGGTGAAGGTGTCACGCCCGGCCAGCACCTGGGCGAGCGTGCTCTTGCCCGAGCCGTTGGGGCCCATGATCGCGTGCACCTCGCCGTTCGCGACCTCCAGGTTCAGCCCGTTGAGGATCGCCTTGCCGTCGACCGAGGCGTGCAGGTTGTTGATTCTGAGCATCTTGATTCTCCTGTGGGTCCTTAGCCGACGCTGCCTTCGAGGCTCACGCCGAGCAATTTCTGTGCTTCCACCGCGAACTCCATCGGCAGTTCCTTGAACACCTCGCGGCAGAAGCCATTGACGATCATCGACACCGCGTCCTCGGCACTGATGCCGCGCTGCATCGCGTAGAAGAGCTGGTCCTCACCGATGCGCGAGGTGGTGGCCTCGTGCTCGACGTGGGCCGTGGGGTGGCGCACCTCGATGGTGGGGAAGGTGTGCGCCGCGCAGCGGTCGCCGATCAGCAGCGAATCGCACTGCGTGTAGTTGCGCGCGCCTTCGGCCTTGGGCGTGACCTTGACCAGGCCGCGGAAGGTGTTGCTGCCGCGCCCGGCGGAGATGCCCTTGCTGAGGATGGTGCTGCGGGTGTTGCGCCCCATGTGGATCATCTTGGTGCCGGTGTCGGCCTGCTGCAGGTTGTTGGTCAGCGCCACCGAGTGGAAGTCGCCCACCGAGTCGTCGCCGCGCAGGATCACGCTCGGGTACTTCCAGGTGATCGCCGAGCCGGTCTCGACCTGCGTCCACGAGATGTGCGAGCGCGCGCCGCGACAGTCGCCGCGCTTGGTGACGAAGTTGTAGATGCCGCCCTTGCCGTCTTTGTCGCCGGGGTACCAGTTCTGCACGGTGGAATACTTGATCTTGGCGTCGTCGAGCGCGATCAGTTCCACCACCGCGGCGTGGAGCTGGTTCTCGTCTCGCATCGGCGCGGTACAGCCCTCGAGGTAGCTGACGGACGCGCCTTCCTCAGCGATGATCAGCGTGCGCTCGAACTGGCCGGTGTCGCGGGCGTTGATGCGGAAGTAGGTGGAGAGCTCCATGGGGCATTTCACGCCCTTGGGGATGAAGACGAAGGAGCCGTCGGAGAACACCGCGGAATTCAGCGCGGCGTAGAAGTTGTCGCCCGGCGGCACCACGGTGCCGAGGTACTGGCGCACCAGCTCGGGGTGCTCCTTCACCGCCTCGGAGAAGGAGCAGAACACGATGCCGTGTTCGCCGAGCTCCTTCCTGAAGGTGGTGGCGACGCTCACCGAGTCGAACACCGCGTCGACCGCTACGCCGGCCAGCCGTGCGCGCTCGTGAAGCGGCACGCCGAGCTTCTCGAAGGTGCGCAGCAGCTCGGGATCGACCTCGTCCAGGCTCTTGGGGCCGTCCTTCTTCGACTTGGGCGCGGAGTAGTAGACGATGTCCTGGAAGTCCACCGGCGGAAACTGCACCGCGGCCCAGGTCGGCGGGCTCATCGTCAGCCAGTGGCGGTAGGCCTCGAGGCGCCATTCGAGCAGCCAGTCGGGCTCGCCCTTGCGTGCGGAGATCATGCGGATGGTGTCTTCGGACAGGCCCTTGGGCACCGCGTCGGTCTCGAGCGTGGTCTCGAAGCCGGCGGCGTATTCCTGTTCCAGGAAAGTGCCGAGTGCGTCGCCGCGAGTGGGCGAGCGGGTCGGGGAGGGGGCGGTGATGGGGGTGTTCATCGTCAGATCTCCTGGTCGTCTGCGCGGGGCGTCGGGATGCAGGCAGCGAGTGAGGTTGCGGCTGCGCGGCTGCCCAGGCGGGCGGGGCCGTGCATGCGATGGGAAGCGGGTTCATTCGACACGAGCCCGCGCGCGAGGGGCGAGGGCGCGTCCGGGTGCACCATGTCGGCAACCGTGACGGACTGCAGCGCCTGGCGGACCACGGTGTTGATGCGCAGCCAGTTGTCGCGGATTCGGCAGTCGCTTTCCATGCTGCACACGCCAGCGCTTGCGCTGCACTCGGTGAGGCCGAAGGGCTGGTCTTCGAGCGCGTCGATGATGTCGGCGACGGTGATCTGCTCGGCCGCGCGGGTGAGCACGTAGCCGCCGTGCGCGCCGCGCTGGCTGCTCACCAGTGCATGGCGGCCGAGGGTCTTGAGCACCTTGCTGACCGTCGGCAGCCCCAGCCCGAGCGCCTCGGCCAGTTCTGCCGCGCTGTGCAGCCGGCCCGGCAGCCCGGCCATGTGGGCCAGGATCAGGGTGCCATAGTCGGTGAGTTTGCTTATGCGCAGCATGATCGCCTGTCTGCTGTCCGGTTGAAGTGCATTAAAAGTACTAAATTGGTACTGTATAGTCAAGGCATGCCGGAGAAGGTTCCGGTTCGCTGCGTGCCAGCCCTGCTGGCGATGGGTGCCGGCCAGGTGCGCGTCAGCGACTATGATGAAAGCGTTGCATCGCGGGCGGCCGCGCGGTCGACCGACGGAGGTGGGGCAATGACGGAAAGCGTGGACGAGCTGCGGGTGGGCGGGCGTTACAGGATTCGCTTGTGCAGCGGCGAACTGCGCTGCTGGCGCTTCGAGGGCCGTGAGCCGCATGGCCCGGGCTGGTGGCGGGACGAGGAGACCGGGCTGAGCTTCTCGGAGTCCGGTCTCATGTATGCCTGGCAGGTCGAGGGCTGCTTGGAGACGGGCGCGCCCGGCGCTGGCGCAGCGGATGGCCGCGGGCGCGCGCCGAATGAGGCGGAGGCGAGCACGCCGCGAGAGGGAACCGAGCTGGGGGCCGATCCGACCCGTGGAGCGCGCCGTGGCTGAAGCGCGCTCGGGCGCCTGGGCGCTGGCGTTTCCGGCCTCCTTGCTGGTGTCCGCGGTGGGCGGCGCGCTCGCGCTCGCGGTGCTGGCGGAAACCGGTCTGCCGGCGTGGCTCGCGGTCGTCATGATGGTGGCGGGCCTGACGGCGTGGACCCTGCTCGAATACCTGCTTCACCTCTTCCTGCTGCACGGCTGTCTCTTATACACATCT
>DMCZ01000193.1:38341-41822 GCA_003446655.1 Thauera sp. | reverse complement strand
GCCTGGAAGTTGAAGGTGTGCGGTCCCACCACCACGGGCGTGCCGACCGCGCAAGCCTCGATCAGGTTCTGGCCGCCGAAGGGCAGCCAGCTGCCACCGATCAGCGCCACGTCGGCCGCCGCATAGTAGGCGAACATTTCCCCCATCGAGTCACCGAGCAGCACCCGGGTGTGGGGCGCGATCGTCTCGTCCGAGCTGCGGCGCTGCATGGCCAGCCCGCGCGCCGCGAGTTGGGCCGCGACCGCGTCGAAACGCTGGGGATGGCGCGGCACCACCAGAAACACCGCGTTGGCCGGCGCGTGGCGCGCGAAGGCATCCACCAGCAGCGCCTCCTCGCCCTCACGGGTGCTGGCGGCAAGCACCACCGGTCGGTCGCCGATCCGCGCGCGAAGGGTGCGGCCGAGCGCCAGCATCCCGGCCGGTGGAGTGATGTCGAACTTGATGTTGCCGGTCACCGTCACCCGCCGGGCGCCGAGCTGGGTCAGGCGCGCAGCGTCCGCTGCGGTTTGCGCGCCGATCGCGGCGAGGGCCTTCAAGGTCAGCGCGGTCAGTGCCGGCAGCCTGGCGTAGCGGCGGGCGGAGCGCTCGGACAGGCGCGCGTTGGCCAGCATTACCGGGATGCGCCTCCGGCGGCAGGCAGCGAGCAGGTTGGGCCACAGCTCGGTCTCCATGATCACGCCGAACATCGGGCGGAAGTGGCGCAGGAAGGCATGGACGAAGCAGCCGATGTCGTAGGGCAGGTAGGCGCACAGCACGCGCGCCTCGTCCTTGAACAGGGTACGCGCGGTGTCGCGCCCGGTGGGGGTCATGTGGGTGAGTAGCACGCTGTGCTCCGGCCAGCGCTCAAGCAGCGCACGTACCAGCGGTTCGGCGGCGCGCGTCTCGCCCACCGACACGGCGTGCACCCAGATCACCGCCAGCGGCGCACGCACGCGGTAGCGCCCGAAGCGCTCGCCCACGTGCCGCAGATAGGCGGGCTGGCGGCGCCCCCGCCACAGCAGGCGAAGCAGCACCAGGGGCAACGCGAGTATCCACAGCAGGGTGTAGGGCAGGCGGGTCAGCATCGAGGCCGGGGGAGTCACGACCGTGCAAGTATAAGCACGGATGCCAGGGGCACGCTGAACGGGCTGTTCCCCAGGCGCTGCAAGCAACCCGTCACACGCCTGACGGGGATGTGCATGCGATAATCCCGCCCGATTTCTTTACGGCCGACGCTCTCATGAAAATTCTCGTCACCGGCGCTGCCGGCTTCATCGGTATGCACTCCTCCCTGCGTCTTCTCGCCCGCGGCGATGAAGTCGTCGGCGTCGACAATCTGAACGACTACTACGACCCGACGCTGAAGGAGGCGCGGCTCGCGCGCCTCACGTCGCATGCGGGATTCCGCTTCATGAAGATGGACGTCGCCGACCGCGCCGGCATGGAGGCGCTGTTCGCCGCCGAAAGGTTCGACCGTGTGATCCATCTCGCCGCACAGGCCGGCGTGCGCTATTCGCTGCAGAACCCGCACGCCTACATCGACAGCAACGTGGTCGGCTTCATGAACATCCTCGAGGGCTGCCGGCATGCGAAGGTGCAGCACCTGGTGTATGCGTCGAGCTCGAGCGTGTATGGCGGCAACACCAGGATGCCGTTCTCCGAGGCCGACAGCGTCGACCATCCGGTGAGCATCTACGCTGCGACCAAGAAGGCCAACGAACTGATGGCGCACACCTACAGCCATCTCTACGGTTTGCCGACCACCGGGCTGCGCTTCTTCACCGTGTATGGCCCCTGGGGGCGGCCGGACATGGCGCTGTTCCTGTTCACCAAGGCCATCCTCGAAGGTCGGCCGATCGACGTGTTCAATCATGGCCGCATGAAGCGCGACTTCACCTACGTCGACGACATCGTTGAAGGGGTGATCCGCACGCTCGACCACGTCGCCGAGCCGGACCCGGCTTTCGATGCGCTGCAGCCCAACCCGGGCACGAGCAACGCCCCGTACCACGTGTTCAACATCGGCAACCACGACCCGGTCGAACTCATGAGCTTCGTCGCCGCGATCGAGGACGCGCTCGGCATGAAGGCCGAGAAGAATTTCCTGCCGCTGCAGGATGGCGACGTGCCGGCGACCTATGCGGACACCGCCGCGCTAAATGCGTGGACCGGGTTCGCGCCGGCGACCAGCGTGCGCGACGGAGTGGGGCGCTTCGTCGCGTGGTACCGCGACTATTACAAGGTCTGATCCGCCACCGAGAGCAGGGATCCGATGGCCACCTACGCAATCGGCGACATCCAGGGCTGTTACGCGCCGCTGGCGCGGATGCTGGACAAGGTCGCGTTCGACCCGGCTGTGGACCGGCTGTGGATCGTCGGCGACCTGGTCAATCGCGGGCCCGAATCCCTGCGCGTGCTGCGCACCCTGCGCGACCTGGGCGATGCGGCGAGCATCGTGCTCGGCAACCATGACCTCTACCTGCTGATGGTGGCGGCCGGCTTCAAGCGTCGTGATAGCGACGACACCTTGTTCCAGGTGCTCGAGGCGCCCGATCGAGAGGAGCTGATCGACTGGCTGGCCTGCCTGCCGCTACTCAAGGTGCATGGCGACCATGTGCTGGTCCATGCCGGCCTGTTGCCGGGATGGACCGTGACCCGCGCGCAGGCCCTCGCCGGCGAAGTGAGCGCGGTGCTGGGGGGGGCGCGCGCGCGCGAGTTCCTGCTCAACCTCGCCGGGAACCGTCCGGAGCGCTGGTCCGACGGGCTCAAGGGCTGGGACCGTCTGCGGGTGATCGTGAATGCGCTCACCCGGCTGCGCTTCTGCAGTGCGGATGGTCGCATGGACCTGCGTGCAAAGGGGGGGCCGCACAAGGCTCCGCCCGGAATGCTTCCCTGGTTCAGTGTACCGGACCGCTTTAGCCGCACGCACACGATCGTGTGCGGACACTGGTCCGCGCTCGGCTTCTATCGCGAGCCAGGCCTGATCGCGCTCGATTCGGGCTGTGTTTGGGGCGGCAAGCTCACTGCGATCCGTATCGAAGACGGCGTGGTGTTTCAGGTGCCGGGCTAGGCGCTCGATGCGGGCTTCGTGAGCTGGAGGACGGAACCGATCTCCGCGTGCGCCCGTGCAGCCAGTGCGCGTCTGTCCACGCCCTCGGTCGTGGCGATCGGCGCGCCCACGGTGACGCGCGCGACGGTGCGGCGTGCGGCGATGATGTTGGCCACGCACTGGCCAAGGCTCAGGTCGCCGTCGTAGGCTGGCGCGCGCGTGAAGTCGCCGTCGGGCGTGAGGTACTGCAGCGCCAGCGTCTGCACCGGATGGCCGCAGGCGATCGCGGGCTGCAGCAGGGCGGCGTGGAAGTGCAGCAGCTGGCGACCGTCGGTGGTCGTGCCTTCCGGGAAGATCGCCACGTTGCGCGCGGCGTCGAGCACGGCCGCGGTTTCCTCATTGATGATCCGCGCGTGGCCGCGGCTGCCGCGGCGCAGGAAGATGGTGTCGTTC
>DMCZ01000193.1:27532-38061 GCA_003446655.1 Thauera sp. | reverse complement strand
CGCAAGGCCAGATGCGCGCGGTGGCGGGTGAGGGGGTGGATCAGCGCGATGGTCAGCACGCCCTGGGCCAGGTGCAGCGCGAGCCGCAGGTAGCGCCAGGCGCGCAGCGCGCGCGGCGTGGCGTCGGTGCGCTGCACGTTGTCGCCTGCAACCGTGTGCGGACAGGCGGCGCCTCCGGCGGCCGGCAGGCTCGCAGGGCAGGTCGCGCGGTGATCGCTGGCATGCATGCCGTCGTCTATCCGGGGCGTGATGTGGGCGGTGTGCTTCAGTCCTGGCGTCCCATGAAGTGGCGGGCGTAGCGCTCATCGACCTTGTTGATCGGCATCAGGATGGGCAGGTCCGCGGTGTTGAAATCGGGATCCCACGCGGGCTCGCCGCAAACCCATGCGCCGGCGCGAAGATAGCCCTTGATCAGCGGGGGGGCTTCGGCCTCGAGGTCGCCGCGCAGGCTGCCCAGCGGCAACGGATAGCGCGGGAAGACGTGGTATTCCATCGGCGCGAGGTGCTTGTCGCGCAGACGATTATACAGACTGGCCGCATTATGCCCGCCGTCGGCCATGCTCACGGAGGCGCAGCCGATCAGGTAGTCGTAGCCGTTTTCCTGCATGTAGCGCGCCAGCCCGGACCACAGCAGCGCGATCACCGCCCCGCTGCGGTAGTCGGCGTCGATGCAGGAGCGCCCGATCTCGACCAGCCGGCTGCGCAGGTGCTGCAGGCGCGTGAGGTCGAACTCGTTTTCCGAGTAGTAGCCGCCGACCTTGCGCGCGGCTGCCGGCGAGAGGATGCGGTAGGTGCCGACGATGCGGCCGGCGTCCTCGTCGCGCACGATCAGGTGCTCGCAGAACGGGTCGTAGATGTCGCGATCGACGCCGGGAGTGCGCGTGGATAGACGGGCGCCCATCTCCTCGGCGAAAACGCGGTAGCGCAGCTTCTGGGCTTCGAGGATCTCGGTCTCGCAGGTGGCGAGACCGACATGCAGGTTGCGGGACTTGCGCGCGGCGCGGTCCTGGCGCGGCTGGATGTGCTGAAGCATGGCCTTCTTCCGTCCTGTTTGGGTCGGGCCATTCTCGAAACCCCGCGTTGCGACGCGGTGACGCGCTGGTTACGATGCGATGACCGATGGCCTGGCGCGGCGCCGACGATCAGGCCGGAATGCAGACCCACGGAGACTGAGCCGCATGACTGATTCCCACAGCGCAGAGCACTGCGTGTTCTGCCGCATCGCCCGCGGAGAACTGCCCGCATCCAGGGTTTTCGAGGACGAAGAGACGCTCGTGATCATGGACATCCAGTCCGTTAACCCGGGCCACATGCTGGTCCTGGTCAAGCCGCACCGCCCCAACATCTATGCCCTCGAGGATGCGTTGGCGGGCGCGGTCTTCCGCACCGCCGCGCGGATGGCCCGAGCGGCCAAGCGCGCCTTCGGCTGCGAAGGCGTCACCTTGTTCCAGGCCAACGAGAAGGCCGGCGCGCAGACGGTGTTCCATTTCCATATCCACGTGCTGCCGCGCTGGGAAGGTGATGGCATGGAGCTGGCTTGGCCGGTGAAGAATCCGCCGCGCGAGGCCCTGGAGGAAATGGCTGCGAGGCTGCGCGGGGTGCTTGCGGCAGGGGACTGAGCTGAAGGGGAAAGGGCGGCCGGCGCCTTCCTCGCGCTGCGTATAATCGGGATCCTGATCACTTCCCGGCAATGCGGCTCCCATGTCCATCCTCGTCTGCGGATCGGTCGCCTACGACTCGATCATGGTCTTTCATGACCGCTTCAAGAACCACATCCTGCCCGAGCAGATCCACATCCTGAACGTATCCTTCCTGGTGCCGGATCTGCGCCGGGAGTTCGGTGGCTGTGCGGGCAACATCGCCTATAGCCTCAAGCTGCTCGGTAGCGACCCGACCATCGTCGCCACCGTGGGGGAGGATGCCGAGCCGTATCGTGCACGCATGCGGGCGCTTGGGTTGCGCGAGGATTTCGTGCGCGAGGTGCCTGGCACGTTCACCGCGCAGGCTTTCATCACGACGGACCTCGACGACAACCAGATCACCGCGTTTCATCCGGGGGCGATGTTCCATTCCCACCTCAACGACGTCCGCGCCGCCAAGGGCGCGCGACTGGGCATCGTTTCGCCCGACGGCGCCGACGGCATGCTGCGCCACGCCGCGGGTTTTGCCGAGGCGGGCGTGCCCTTCGTGTTCGATCCTGGCCAGGCCCTGCCCATTCTCGGTAGCGAAGCGTTACTGAATTGCCTGCAACAGGCGCGCTACTGTACGGTCAATGACTACGAAGCGCGCCTTATGTGCGACAAGACGGGGCGTAGCGAGGCGGAACTCGCGCGTGAGGTCGAGGCCTTGGTCGTGACGCTTGGCGCAGAGGGTTCGCGGGTACATTGGCGGGGTGAGGTGTTCGAGGTGCCGGCTGTGAAGGCAGAAGCGATCGTCGACCCCACCGGCTGCGGGGACGCCTATCGTGCCGGGCTGTTGCACGGCATTGCCAATGACTGGGACCTGCGCAGGAGCGCGCGGCTCGCCGCCGTGATGGGGGCGATCAAGATTGCCCATCGTGGGGGGCAGAACCACCAACCGTCGCGGGCGGATATTGCGTCTCGCTACCGCGAGGCTTTCGGGGAGGAGCTCTGGTGATCGGAAATGAAGTGAAGGCGCGGCGTGTGAAGCTGAGTGCGATGGCGGCCGCGGCTGTCGCCGTGCTGGTGCTGAGCGGCTGCGCCCAGGGGCTGGGCGGCGGAACGTACTCGCGCACCGAGGCACGCCGGGCGATGACGGTGCAGTTCGGCACTATCGAGTCGGTGCGTGCCGTGCAGCTCGAGGGCACAAAGACACCGATCGGATCGGTTGCCGGCGCCGCGGTGGGCGGTATCGCCGGCAGTACCGTCGGCGGTGGCCGCGGTCAGGCGGTGGCAACGGTGATCGGTGCGGTTGCCGGTGGTCTCGCGGGCTCGGCCCTTGAAGAAGGGGCAACCCGGACGCCGGGCGTCGAAGTGACGGTCCGTCTCGACAACGGGCAGTTCCTGGCCGTGGTCCAGGCCGACGAGGGCGAAGCCTTCCGCCCCGGGGAGCGGGTGAGGGTGCTGCGTGACGGGGGGGCCACGCGGGTTTCGCGCTGAGCGGCCCGGGCGGTCCTCGACGGAAGGGGTCGAACGGTGCCGGACCTGCTCCCGCTCAGGGATAAAAGGCGTAGATCCGGTAGCCAGTGGGCGCCAGGCCTGACACCTCGAAGGGTAAGCGCAGCTCAACGGCCCTGCGGGCGGGAAAGGCCTCATCGACACTTTGGTGCTCGGCATTGAGCCATTGCGCGGGCGTCAGGACGCGTCGTGTTATCGGGTTGTCGCCGGCGTCGGTCAGGGTCAACTCGAGGTACGGCCAGCGCTGCGGGTACTCGGCACGGTTGTTCAATGTGGCGTGCAGCAGGTAGTGACCGGGCCTGCCGGGTTCGGCCTGCAGGTCTGAGGCCTCGATTGCGATGTGATCGGCATCCTGGGGGTAAGGGACGGTGCATCCGGCGCGGGCGCAGGCCTCAGTCAGAAGCGGGCGAAGGCCGGGCAGTTCGCGCGCAATCTCCATTCGATAAAGATAGGCGGCCTGCACACCGAGCAGCGCAGTCAGTGCGAGCGTGAGCAGCCAGCCGAAGGCCTTCAGCGCGGGGTGGTTCGCGCGCGGCGCTCGGCCGTAAGTGGCGTCGAGCCGCGCAAGATCCGGCTCATGGACTGCAGTCTCCTGGGGTTCCGGCGCGGGCCGCGTCAGCGGTGGTGCGGGGTCGAACGCTGGCGACGCAGAGGGCTTGGTGGCGGTTGCGGACGGCTCCTCGGCCGGGATCTCAACGTGCGTCGGCGCTGTTGCGGGCGCCTGTGCGGAGAGCGACGCGGGGCGCCGACCGCTGCGCAGCACGCCGGGAAAGACGCGAGGCAGCTCAGCGTTGCTTGGCCCTGGCGGAGCCGCTGCGACCCCGGTAGGCTGCACTGACGAGGGCTCTGCGAATTCGGCCTGGGGGGCATGCACCGCCGGGATGTGCTGTTCCGTGGCTTCGACTTCTCCGGCTGCGGTGCGAGGCTCGGCGGGCGTCGTCTCCGGCTCCAGGTCCGGAATATCGAACTCCAGCAGCGATGCTGGCGGTTGCGTGCGGGCTGGCGCCGCGGGCTTGTCCTCGAGGATCAGGACGCCCCGCGTGCTCGACGGCGCTGCGGGGGGGGCGCCTGCCGCCCCCTCGATTGCGTGCTCGAGCGCGTTGAATGGATGGAAACAATGCCCGCAGCGGACCTCGCCGCGGCGGGCGTGAAGCTGCTCGGGCCGCAGCCGGAAGACCGTCTGGCAGGCGGGGCAGCGGGTGAGCATCATGGTGTGGGGCGGTGGCCTTCCAGGCGAATCCAGCCATCGAGGCTCGCACCGATCTCGAGCGTGATGAAGGGGCGCCAGGCCTCGATCACCTGCTCGGCCTGGGTTTCGAGTACGCCGGACAGTGCCACGCGCCCGCCCGGGACGACACGGGCGGCAATCGCAGGCGCCAGGACGCACAGCGGATTGGTCAGGATGTTGGCTACGACCAAGTCGAAGGTGTCACCCACCGGCTCGGCCGAGTGCTGCAGACGCATGACCGCGTGATTGCGTGCGGCGTTGTCGCGGGCGGCCTCGACGGCCTTTTCGTCGATGTCGATGCCGAGCACGTCGCCCGCGCCAAGTTTCGCCGCTGCAATTCCGAGGATGCCCGATCCGCAGCCATAGTCGAGCACGCTGCAACCGGGCGTGACCGCATCACAGAGCCACTCCAGGCAGAGCCGTGTCGTTGGGTGCGAGCCGGTGCCGAAGGCCATGCCCGGGTCCAGTTCGATATTGATTGCCTGTGCGTCGGGGGCTTCATGCCAGGACGGCACGATCCACAGCCTTTCCGTGATGCGGATCGGGTCGAACTGGCTCTGCGTGAGCTGCACCCAGTTCTGCTCGGCCACCTCTTCGGTCGAGAAGACCGGCACCGAGTCGAGCCCGGCAGCCCGGCTCGCCTCGGCGAGTGCCGCCTCGAGCTCGGGGCGGCCGGTTGCGCCGTCGAACAGCGCGATGACACGGCTGTGGTCCCAAAGACTGGTCGGCAGGTGGCCGGGCTCGCCGAACTGCGGCTTCTCGGCGTCGGTGCCGGCATCGGCGTCCTCGATGGAAACCGACAGCGCGCCCGCTTCCATCAGCGCGTCGGAAAGCGCCTCGGCCTTGTCGGCGTCGGCCTGCAGGGTGACCGAGATCCACATGCGCGATCAGTCCTGGACTTCGCTGCGGTCGGCCAGCTTGTGCTCCAGATAGTGGATGCTGGTGCCGCCCTCGTTGAAGCGCGGGTCCAGCATCAGGGTCTGGTGCAGCGGGATGTTGGTCTTGATGCCCTCGACCATCATCTCGGACAGTGCGATGCGCATGCGGCGGATCGCCTGCTCGCGGGTGTCGCCGTAGGCGATGAGCTTGCCGATCATCGAGTCGTAGTGTGGCGGCACCGTGTAGCCGTTGTAGACGTGCGAGTCGACTCGGATGCCGGGGCCGCCCGGCGTATGCCAGTTGCTGATGCGTCCCGGCGAAGGGGTGAACTTGAATGGATCCTCGGCGTTGATGCGGCATTCCACCGCATGGCCGCGGAATTCGATGTCGCGCTGGCGGAACCACAGCTTCTCGCCAGCCGCGACACGGATCTGCGCCTGGACGAGGTCGATGCCGGTGATGAACTCGGTCACCGGGTGCTCGACCTGGAGCCGGGTGTTCATCTCGATGAAGTAGAACTCGTCGTTCTCGAACAGGAACTCGAAGGTGCCGGCGCCGCGATAGCCGATCTTGCGGCAGGCCTCGGCGCAGCGCTCGCCTACCTTGGCGATCAGCTTGCGGTCGATGCCGGGGGCGGGGGCTTCCTCGATGACCTTCTGGTGACGGCGCTGCATCGAGCAGTCGCGCTCGCCCAGGTAGACGGCGTTGCCGTGCTGGTCGGCCAGCACCTGGATCTCGACGTGGCGCGGGTTCTCGAGGAACTTCTCCATGTACACCACCGGGTTGCCGAAGGCCGCCTGCGCCTCGGCGCGGGTGGTGGTGACGGCGTTGAGCAGCGCGGCCTCGGTGTGCACCACGCGCATCCCACGCCCGCCGCCGCCGCCGGCGGCCTTGATGATCACCGGGTAGCCGACGGCGCGTGCGATCTTGACTATTTCCTTCGGGTCCTCGGGCAAGGCGCCGTCCGAACCGGGCACGCAGGGCACGCCCGCCGCCTTCATCGCGTCCTTGGCCGAGACCTTGTCGCCCATCAGGCGGATGGTGTCCGGGCGCGGGCCGATGAAGACGAATCCGGACTGCTCGACACGCTCGCCAAAATCGGCGTTCTCGGACAGGAAGCCGTAGCCCGGATGGATGGCCTCGGCATCGGTGACCTCGGCGGCCGAGATGATCGCCGGCACGTTGAGGTAGCTCTGCGCCGAGGGCGGCGGGCCGATGCAGACGGACTCGTCGGCCAGGCGCACGTACTTGGCCTCGGTGTCGGCGGTGGAATGCACCGCCACGGTCTTGATGCCGAGCTCCCGGCAGGCCCGCAGGATGCGCAGGGCGATTTCGCCGCGGTTCGCGATCAGGATCTTCTCGAACATGGGCGCGCTCAGTCGATGACGAAGAGGGGCTGGCCGTATTCCACCGGCTCGCCGTTCTCGACCAGGATGGCCTTGATGACGCCGCTGGTGTCGGCTTCGATCTCGTTCATCAGCTTCATCGCCTCGATGATGCACAGGCGGTCGCCCTCGGAGACCGACTGGCCGACCTCGACCAGGGGCTTGGCCCCCGGCGCGCCGGCGCGGTAGAAGGTGCCGACCATGGGCGACTTGACGATGTGCCCTTCGGGGAGTGCGCTGTCAGTCGCGCCCGCTGCAGGTGCTGCCGCGGCCGGCGCTGCGGACGGCGCCGGGGCTGCGGCCGGGATGTGCGCGTAGTAATTGGCGGGTGCCGCCGCCGCATGCTTGGCGATGCGGACCTTCTCCTCGCCTTCGGTGACTTCCAGTTCGGAGATGCCCGATTCCTGAACGAGGTCGATGAGTTTCTTCAGCTTGCGCAGATCCATTTTTTTCTCCAGACGTGACCGCGGCATGGTCTCCATGCTGGCGGTTGAAGGTGATCAGTGTGTGTCGGTCTTGCCGTCGTGAGCGGGCAGGCCTGGCTGGCCGCAGCAGTACGAGGTCAGCGCGGCAGAGGCCAGGCCGGTGACTTGCGCGCTTGCGCCGTGGTGATGCGATCGGATTGGTTGCCACGCGGTCCTGACGTGCCGCAAGGGCGGGCCTCGTCCGTCCTCGAGCAGGGTGCGTGGAGGCGAATCGGTCCGTTTCCGGATGTTCCGGCCACAGATTGAAACGTGCCTTTTAAGCGCTTCATGCCGGCAAGTTTGCCGCAAATGTGCGCATTTTGTCCACTTCTGGTTCTTGTCGCGCTCGAATGGCCGGCGCCTTGCCTCCGGAATACTGCGCGGATTCTGCGCCTGTCGCCTTGAGGCTGCAAGCGGTGGAAAGCCGGCAGGCGGCGCATGTCCGCAAGGCGTAGTCCGGCTCGTGTTGCCGGTGCCGAAGGCGGCCTTCGCACGACCGGCATGGCGCGATGCATGCCCGTTGCGCCGAACTCAGGTGGGGGCTTCAGGGTCGTCCACCGCCGCGGCGCCGGCCAGAAGGGCCTCGACCTGCGCCAGTCGCGCACGATCCTGGCCGCGGCGAGGAGCCCGCTCGGCGGCAGATGGGTAGATCGAGACCTTCACCGGCACATCGTCCCAATCGAAGCTCAGGATGGCCTCCGGTGTGTGCGGCGCCGGTCGGCGCGGCTCGCGGTGCTCGTATGGGAAGTCCTGATTGAGGAAGAAGATCTCGACGTCCTTGGCGCTTTCGGGGAAGAGCTCGATTTCGAGCTCCGAGTAGCGCCCGGCGGTG
Organism: Thauera sp.; assembly: GCA_003446655.1. Classification (GTDB taxonomy): domain Bacteria; phylum Pseudomonadota; class Gammaproteobacteria; order Burkholderiales; family Rhodocyclaceae; genus Thauera. The sequence goes on along the minus strand of DMCZ01000193.1, from coordinate 30,136 downwards.
CCATCCAGCGCGCCGCCCGTGAGATAGGGGCGGAACGGCGCCAACATGCGCATGACGTCCACGGCCGCCGTGCGCATCTCGAGTAGCCGCTCGGCCTGTTCCTCGTCCTGATACAGCGCCTGCCAGGCGCGCAGTTCGGCCTCGATCTCGCTATTGTTGGGCAGTGCGTCGGCGTCGGTCGCACCGAGCTGCCGGGCCGCCTTGCGCTTGGCGAAGCCGAAGTCGCTGATGCCGTCCTCGGCCATCAGGCGTGCCGCCAGCGCGGCGATCTCGCGCCGGAGGCTGCCGCTGCGGGATGCGTGAGCGTGTGAGGGCATGATGAGGCTCGGGTAGAATGCGGGCCCATTCTACACGGGCCCGTTTCATGCGGATGACGGCCCCCGGAGTTCCAGTTCCTCATGCATATTCACATCCTGGGTATTTGCGGCACCTTCATGGGCGGTGTCGCCCTGCTCGCGCGCGCAGCCGGACACAAGGTCACGGGCTGCGACGCCAATGTCTATCCGCCAATGAGCACTCAGCTCGAAGAGCAGGGTATTGGCCTGATTGAAGGCTACGATGCCGCGCAGGTGGATCTGGCGCCGGACATGTTCGTGGTCGGCAACGCGGTCTCGCGCGGCAACGCGCTGCTCGAGGCGATCCTGGACCGTGGCCTGCCGTATGTATCCGGGCCCCAGTGGCTTGCCGAGCATGTGCTGGCGGGGCGCTGGGTGCTGGCCGTGGCCGGCACCCACGGCAAGACGACCACGACCTCGCTGCTGGCATGGATGCTCGAGGACGCCGGGCTCAATCCCGGCTTCCTCGTGGGGGGCGTGCCACAGAACTTCGGCGTGTCGGCAAGGCTGACCGAGTCACCCTTCTTCGTCATCGAGGCCGACGAGTACGACACCGCCTTCTGCGACAAGCGCTCGAAGTTCGTTCATTACCGCCCGCGCACCGCGATCCTCAACAACCTGGAATTCGATCACGCCGACATTTTTGCTGACCTGGCGGCGATCGAGACCCAGTTTCATCATCTGGTGCGCACGATTCCGGCCAGCGGGCGCATCGTCGCCAATGCGCGCGAGGAAAGCCTGAAGCGGGTCATCGCGCGCGGGTGCTGGTCGGAGCTGGAGTGGTTCGGCGATGCCGCGCAGTGGTCGGTGGCGACCGGGGCGTCGGAGGCCGAGGCGGTATTCAGCCTCGGTGGCTTTGAGCAGGGGCGTGTGGCGATGCCGCTTGCCGGCAGTCATAACCGCGAGAACGCGCTCGCCGCGATCGCCGCCGCGCGCCACGTGGGCGTCACGCCCGCGCAGTCGATCGCGAGTCTGGCACGATTCCGCGGCATCAAGCGCCGGCTCGAATTGCGCGGTGTGGTCAGAGGCGTCAGCGTCTATGACGACTTCGCCCACCACCCGACCGCGATCGCACTCACCGTCGGCGGCCTGCGCCGGCGCGAGCCGCAAGGGCGGATCCTGGCTGTGCTCGAGCCACGCTCGAACACCATGAAACTCGGCGTCATGAAGGCGCAGCTGCCGGCGAGCCTCGCCGAGGCGGACCTGGTGTTCTGCCATGGTGCTGGCCTGGGTTGGGATGCCGCTGAAGCCTTGGCGCCACTCGGCGCGCGGGCCCGCGCCTATGATGCCCTCGATGCGCTGGTGGCCGACGTTGCCGCCGAGGCCCGGCCCGGCGATCACATCCTGGTGATGAGCAATGGCGGCTTTGGCGGGGTTCATCAGAAGCTGCTGGATACGCTCGCAGGACATTGAACCGCTGCGCGCGCAAGCCAGGCCGCCTCCGGGTGCGGGGAGGCGTGGCCGCGGGCGATCCGGCCTGATCGCCCGGGGGGCCGGATCTACTGGCGGCGTGCGCCGGTCGGGTTGTCCAGTCGGCGCGCTTCCTCGTCGCTGATGTACTCGAATACGCGCACCACCTTGCGGACGCCCTTGCTGGTGCGAGCAACCTCGGCGGCGGCGTCGGCTTCGGCGCGGGTGACGATGCCCATCAGGAAGACGACGTTGGCTTCGGTGACGACCTTGACGTTGTGCGCCGAGAAGCGGCCGGCATCGACGAAGCGGGCCTTGACGTTGGAGGTGATGAGCGCGTCATTGCCGCGCGCGGTCAGCGTCGAGTTGGGGCCGACGACGACCTCGTTGATCACCCCGCGCACGTGCTCGACGCTGGCCACGATTGCGTCCAGCTCGCCGCGCACCGTGTCGTTGGGCGCTTCGCCGGTGAGCAGGACGTTTCGGTTATAAGACGTGACGTTGATGTGTGCGCTGTTGCCGAAGCGCTCGCGGATGCGGCCCGACACCTTCCACTCGATGCCTTCGTCCTCCACATAGGTTCCGCTGGTGCGGCGGTCGGACACCATGGCCGCGCCTGCACCGACGCCGGTGGCAACGACCGGGAAGCAGCCCTGCAGCATCGGCAGCAAGCCCGCTGCGCCAAGGCCGAGGAGCAGTTTCCGGCGGGATCGAAGAGAGTTGTCCCCTTGGTCTGCGGGGCCGAGGGTGGGACGCAGGGTCTTCATCAGTCTTCCACTCCGAGTAACAAACAGTCGATACCGTCGCACAGGCAATGCAGGATGAGCAAGTGCAATTCCTGGATTCGTGCAGTGCGATC